>NZ_JBFAKX010000012.1:0-193708 GCF_040655935.1 Promicromonospora sp. NPDC050262 | reverse complement strand
CTGGGACCATCGGCGCGGACGCCGGGCTCACGGCGGGGCAGCAGACGACGGGGCCACACGGCGTCGGTCCTGGCCGAGGTCACCCGGGTGACCTCTCCGCCCGGCACCGCCTCTCCTGTACGACCCGGGCCGGCGTGGTGTTACATGAACCCCAGGGGACGTGTTCGCGGGCCCGGCGCCGTCGCCGGGCCGCACAGTCCCGCGAGGAGGTCGCCGTGAAGAAGCTGCTGAACGATCCCGCGGACGCCGTCGCCGACTCCCTGGCCGGCTTCGCGCTCGCGCACGCCGAGCTGGTGCAGGTCAGTACGTCGCCCGTCTACGTCAGCCGCGCCGGAGGCGCGGTCACCGGAAAGGTCGGCCTGGTCAGCGGTGGCGGGTCGGGGCACGAGCCCCTGCACGCGGGCTTCGTCGGGGACGGCATGCTCGACGCCGCCGTCCCGGGCGCCGTGTTCACCTCGCCGACGCCGGACCAGATCCAGCCCGCGATCCAGGCGGCGGACGGCGGTGCCGGGGTGCTCACGATCGTCAAGAACTACACGGGCGACGTGCTGAACTTCGAGACCGCGGTCGAGCTCGCCGAGGCCGAAGGCGTCGAGGTCGCCTCCGTGCTCGTGAACGACGACGTCGCCGTCGAGGACTCGCTCTACACCGCCGGCCGGCGCGGGGTGGCGGGAACGGTGGCCGTCGAGAAGATCGCGGGTGCCGCCGCGGCCCGCGGCGTCGACCTCGCCGGCGTGAAGGCCGTCGCCGAGCGTGTGATCGCGAACGTCCGGACCATGGGCGTCGCCCTGGCCGCGCCCACCGTGCCGCACGTGGGTCGGCCCAGCTTCGACCTGGGCGACGACGAGATCGAGGTGGGCATCGGCATCCACGGCGAGCCCGGCCGCCACCGTGTGCCCGCGGTCGGCGCCGACCAGGTCACGGAGATGCTCCTGACCCCCGTGGCCGACGACCTGGCCCTGGACGGCGGCGACCGAGTGTTGCTGTTCGTCAACGGTATGGGCGGCACCCCGCTCTCCGAGCTCTACGTGGTCTATGGTCGAGCGCGGCGCCTTCTCGAGGAGCGCGGCGTCACGGTCTCCCGGTCGCTGGTGGGCAACTACGTGACGTCCCTCGAGATGCAGGGGGCATCGGTCACCGTCCTCCGGCTGGACGACGAGCTGGAGGCCCTCTGGGACGCGCCGGTGAACACTGCAGCACTCCGGTGGTGAGACAAGAAGGGTTCCGAGACATGGCGCTGGACGCGGACTGGGCGGAGCGATGGGTGCGCCGCACGGCGGACGCGATCGCGGACGCGAAGGACGAGCTCACGGAGCTCGACCGGCAGATCGGCGACGGCGACCACGGCGAGAACATGCATCGCGGCTTCCACGCGGTGGTGGCGCGGCTCGACGACCCGGCGGCCCAGCCCGGCACCGCGGACGAGCGGACCGTCGGTGACGTGCTCAAGCTCGTGGCGACCACGCTGATGTCCACGGTGGGCGGCGCGTCCGGCCCGCTGTACGGCACGGCGTACCTGCGCGCGGCGAAGGTCTCGGGCCGCCCGCAGATCGACCCGCCGGCCGTCGTCGCGGTGCTGGAGGCCGCGCTCGAGGGCGTGTCCTCGCGCGGCAAGGCGACGGTGGGGGAGAAGACGATGGTCGACGCGTGGCAGGCGGCGGTCGACGCGGCCGAGGCCGCGTCGGGCGACGGCGGCTCCGAGGTGGACGTGCTGCGCGCGGCGGCCGAGGCGGCCGACAAGGCGGCGACGGGCACCATCCCGATGGTCGCGACCAAGGGCCGAGCCTCGTACCTCGGTGAGCGCAGCGCCGGTCACGAGGACCCGGGCGCGCGCTCCACCGCACTGGTCCTGGGCGCGGCGCTGGCCGCCGCCCTCGCCGGTCCCGAGTCCGCCGACCCCCGCGGCGCGGCATGACGGCGCGGGTCGCGCTGGTCCTCGTCTCGCACTCCGCCGAGCTGGCCCGCGGGGCGGCGGAGCTCGCCGGGCAGATGGCGCCCGACGTCCTGGTCCGCGGCGTGGGAGGCGGGCCCGACGGCGGGCTGGGCACCTCGCTCGACGCGATCCAGCAGACCCTGGAAGAGGTCCTCGTCGTCCTGGCCGACGCCGGTGCGGGCGCCGGTGCCGCCGGAGGCGGCGTCGTCGTGCTCGGGGACCTCGGGTCCTCGGTGCTGACGGTCGAGGCGGCCCTGGAGCTGGACGACACGCTGGCCGAGCACGCGGTGCTGGCGCGCGCGCCGTTCGTCGAGGGCGCGGTGGCCGCGGCCGTGACGGCGCACGGCGGGGCGGACCGGGACGCCGTGCTGGCGTCGGCGAACGCGGCGATCGGGATGTTCGCGGCGATCGAGGCCGCGCAGTCGCCCGGGGCGGCCGAGCCGCCGTCGGCCGGGGAGCCCGAGGGCGCGCGCACCGTGACCGTCCGCAACCCGCTGGGCCTGCACGCCCGCCCGGCGGCGCTGGTGTCGCGCAAGGTTGCCGAGCTGGGTGCGAGCGTGACCATCGACGGCGTGGACGCCTCCAGCGTGCTCCAGCTCATGGCGCTGGGCGCCACGCGGGGGCGTGAGCTGCGCGTGGAGGCCACCGGCGACGGCGCCACGGAGGCCGTGGCGACCGTCGTGGAGATGATCGAGTCCGGGTTCGGCGAGGTGTGAGCGCGGTCTCATCTTTTTGCAGTTGATGAATTTTTGCGCGGGGTGCAAGAATTGACGCATGGCCCCCACCTCGTCGCGCGAGACCGTCGCGCCCGCTGAGTCCGGATCCAGCCCGGACCTGCGCGAGTTCGTGTCCGCGCTGGAGGGCTCGCCCGCCGAGCAGGGCCTGCGCGAGCGCAAGAAGCGCGCGCGGCGCGCGGCCCTGATCGACGCGGCCCAGAACCTCGTCGCCGAGCACGGCCTCGACGCCGTGACGGTCGAGATGATCAGCGCGGAGGCGGGCGTCTCGCCCCGCACGTTCTTCAACTACTTCGAGTCCAAGGACGACGCGGTGCTCGGCGCGGAGGACACCGGCCTGCCGGAGGACGTCATCCGCACCTTCGTCGAGGGCGGCCCGACGGGCCGCCTGCTGTCCGACCTCCAGGTCGTGGTCGCAGCCCTGCTCGCGCCGGCCGGCGAGGCCCACGACCGGGTCATGCGGGCCATGGACCTCATGCAGCAGGAGCCGGCCCTGCTGCGCCGCCACGTGGTCTGGATGGACCGGCACAAGAGCCGGCTCGGCGAGCTCTTCGAGGCCCGCCGCGCGACCGCCCCGTTCACCACGGACGCCGAGCTGCTCACGATGCTCGTCCTGCTCATGCTGCGCACCGCGCTCGTCGCCTGGGAGCACGCCGGCTACACCGGCAACCCGGCCGACCACCTGCCCGCTGCCGTCGCGCAGCTCGTCGACCTCGTCTCGGCCGACCTCGTCTCCTGAACCCCCTCCTCGCTCGACCTGACCCCCAGAAAGGCACCTCCATGAGCCACGCCGTGACCACGGCGCCCGACAAGCCGCTGGTAGTACTCAACCAGCGCACGATCTGGCTGATCTTCGGGGCCCTGATGGCCTCCATGTTCCTGTCCTCGCTGGACCAGACCATCGTCGGCACCGCCATGCCCACCATCGTGGGCGAGCTGAACGGCGTGGAGCACCAGGGCTGGGTCATCACCGCCTACATCCTTGCGATCGCCATCGCGATGCCGCTCTACGGCAAGTTCGGCGACCTCTACGGCCGGCGCTGGCCGTTCCTCGTGGCGGTCGGCCTGTTCGTCGTCGCGTCGCTCGGCGGCGGCATGGCGCAGTCGTTCGAGGCCCTCGTGGCCTGGCGCGCCGTGCAGGGCCTGGGCGGCGGTGGCCTGATGATCCTGTCGCAGGCGATCATCGCCGACATCATCCCGGCGTCCGACCGCGGCAAGTACATGGGCCCGATGGGCGCCCTGTTCGGCATCTCCGCCGTCGCCGGCCCGCTGCTCGGCGGCTGGCTCACCGACGGTCCCGGCTGGCGCTGGACCTTCTGGATCAACGTGCCGATCGGCATCGCCGCGTGGTTCATCGCCTACTTCGCGCTCAAGCTGCCCTCGCACCGCTCGAGCCGGCCCACCGACTGGGGCGGCATCCTCACCATGGCGCTCGGCACCACCGGCATCGTGCTCCTGACGAGCTGGGAGTCGCTCGGCAACGACGGCTACGACTGGTCCGACCCGACGCTGCTCGGCCTGCTGCTCGCCACCGTGGTGCTCGTGGGTCTCTTCATCTTCATCGAGAACCGCGTGGCGGAGCCGCTCATCCCGCTGCGGCTGTTCAAGAACCGCACGTTCACCATCACCACGCTCATCGGCCTGGTGCTCGGCATGGGCATGTTCTCCGCCATGGCGATGCTCCCGACGTTCCTGCAGATGTCCGCCGGGGCGGGCGTCACGGAGTCCGGCCTGCTGATGCTCCCGATGATGGCCGGCGTGATGCTGACGTCGATCGTCTCCGGCTTCGCGATCTCGAGGACGGGCCGCTACAAGATGTTCCCGGTGGCGGGCCTCGCGATCACGATCCTCGGCATGATCTGGCTGACCCGGCTCGAGGGTGGTATGTCGCTGTGGCTGTTCGGCGCCATGATCTTCGTGCTCGGCGCCGGCATGGGCCTGATCATGCAGACCATCGTGCTCGCGGTGCAGAACTCGGTGGACCCGCACGAGCTGGGCACCGCGACGTCGTCGAACAACTTCTTCCGGGAGATCGGCGCCGCGGTGGGTACCGCGGCGTTCACGACGGTGTTCACCTCGCGCCTGACGGACAACCTGGGGGAGCTCTTCGCGGGGCTCCCGGAGGGCGCCGCCCCCGCGGGCGGTGGTTCCGGCCTGACGCCGCAGATCGTCCAGCAGCTCCCCGAGCCGCTGCGCAGCGGCGTGGTCGACGCCTTCGCGGACTCGCTCGCCCCGGCGTTCTGGTACCTCGTGCCGCTGGTCGTCGTCGGCCTCGTGCTCGCGCTGTTCCTCAAGGAGGTCAAGCTGTCCGACCAGGCCGGCATGGTCGCCCGCGGTGAGGCCGTCATGGAGGGCGCGACGGAGCCTGCCGCCGCGGGAGCCGGGGTCGCCGTCCTGGACGGCGACGCCGCGCACGACGCCGGCCGGGACGCGGGCCGGGACGGAGACCGCACGGGGACGGATATCCTGAACCGGTGAGCAAGGACCGACCCGCCCCCGGCGACCGCATCAAGCCCAAGAAGTCCGCGCTGGTGCAGTTCACGTCCACCACGCTGCTGCTCGAGGTGTTCCTCGTGCTGTTCGCGACCCTGGTGGTGTGGGCCCTGCGCGACTCGGAGTTCGGGCGCGGGCCGCTGCGCATCGAGTCGGGGGCCGCGATCTGGGCGCTGGGCGGGGTGCTGTGCGTGGTGCTCGTGATCCTGTCGCGGGCCCAGGGCACGACGACGGGCCGGGCGGCGGGCACCCTTGCCCAGCTGCCGGTGCTCGCCATGGGGCTGCTGCTGCCGATGATGTACTTCGTCGGCGGGATCTTCGTGGTGCTGTGGTTCTACGCGCTGCGGCTCGGCGCGCGCGTGGACCGGGAGCGGGCGGAGTACGACGCCGCGCACCCCGAGACGGCCCCGAACACGCCCTGACGGCAGGTGTCAGACGCTCAGGTCACCCCGGTGACCCGAGCGTCTGACACGTTCGGGGAGGGCGCGCGGTCCCGATAAGGTTGGGCCATGACCGACGTCGCAGAGAAGACCCTGCCCACGGAGGCCTCGACGCAGCCCGTGGCCGAGCGCACCCTCGTCCTCGTCAAGCCGGACGGCGTGCGCCGCGGCCTGTCCGGCGAGATCCTGCGCCGCATCGAGGCCAAGGGCTACACGCTGCGCGCCGTGCAGCTGAAGGACGCCACGACCGAGCTGCTGGCCGCACACTACGCCGAGCACGAGGGCAAGCCGTTCTACGCCCCGCTGGTCGAGTTCATGATGTCGGGCCCGGTCCTGGCCGTCGTGGCCGAGGGCCAGGGCGTGATCCCCGGCTTCCGTTCCCTGGCCGGGGCCACCAACCCGACCGACGCCGCCCCCGGCACGATCCGCGGCGACCTGGGCCGCGACTGGGGCACCAAGGTGCAGCAGAACCTCGTGCACGGCTCCGACTCCGCGGAGTCGGCGGCGCGCGAGATCTCCCTCTGGTTCCCCGAGCTGGGCTGACCGGCCCCGCACCGCACGTCCGTCGAAGCGGCACCCTGCCGAAGCATCCGGGTGCCGCTTCGGCGTATCTCGGCGGTACGTCCGACGTTCAGACCGCGTTCACAGTTAGGCTCACCGCGTGCACCTCAAGACGCTCACGCTCCGGGGCTTCAAGTCCTTCGCGTCGGCGACCACCCTCGAGCTCGAGCCGGGCATCACCTGCGTGGTGGGCCCGAACGGCTCCGGCAAGTCCAACGTGGTCGACGCGCTCTCCTGGGTCATGGGCGAGCAAGGTGCCAAGTCGCTGCGCGGCGGCAAGATGGACGACGTCATCTTCGCGGGCACGTCCGGCCGCGCGCCCCTGGGCCGCGCCGAGGTGGCGCTGACGATCGACAACACCGACGGCGCGCTGCCGATCGACTACACCGAGGTCACGATCTCCCGCACGCTGTTCCGCAGCGGCGGTTCCGAGTACGCGATCAACGGCAGCAGCTGCCGCCTGCTGGACATCCAGGAGCTCCTGAGCGACTCCGGCATCGGCCGGGAGATGCACGTCGTCGTGGGCCAGGGCCAGCTCGACGCCGTGCTGCGCGCGACCCCCGAGGAGCGCCGCGGCTTCATCGAGGAGGCCGCGGGCGTCCTCAAGCACCGCAAGCGCAAGGAGAAGGCGCTCCGCAAGCTCGACGCGATGCAGGGCAACCTGGCCCGCCTGGGTGACCTGACGGCCGAGCTGCGGCGCCAGCTCGGGCCGCTCGGCCGGCAGGCCGAGGCGGCCCGCAAGGCACAGACCGTGCAGCGCGACCTGCGCGACGCGAAGTCGCGCCTGCTGGCCGACGACCTGGCCCAGCTCACCGCGCAGCTCGAGCAGGAGAGCGCGGACGAGCGGTCGCTCAAGCAGCGGCAGGCCGAGACCGAGGCGGCGCTGACCGAGGCGCGCGGCCTGCTGGCCCGCCTCGAGGCGGCGACGTCGGCCGAGTCGCAGCAGGTCAGCCAGGCCGGCGACACCGTCTTCGCGCTGTCCCAGACCCGGGAGCGCCTGCGCAGCCTGCAGTCGCTGGCGGGGGAGCGTGCCCGGCTGCTCGGCACGGCCGAGCCCACGCACCAGGGGCAGGACCCCGACGACCTGGAGGCCCAGGCCGCCCGCTCCCGCGCGAGCGAGGAGGAGCTGGCCACCGAGGTCGCCATCGCGCGCGAGACCGTCGAGTCCGCCGTCGACGTCCGGGCGGAGGCCGAGGCGGCCGCCCAGGCCGCCGAGCGTTCGCACGCCGCCCTCCTGCGCGCCGCCGCGGACCGCCGCGAGGGCCTCGCGCGCCTCGCCGGCCAGGTCGCCGCGCGCCGCAGCCGGGTCGAGGCCGCCCAGTCGGAGCTCGACCGGCTGCGCGACGCCCTGCTGGAGGCCGAGCAGCGCGTCGAGGAGTCCTCGCGCGAGCTCTCGGCGCTGGAGACCGAGGTCGGCGGGGTCGAGGGCGGCGAGGAGGGGCTCGACGTCGCGCACGAGGCGGCGTCCGAGGTGCTGGAGCTGGCCAAGGCCGAGGTGCGGCACCTCCAGGAGCAGGTGACGACGGCGCAGCGGGACCGCAGCTCCGCGGCCGCCAGGGTTGAGGCGTTGGAGCTGAGCCTGGACCGCAAGGACGGCGCGGGCACGCTGCTCGCCGCCCACCAGCCCGGCGTCCTGGGCTCGGTGGCGGCGCTGCTGGGCATCGAGGCGGGATTCGAGGACGCGGTCGCCGCCGCGCTCGGTCCGGTGGCCGACGCCGTGGCCGTGGCCGGCGTGGACGAGGCCGTCGACGCGCTGCGCCTGCTGCGGGACGAGGACGCGGGCCGGGCCAGCCTGGTCGTGGGCTCGGACCGGACGGCTCCCGCGGTCGAGCGCCCCGCCGTCGACCTGCCCGCCGGTGCCCGCTGGGCCACCGACGTGGTCCAGGTCGCGGGTCCGGCGGCGGCCGCGCTGCGGACGATCCTGCGCGACGTCGTGGTCGTGGACGACCTCGCCCGCGCCCGCGCGCTGGTCCGGGACCAGCCGGTGGTCGCCGTGACCCGGGCCGGCGACCTGCTGGGCGCGACCCGCGCCTGGGGCGGGTCGGCCGCCGCGCCGAGCGTGCTGCACCTGCAGTCCGCGCTGGACGAGGCCAAGGCGGCCCGGGACGAGGCCGCCGCGCGCGACATCGACGGGTCGGCGCACCTGGAGCGGGCCCGCGCCGAGCGCGCGGCGGCCCAGGAGCGCTACGACGAGACGCTCGCCCGGCTCGGGGAGGCCGACGCCGCCCGCGCGGCCGCCGCCGAGCAGCTCGGGTCGCTCGGTGCCGCCGCGCGTGCCGCCCGGGCCGAGGCCGACCGGCACCGGGCCGCTCTGGACCAGGCGCAGTCCCGCCGCGCCGAGGACGAGATGGAGCTCGAGGCGCTCGTCGAGCGCATGACGATCGCCGAGGAGGAGCCCGCCGACGACGAGGGCTCGGTCGACGAGCTGCAGACGGAGCGCGACGAGGCCGCCGCGGCCGCCTCGGCCGCGCGCGCCCGTGAGACCGAGGCGCGCCTGGCGCTGCGCACCGCGGAGGAGCGCGCCCGCGCCGTGTCCGGCCGTGCCCAGGCGCTGGCGGCGGCGGCCGAGCAGGAGCGCGAGGCCCGCGCCCGCGCCGCCGAGCGCGAGGAGCTGCGGCGCCGGGACGCGTCGCGCGCGGTGCTGGTGCAGCAGGCCGTCGCGGTGGCGCTGGAGTCCATCGCGCGGTCGCTGGACCGGGCCGCCGCCGACAAGGCGGCCGCCGAGGAGGCGCGCGCCGCCGGGTCGGAGCAGCTCGTCGCCGTGCGGGGGAGCGTGGAGTCGCTGACGGCCGAGCTGCGCGAGCTGACCGACGTCGCCCACCGCGACGAGGTCGCCCGGGCACAGCAGCTCCTGCGCCTGGAGCAGCTCCAGACGCGCGCCACCGAGGAGCTGGGCACGGACCCCGACGTGCTCGTCGAGGAGTTCGGCCCGCACCAGCCCGTCCCGGTGTTCGACGGTGACGTGGCGGTGCGCGGGCGCAAGCGCCGCGCCGTGGTCGAGCGGGACGAGGAGGGCAACCCCATCCGCTACGAGGGGGACCCGGCGCTGCCCCGCGGGGCGGCCGCGCGCGAGGACGCCCTCATCGCGCGGACCCGCGCCCTGCACGAGGCCGGGATCCGGCCCGACGACCCCGCGGCCACCGCGGTGATCGTCGCGGCGGCCGGTGCCGAGCCGGAGGAGGCCCCGGTCGAGGGCGAGGTCACGGAGGCCCCCGTCGAGGACGTCCCGGGACCGCCGAAGCCGGACCGGACCGTCCCGTACGTGCGCGAGGAGCAGGAGGCCCGGCTGGCCAAGGCCGAGCGGGCGCTCTCCCGCATCGGCGCGGTGAACCCGCTGGCGCTGGAGGAGTTCGCGGCCCTGGAGGAGCGGCACCAGTTCCTCGTGGACCAGCTCGCGGACCTGAAGAAGTCGCGCGAGGACCTCCTGCAGATCGTCGACGACATCGACGAGCGCGTGCAGCAGGTCTTCGCCGAGGCCTTCCAGGACACCGCGGCGAAGTTCCTCGAGATCTTCCCCCGCCTGTTCCCCGGCGGTGAGGGCAAGCTGACGCTCACCGAGCCGGACAACCTGCTGACCACCGGCATCGAGGTCGAGGCGCGCCCGGCGGGCAAGAAGGTCAAGCGGCTGTCGCTGCTCTCCGGCGGCGAGCGGTCGCTGGCGGCCGTCGCGTTCCTCGTCTCGATCTTCAAGGCGCGGCCCAGCCCGTTCTACATCATGGACGAGGTCGAGGCCGCGCTCGACGACGTGAACCTCGGCCGCCTCATCGAGATCTTCAAGGAGCTGCAGAAGGACAGCCAGCTCATCGTGATCACGCACCAGAAGCGCACGATGGAGGTGGCCGACGCCCTCTACGGCGTGACCATGCGGGGCGACGGCGTCACGACGCTGATCAGCCAGCGCATGGGCGACCGCGAGTCGGTCACCGCCTAGTGCTGCCGCTTGGCGGCATCCCGGCGTAGAGGGTGATTTTTCGCACCTCGACGCCGGGAACCTCCAGGTGTGAGGGATTTCTCCTGGCGGAACGGCGCGTGTCACACGGCGTGTCGCGGCCGTCCGCGCGGCGGGACCGGACAAGACACGACACAATAGGCCCATGTGGTGGTCGGTCATTCTGCTCGTGGTGTGCTTGGTGTTGGCCGTTGGTGTCTTCGTCGTCGCCAGTCAGATGGACGCGCCCTCGAGCAGCAACACCGAGGAGTTCTCGTTCCTTCAATGGTTCCGTTCGGGCCTCGCTCGCCTGCGCGGTGACGCCCAGCGGCGCAAGGACGGTCGCCGTCATGGCGCGTCCGCCGTCGCGACCCATGCCGTGGGCGCGCCGTCCGTGTGGGTCGGCAAGCCGCGCGTGGTCAAGCCGGACACCTCGCCCGTGGACATGGGAATGTCCGAGTTCTTCGCCGCGACGATCGAGTCCAAGCCGGGCTACGTCGACGCCGAGGAGCTGACCGACGTCCTGAACCGCGCGCGGGACCAGGCGCAGAAGACGCTGCACGTGCCGCTGGGCACCGTGCCGCTCAAGCCGGCCAACCTCGTGCCCGGCCAGCTGCGGGCGGTGCGGCCGGTCCGCTCCGCGCAGAAGGTCGCGCAGGAGCCGCCGGCTGCCGACCCGGGCCCGGCCCAGGCCGCGAGCTAGGCGCGTCCGGGGGCCTCGGTCCCTCAGTCCTGCACGGTGCGGTGCGGCACGATCACGGGCGTCCCGGTGCGCGGGTCGGTGAGGATCGTCGCCTCGACGGAGAACACCTCGCGCAGCAGCTCCGGGGTCACCACCTCGCCGGGCGGGCCCTCGGCGACGATCTCGCCGTCACGCATGGCCACGATGTGGTGCGCGTAGCGGCAGGCGAGGTTGAGGTCGTGCAGCACCATGACGACCGTCCTGCGGTGGTCCCGGTTGAGCGCGGCGACCAGCTCCAGGACGTCGAGCTGGTGGGCCATGTCGAGGTACGTGGTCGGCTCGTCCAGCAGGAGCAGGTCGGTCTCCTGAGCCACGGCCATCGCGATCCAGGCCCGCTGGCGCTGCCCGCCGGACAACTCGTCGACGTCGCGCGCGGCGAGCTCGGCGGTGCCCGTGGCGCGCAGCGCGCCCTCGACGGCCTCGGTGTCGCCCTCGCCCCACTGGTGCCACCAGCTCTGGTGCGGGTGGCGCCCCCGGGAGACGAGATCGCGCACGGTGATCCCCTCGGGCGGCACGGGCGACTGGGGCAGCATGCCCAGGACGCGCGCCACCTCCCGGGTGGGGCGCTCGGAGATGGCCTTGCCGTCCAGCAGCACGGAGCCGCCGGTGGTCGGCACGAGGCGGGCGAGGCCGCGCAGCAGGGTGGACTTGCCACAGGCGTTGGGGCCCACGACGACGGTCACCTGCTGGTCGGGGACGTCGAGCGAGAGCTCCCGCACGACGGTCCGGTCGCCGTAGCCCAGCGTGACGGCATCCGCCCGCAGGCGGGCCGCGGACGTGGCGGTGATGGGCATCAGGGGGTCCCTCTCGTCGAGCGGCGGCGCTGCAGCAGGTACAGCAGGTAGGGCGCGCCGACCAGACCGGTCAGGACGCCGACGGGGAGCTGTGCGGGCAGCGCCGTGCGCGCCACGGTGTCCGCGACCAGCACGAGCACGGCGCCGGCCGCCCCCGCCAGGACCGGCGGGATGTCGGGCACGCCAGCCACCCGGCGCGCCACCTGCCCGGCGACCAGGGCCACGAAGGCGACGGGTCCGGCGGCCGACGTGGCGAGCGCCGCGAGGCACACCGCGATCACCAGCAGGGCGGCGCGGGCCCGGCCCGGGCGTACGCCCCAGCCGGCCACGACCTCGTCCTCGAACAGCAGCGCGCGGTTGGTGCGGGCCAGCACGAGCGCCGCGGGCAGCAGCACGGCCAGCCCCACCAGGACGGGCGTCGCCTCGCCCCAGCCGCGCGCGTTGAGGCTGCCGGTGAGCCAGGCCGCGGAGCGCTGCGCGTCGTAGACGTCGATGCGGGTCAGCAGGAACTGCGTCAGGGCGGTCAGCGCGGCGGACAGCGCGATGCCGACCAGCAGGATGCGGCGGCCCCGCAGGGCGCCGTCGCGGGCGAGCAGCGCGATCAGCCCCGCCGCGGCGAGGCCGCCCGCGAGGGCGGCGACGGGGATCGGAACGATGCCCACCGGGCCGCCCAGGGAACCGACGGCGATGACGCCCACCACCGCGACCGAGGCGCCCGCGCTGATGCCGAGCACGTCGGGGCTGGCCAGCGGGTTGCGCAGCACGCTCTGGCTCAGCCCGCCGGCCACGCCGAAGGCTGCGCCGACGGCCAGCGCGAGGACCACGCGGGGGAGCCGGACCTCGTGCACGGCGTAGACCGTGTTCTCCGGTCCGTGCCCGCGCAGCGCCTGCCACAGGGCGGCGGGCGCCGTGGCCTGGTCGCCCAGGCTCAGGGCGAGCACGGACACGAGCAGCAGGACCAGCAGGGCCCCCAGCACGGCGGCGACCACCCGCCCGCGCGGCCGGGGGCGGGGCAGCAGGCGGCGCACAGCGTTGGTGGCTGTGCCGGTGGGCTCTGTGGCGGTCATCGGGCACGCTCCTTCGCGCGTCGCGTCAGCCAGATGAAGAAGGGCGTGCCGAGCAGCGCCGTGACCACGCCCACCTGGACCTCCGCCGGACGCGCCACGAGCCGGCCGACGACGTCGGCCGTGACCAGCAGCAGCGGCCCCAGCACCGCCGAGAGTGCGAGCACCCGGCGCACGTCGGTGCCGACCAGGGCCCTGGCGACGTGCGGGATGACCAGGCCGACGAAGGCGATCGGGCCGGCCAGCGCCACCGCGGTGCCCGACAGCAGCACCACGGCCACCCCCGCCAGCAGCCGGGTCCGCACCACGGGGACGCCGAGCGCCGCCGCCGTGTCGTCGCCGAGGGCGAGCGCGTTGAGCGACCCGGAGACGACCACCGCCAGGACTCCGCCGACCACGGCCGGCACGAGGGCCGGCAGCAGCACGGCGGGGTCGGGCAGGTTCAGCGACCCCACCACCCAGAACCGGTACTGGTCCATCGTCGAGGCGCTGAGCAGCACGGTCGCCGAGACGGCGGCGCCGAGGAAGGCCGTCATGGCCATCCCGGCCAGGGTCATGTTCACGGGGGTGAGCCCTTCGGGCGACCGGCTCGCGAACAGGTACACGGCGGCCGTCGCCAGCGCCGCGCCCGCGAGGGCGAGCAGCACGCGGGGCGTGCCCGCACCGAGGCCGAGGAACACGCTGCCGGCGACCACCGCGACGGCGCCGCCGGCGGAGATCCCGAGCAGGCCCGGGTCGGCCAGCGGGTTGCGGGTGACCGCCTGCGCGAGCACACCGGCCACGCCGAGGGCGACGCCGACGAGCAGGCCGAGCAGGGTCCGGGGCAGCCGCAGCTCCCAGATGACGGTCGCGGCGACGCCGTCGTGGCCCAGGAGCCCCGCGACCGTCTCGGCCGGCGAGAGCACGCGGGCACCCACCGTGATGCCGGCCAGCGCCGCGACGACGAGCAGCACGAGCGCGGTCAGCAGGATCGCGGTGACCGTGGTCCCGCTGCGCGTCGTGGTCCGGGACGTGCTCACCGCTGGTCGGCGGCGATGGTCTCCAGGTCGTCGAGCACCAGCCCGGCCCCCGTCACGCCCAGACCCAGGTACCACGTCTCGTCCGGCACCTCGCGGACGACGCCGCCGTCCGCGACCGCGGGCACCTGGTCCCACAGGGGGCCGTCGACGACCGCCGCCTGCTCGGTGGCGTCGGGCTTGCCGTAGGTGCCCCAGAGCAGCCAGTCGCCCTCGGCGAGGGTGATCTCCTCCGCGGAGATCTCGACGGCGAGGTCGGCGATGTCCTCGGTCTCGGGCCGGGGCAGGCCGGCGTCGGCGAGGATGATGCCGACGAACGAGTCGTTGGCGTACAGGCGGATCTGCCCGGCCATGAACCGCAGCATGGAGACGGTCGGGGCTTCGCCGCCGTTCGCCTCCACGACCTCGGCGCCCACCTCGTCGGCACGCTGCTCGTAGGCGTCCAGCAGCTCCTGGGCGCGCTCCTCCTCGCCCACCGCCGCGGCGTTGAGCAGGAAGTTCTCCTTCCACAGCACGCCGGGGCGCGGCGACAGCACGGTCGGCGCGATGTCCTGGAGCTTGCTCTTGAGGCCGTCGTCGTCGATCCGCAGCGACGTGCCGAGGATCAGGTCGGGCTCGAGGTTCTTGATCTGCTCCAGGTCCAGGGCGTCGTAGGCGCCGAGGTCCACGGCGTCGCCGACGTCCAGGTAGCCGGGTGCCATCGCCGCGTCCGCGGGGTGGGCGATGCCGACCGGCTCGATGCCGAGGGAGATCATGTTGTCGAGCTCACCGGTGTCGAGCACGATCACGCGCTCGGGCTTCGCCGGGATCTCGGTCTCGCCCACCTCCTCGTTGGCCACGAGGTTGCGCACGGTGCGCGGGAACTCGCCGGGGGCGGCGTCGGTGCCGAGCTGGGCCGCGAGCTCCCGGACGTCGTCGAACCCCTCCTGGCCGGTGGCGACGTTGGACTTGTTGTCGCCGGTGCCGGACTCGGCGGTCGCACCGCAGCCGGTGAGCAGGGTGGCGCCCAGGACGACGGCGGCGACGGACGCGAAAACTGCGCGGGGCATGGTTGTTCCTCAGGGTTCTCGGACGAAGGATGCTGCACGGCCGCGGGTCTGAGGCGGCGCGGTCGTCGCGCTCGGGCTCTCTCGGCGAGGTCACACTACACGCGGAGATTAGGGGACCCTAACTCCGCCTGACGGCCGCGCCGGGCTCCCGGGCTCCCACGGCGGCCTCCGCGAGATGAAAGAATCTGGGGCGTGAACGAGCTTCCCTGGATCGAGATCATCTCCGCCGTCGTCGTCCTCGCGGGTGGTGGCGGCCTCGCCGGCGTCCTGGTCGCCCGACGGCGCAGGCGTACCCAGGACCAGGACGACGCCGCGCCGACGGCCGAGCCCACGACGGCGCCGTCCGCCACGGCGGAGCCGGCCACCGCCGAACCCGCGACGGAGCCTGAGGCGGCGGCACCGCAGGCCGCGCCCGTCCTGGAACGTCCCGCCCCGACCGCGGGCCGCCTGGTGCGGCTGCGCGACCGGCTCGCGCGGTCCGGCTCGCCGCTCGGCGCCCGGCTGCTCTCCGTCCTGTCCCGGGACTCGCTCACGGAGAACGACTGGGACGAGATCGAGGAGGAGCTGCTCCTCGCGGACGTCGGCGCCGGCCCCACCACGGAGCTGCTCGACGCGCTGCGGACCAAGGTCCGCGTGCTGGGCGTGCGGGAGCCGGCGGCGGTGCGCGACCTGCTGCGCTCCGAGCTCGTGACGCTCCTGCAGCCCGAGCTGGACCGCACGCTGCGCACCGAGCCGACCACCGCCGAGGACGGCACGCACCTGCCCGCGGTGACCCTCGTGGTGGGCGTGAACGGTACGGGCAAGACCACGACGGTCGGCAAGCTGGCCCGCGTGCTGGTGGCGGACGGCCGCAGCGTGGTGCTCGGCGCCGCCGACACGTTCCGCGCCGCCGCGGCGGACCAGCTCACCACCTGGGGCAACCGGGTGGGCGTGGAGACGGTGCGCTCGGACCGCGAGGGCGCCGACCCGGCGTCGGTGGCCTTCGAGGCGGTCGCACGCGGACGCGACGAGAAGACGGACGTCGTGCTCGTGGACACCGCGGGGCGCCTGCAGAACAAGGCCGGCCTCATGGACGAGCTCGGCAAGATCGTGCGCGTGGCCAGCAAGGTCGCCGCGCCGAGCGAGGTGCTGCTGGTGCTGGACGCGACCACCGGGCAGAACGGGCTCTCCCAGGCGCGGGTCTTCGCGGAGGTCGCCGGCGTGACCGGCATCGTCCTGACGAAGCTCGACGGGACCGCCAAGGGCGGCATCGTGGTCCAGGTGCAGCGGGAGCTCGGCGTGCCGGTCAAGCTCATCGGCCTGGGCGAGGGTCCGGACGACCTGGCGCCGTTCGACGTCGAGGAGTTCGTGGACGGGATCCTGGGCTGACCTCGGGTCAGGAATGCCCCCGGGAATGGCACGGCAATGGTCGCCGTCCACCATGTGAGAAGTACGTGTAAGCGCCAAGTTACAAGCGGATAGCCACGAAATAACCGGGCGATCACGGTTGGGTCGGAAAATTCGCCCAAGTGGGACTCGAAATAAGACGTTTACATGCTCCCCGCCTGCGTCACGCATCCGTAACCTCGATGCGGGCCCCGCGTAACGGTATCCCGCGACGGTTAGTCGCGGTGGGCCGAGTCACCAGGACCGGTCCGGGGAGAGAGGCATTTTCCGCGATGGAATTCGAGCTCGATACGGGCAACACCGCCTGGCTGATCACCGCCTCCTCGCTCGTGCTGCTGATGACGCCGGGCCTGGCGTTCTTCTACGGCGGCATGGTGCGGGGCAAGAGTGTCCTCAACATGATGATGATGAGCTTCGCCTCGATCGGCGTCGCCGGGCTCATCTGGGTCGTCTACGGCTACGGTCTGGCCTTCGGCCCCGACCTCGGCGGCTTCATCGGCAACCCGGCCGGTCTGATCGGCCTCACGGTGGACAACGCCGCGAGCCCCACGACCGCGATGGGCATCCCGGCCCTCGTGTTCGCCGGGTTCCAGGCCACGTTCGCCGTCATCACGGTGGCCCTCATCTCCGGCGCGATCGCCGACCGCGTCAAGTTCGGCACCTGGATCGTCTTCAGCGCCATCTGGGTCACCGTCGTCTACGCGCCGCTGGCCCACTGGGTCTGGGGTGGCGGCATGTTCGGCGCCGACGGCTGGCTCGCCTCGGCCCTCTCGCTGCCGATCGACTTCGCCGGTGGCACCGTCGTCCACATCAACGCGGGCGCCGCGGCCCTGGCCCTGGCCCTCGTGATCGGCAAGCGCAAGGGCTTCGGCACCGAGGCCATGCGTCCGCACAACCTGCCGTTCGTCATGCTCGGCGCCGGTCTCCTGTGGTTCGGCTGGTTCGGCTTCAACGCGGGCTCCGAGCTCGCCGCGGACGGCACCGCCGGTCGCGCCTGGGTCAACACGCTGGTCGCCACGGCCGTCGCGATGCTCGCCTGGATGACCACCGAGAAGTTCCGTGACGGCGCCGCCACCTCGCTGGGTGCCGCCTCCGGTGTCGTCGCCGGCCTGGTCGCGATCACCCCGGCCGCCGGCACGGTGGACTCGTGGGGCGCCATCGTCATCGGCCTCGTCGCCGGTGTCCTGTGCTCGCTCGCCGTGGGCCTCAAGTACAAGTTCGGCTACGACGACTCGCTCGACGTGGTCGGCGTGCACCTCGTCGGTGGCCTGGTCGGCACCATCCTGATCGGGTTCTTCGCCACGAACGGCCGCTACGACTCGTTCTACTTCGAGGGCTCGCTCAACGGCCTCTTCTACGGTGGCGGCGTCACGCAGCTGCTCACCCAGATCGTCGCCGCACTGGTGGCCGTGGTGTACAGCTTCGTGCTGACGTACATCATCGGGCTGGCACTCAAGGCGACCCTGGGCTGGCGCGTCTCCGAGGAGGCCGAGGTCAGCGGTATCGACCTGGCGGTCCACGGCGAGACGGCGTACGAGAACTCCGGCTCCACCATCACCGAGGTGCGCTGACCGTACTACGGTGCAGCAACCCGACTGCTTAGGAGGCAGCGCATGAAGCTTGTCACGGGTGTCATCCAGCCCCACCGCCTCGACGACGTGAAGACGGCGTTGGAGGGTGCGGGGGTGCGCGGTATGACCGTGAGCGAGGCCAGCGGTTACGGCCGACAGAAGGGTCACACCGAGGTCTACCGCGGTGCCGAGTACACCGTGGACCTGGTGCCGAAGGTCCGCATCGAGGTGCTCGTCACGGACGAGGACGTCGCGGCGGTGACCGACGCGATCGTCGGGGCGGCCCAGACCGGCAAGATCGGCGACGGCAAGGTGTGGGTCGTGCCGGTCGAGGACGTGGCCCGGGTGCGCACCGGCGAGCACGGCGACGCCGCGCTCTGATCCGGGAGTGCCTGACGACGCATGACAAGTGACCCGGTGCCCGAGGGCACCCGGGAGCAGGCGGAGGCCCCGCACCCCCCGGTCGGGGTGCGGGGCCTCCGCGATGAGCTCCTCTCCATCGCCACGGGCCTCACCGGTCCGGGCAGGTCCGGCCTGGCCCGGCGGTCCGCCGTCGGACAGCGGGTCACCGAACGCCTCGGCGACCTGTTCGCCGAGGCGACGAAGGACGTCGACCCAGCGGGCATCGCCCTGGCGGCCGTCGGCAGCCTGGGCCGGGGCGAGCTCGGCCCGCTCAGCGACCTCGACCTCGTGCTCGTGCACGACGGCCGCACCCACGGCCCCGACGAGCTGCGGCGCGTGGCCGAGAAGCTCTGGTACCCGCTGTGGGACTCGGGCGTGGACATCGACCACGCGGTGCGGTCCCTGAGCCAGTCCCGGCAGGTCGCGGCGAGCGACCTCCCGGCGGTGATCGGCTGGCTGAGCGTGCGCGCGGTGGCCGGCGACGCCGTGCTCGTGCACCGCGCGGCGTCGGCCGTGCTGACCGACTGGCGCGCCGCGGCGCGCCGCCGCCTGCCCGAGCTCATCTCGTCCACGCGCGACCGCGCACAGCGCGCGGGCGAGCTCGCCTACCTCATCGAACCGGACCTCAAGGAGGCCCGCGGCGGCATGCGGGACGCCGTGCTGCTCTCCGCGCTCGCCGCCACCTGGCTCACCGACCGCCCCCACGGGGCGGTGGACACCGCCTACACGCACCTGCTCGACGTGCGCGACACCCTCCAGGTGGTCACCCGGCGGCGCAGCAGCCGCCTCCTGCTGGCCGACCTCGAGGACGTCGCCGAACGCACCGGGTACGACGACGGCGACGAGCTGCTGGCCAGCCTCGCCGAGTCCGGCCGCGTGATCTCCTACGCGCTCGACACCACCATCCGCCACGCCCGCCAGGCGCTGTCCCGGCCCGTCGGCGTGGGCAAGCCGATCATGGTGCGCGGACGGCGCACGCCGCCCCGCCTGCGCTCCGTGGGCGACGGCCTGGTCGAGCACGACGGCGAGCTCGTGCTCGGCGTCGGCACCCGTCCGGCGTCGGACCCGCTGCTGCCCCTGCGCGCCGCGGCGACCGCCGCGCGGACCGGGCTCGTGCTCTCCCCGGTGACGATCCGGAGCCTGGAGAAGTCGCCGCCCCTGCCCGAACCCTGGCCCCCGGCCGCACGCGAGAGCCTGCTCGCGCTGCTCGCCGCCGGGCAGGCCCAGGTGCCGGTCTGGGAGGCGCTCGACCTCGCCGGGGTCGTCACCTCCTGGATCCCCGAGTGGGCCGACGTGCGCAACCGGCCCCAGCGCGCGGCGATCCACCGGCACACCGTGGACCGGCACCTCGTCGAGACGGCCGCCGTGGCGGCCCGCCTGCGACGTCGGCTGCCCGACCCCTCGACCGTCGCGGGGCAGCGCTCCGGCGACCTCCTGCTGCTGGCCGCGCTCCTGCACGACATCGGCAAGGTGCGCGGCGCGGCCGACCACTCGGTCGAGGGCGCCCGGCTGGTCCCGGGCATCCTGACCCGCGCGGGCTTCGCCCCCGACGTGGTCGACGACGTCACCCGGCTCGTGCGCCACCACCTCACGCTCGCCGACCTGGCCACCCGTGCCGACCCCGACGACCCCGCCACGCTGGCGACCCTGCTGGCGGCCGTCGACCACCGGCGGGACCTCCTCGACGTGCTGCGCTCGCTGACCGAGGCGGACACCACGTCCCTGGGGCCCAAGGCGTGGACGGGCTGGCGCTCGCAGCTCGTGGACGGGCTCACCGAACGGGCCCGGGCCCTGCTGCCCGGATGAACCCCTGGCGACAGGACTCCATTAGGCTGTGTCCGTGTTCAACTCCCTGTCCGACCGGCTTACCTCGACGTTCAAGAACCTGCGCACGCGGGGCCGTCTCTCCGAGGCGGACATCGACGCGACCGTGCGGGAGATCCGCCGCGCCCTGCTCGACGCGGACGTCGCGGTGCCCGTGGTGCGCGAGTTCACCGCGGCGGTGCGCGAGCGCGCGCTGTCGTCCGAGGTCTCCGGTGCGCTGAACCCCGCCCAGCAGGTCGTCAAGATCGTCAACGAGGAGCTCGTCGACATCCTCGGCGGGGCCACGCGCCCGCTGACGCTGGCCAAGACGCCGCCCACGGTGATCATGCTCGCGGGTCTGCAGGGTGCCGGTAAGACCACGCTGGCGGGCAAGCTCGCGCACGCGCTCAAGGGCCAGGGCCACACGCCCCTGCTGGTCGCCGCCGACCTGCAGCGCCCCAACGCGGTGACGCAGCTCTCCGTGGTGGCCGAGCGTGCCGGCGTGCCGGTGTTCGCGCCGCACCCGGGCAACACCTCCGAGGCCGACGACCCGGCGGCCGACGCGCCCCTGATCGGCGACCCGGTCGGCGTCGCGCGCGACGGTGTCGCGTACGCCAGGGAGCGCCAGCACGACGTCGTGATCGTGGACACCGCGGGCCGCCTCGGCATCGACGAGGTGCTGATGAAGCAGGCCGCGGACATCCGTGCAGCGGTCGACCCGGACGAGGTCCTGTTCGTCATCGACGCGATGATCGGCCAGGACGCGGTGAACACCGCCAAGGCCTTCGCCGACGGCGTCGACTTCACCGGTGTGGTGCTCTCGAAGCTGGACGGCGACGCCCGCGGTGGTGCCGCCCTCTCGGTCGCCAAGGTGACCGGCCGGCCCATCATGTTCGCGTCCACCGGCGAGAAGCTGACGGACTTCGAGGTCTTCCACCCCGACCGGATGGCGAGCCGCATCCTCGACATGGGTGACGTGCTCACCCTGATCGAGCAGGCGGAGAAGACGTTCGACGCCGAGCAGGCCGAGAAGATGGCGGGCAAGCTCGCCAGCGGCCAGGACTTCACGCTCGCGGACTTCCTGGTGCAGATGCAGCAGCTGAAGAACATGGGCTCGATGAAGAAGATGCTCGGCATGCTGCCGGGCATGGCCCAGATGCGCGACCAGCTCGACCAGTTCGACGAGCGTGAGGTGGGTCGCATCGAGGCGATCATCCACTCGATGACGCCGGCGGAGCGCGACAACCCGAAGATCATCAACGGCTCGCGCCGCGCCCGCATCGCCAAGGGCGCCGGCACCACGACCACGGCCATCAACCAGCTCCTGGAGCGGTTCGACAACGCCCAGAAGATGATGCGCCAGATGGCCAAGGGCGGCGGCATGGGGCCGGGCGGGATGCCCGCCATGCCCGGCGGCCCCGGCATGGGCATGGGCAAGAAGTCGCGGGGCAAGACCCAGCCGCCCAAGAAGGGCAAGAAGGGCAAGTCCGGGAACCCGGCCAAGCGCGCCCAGCAGGAGAAGGACGCCATGCAGCGCGCCCTGGGCGGAGGCCCGGCCGCCAAGCCGGCCGCACCCGCCGGGTCGGCCTTCGGGGTGGGCCCGAAGCCGAGCGACGAGGCGCCGGACCTGAACAACATCGAGCTGCCGCCGGGCCTGGAGAAGTTCCTGGGCCGGTGAGACGGAGCGGTCCGGCCGGTGGCCGGACCGCGGTGCCGGCTGCTGGCGCCGGCAGGGGGTTGAGGGCTGAGGCCGGCGACGACGCCGGGGCGGGCAGGGTGCCCGAGGCGTGGCAGGGGACAGGTCCACAGGGTGACGGGGAGAGCGAAGGAGCCGCATGTCTGCGCTGGAAGGTCCGACCGCGGCGATCCGTGGGCGCATCCTGCTCGGTGACGACCGTGAGGCCGAGGAGCTGTGGGTCCGCGGCGGCCGCGTCAGCCTGACCCGGCCGTCGGCGCAGGGCACCAACATGCGGGTGCTGGAGGGCTGGGCGCTGCCCGGCCTGGTCGACGTGCACTGCCACATCGGGCTCGCGGCCGAGGGCGCCGTGTCCCCGGAGGAGGCCGAGAAGCAGGCGGTGGCGGACCGCGACTCCGGCGTGCTGCTGATCCGCGACGCCGGCTCGCCGCTGGACACCGCGTGGGTGCACCAGCGCGGCGACCTGCCCCACCTGCTGCGGGCGGGCATGCACCTGGCGCGACCCAAGCGCTATCTGCGCGACTACGGGCTGGAGCTGGAGTCGCCGGAGCTGCTCCCGGACGAGGTGCGCACGCAGGCCCGGCGCGGCGACGGCTGGGTCAAGCTCGTGGGGGACTGGATCGACCGCACGCTCGGGGCCGACGGCGACCTGCGGCCCCTGTGGCCCGACGACGTGCTGCGCCAGGCCGTCGCCGTGGCGCACGCCGAGGCGGCCCGGGTGACCGTGCACGCCTTCGGGGAAGAGACGATCGACGGCCTGCTGGCGGCCGGGGTGGACTGCATCGAGCACGGCACCGGCATGACGGCCGAGCACATGGCGGTGGCGGCCGAGCGGGGTGTCGCGGTCACGCCCACGCTGCTGCAGATCGGGCAGTTCGAGAGCATCGCGGCGCAGGCCGACGGCAAGTACCCGGTCTACGCGGAGCGGATGCGGGCCATGTACGCGCGCCGGTACCAGCAGGTCCGCGACCTGCACGAGGCCGGCGTACAGCTCCTGGTCGGCACCGACGCGGGCGGGACCATCTCGCACGGCCGCATCGCCGACGAGTGCGCCGAGCTGGTCGCGGCGGGCATCCCCGCGGCGGAGGTCGTGGCGATGGCGTCCTGGCGCGCCCGCGACTACCTGGGCTTCGGGGCCGTGGTGGAGGGGTCCAGCGCGGACCTCGTGGTCTACCCGGCGGACCCGCGCGAGGACATCGAGGTGCTCCGGCACCCCACCGCCGTCGTGCTGCGGGGCACGGTCTACCCGACCGCTCGCTGACCGCGGCCGTGTGACGCACCCGTGGTTGGTGGGGCCGCGCGCCGTCTGGCACAATATCCACGTACTCGGCGTGCCCGGACCCCTCTCACCTGGTCAGGCCGTGTCCCGGTCCCACACACTGCTTCACCCCACGTCGCGGTGCTCGGACCATCCCATCAGAACCAGGAGAGACCACTTCGTGGCTGTCAAGATTCGTCTCAAGCGCCTCGGCAAGATCCGGGCCCCGTACTACCGTGTCGTCATCGCCGACTCGCGCACCAAGCGCGACGGCCGCGTGATCGAGGAGATCGGCAAGTACCACCCGACCGAGGAGCCGTCGCTCATCGAGATCAAGTCGGAGCGCGCGCAGTACTGGCTCGGTGTCGGCGCGCAGCCGACCGAGCAGGTCGCCGCTCTGCTCAAGGTGACCGGTGACTGGCAGAAGTTCAAGGGCCTGCCGGGCGCCGAGGGCACCCTGCGCGTCAAGGGCGAGAAGGCCGACGCCTCCTCCGCCATCGAGGCCGTGAACGCTGACGCCGAGAAGGCCAAGGCCAAGGCCGCCGAGAAGGCTGCTGCTGCTGCCGCCGCCGAGGCTCCGGCTGCGCCGGCCGAGGGCGACGAGGCCTGATGCTCTCGGAGGCCCTCGAGCACCTGGTGCGCGGCATCGTGGACAACCCGGACGACGTCCGCGTGTCCGCGAAGACGCTCCGCCGTGGTGACCTGCTCGAGGTCCGCGTGCACCCCGACGACCTCGGCCGAGTCATCGGTCGCGGTGGTCGCACGGCGCGCGCCCTGCGCACCGTGATCGGTGCGCTCGCCACCGAGGGCCCGGTGCGGGTCGACGTCGTGGACGTCGACCGGCGCTGAACCTTCAGCACCCAGCACGACGACGAGGCCCGGTCCGAACGCGGACCGGGCCTCGCTCTTTCATTCTTCGAGGAGAGACATGCAGCTGACCGTGGCTCGCGTCGGCAAGGCGCACGGGCTCAAGGGCGAGGTGGCCCTCGACCTGCGCACGGACGATCCGGAGACCCGGCTCGCGATCGGCGAGCGGCTCGAGACCGTCCCGGCCGACGCCGGGCCGCTCACCGTGACGCGGGCGCGCGAGCACCAGGGGCGGTGGCTGGTCACGTTCGCCGAGGTCGCCGACCGGAACGCGGCGGAGGAGCTGCGCGGCACCGAGCTCGTCGTCGAGGCGGACGTCTCCGACGAGCAGGACGCCTGGTACCCGCACGAGCTCGCGGGCCTGCGGGTCGAGCTCGCCGACGGCACGGTGGTCGGCAAGGTGATCACGCTGGAGTACCAGCCGGCCCACGAGGCGCTGCTCATCGAGGAGTCGCTGCCCGACGGCGGCACGGCCCGCACGCTGGTGCCGTTCGTCCTGGCCATCGTGCCGGTGGTCGACGTCGCGGGCGGCCGCGTGGTGCTCACCCCGCCCGGCGGGCTGCTGGCCCGCGACGCGGACGCCGCCGTCGTCGACCGTGCCGACGATGTCGACGTCGTCGAGCGTGAGGACGACTGACGTGCGCGTCGACGTCGTCTCGATCTTCCCGGACTACCTGTCCGTGCTGGACCTGTCGCTCGTGGGCAAGGCGCGCCAGCGCGGCCTGCTGGACCTGCGCGTGCACGACCTGCGCGACTGGACCACCGACCGGCACCGCACCGTCGACGACACGCCGTTCGGCGGGGGAGCGGGCATGGTCATGCGCCCGGACGTGTGGGGTCAGGCGATCGACGACGTCCTGGGCGCCGGCACGGCGGGCGCGCACCTGATCGTGCCCACGCCGTCGGGCGAGGTGTTCACCCAGCGGCACGCCGAGGACCTCGCGACGGCCGAGCAGCTCGTGTTCGCGTGCGGGCGCTACGAGGGCATCGACGCGCGCGTGGCCGAGCACTACCGGTCCGCCGGCGTGACCGTGCACGAGCTGTCGATCGGCGACTACGTGCTCAACGGCGGCGAGGTCGCCTCGCTGGTGATGATCGAGGCCGTGGCCCGGCTGATCCCCGGCATGGTCGGCAACCCGGACTCGCTGGTCGAGGAGTCGCACGGGGCCGCCGGGCTGCTGGAGTACCCGGTGTACACGAAGCCGCCGTCGTGGGCGGACCTCGAGATCCCCGAGGTGCTGCTGTCGGGGCACCACGCGAAGATCGAGCGCTGGCGCCGGGACCAGGCGCTGGAGCGGACGGCGGCGCGGCGGCCGGACATGATCGCCGCCCTGGACGTGGCGGGCCTGGACAAGCACGACCTGAAGCTGCTCGCGGAGCTGGGCTGGGTGCCGGGGCCGGACGGCGACGGGTTGGTGCGGGGCTGAACCCGGGGGCGTGACGTCACACCTGCTCGGGCACCGTTCGGCGGCTCCGTATGGCAGAATGAGCCGTTGGTGCGTCGCCGGTCAGGTCTCTGCCACAGGGGACGACCGGGGCGGGCAACCGCCCCCGACCGGGTCAAGCCGCACCGCCATCCACACCCTTTCGGGACCCTGACGGCCGTCCGGCCGGGGCGGGGCCCACGAGATTCGCGCCTGACCTGTGGCAGGCCCGGAGAGAACGATGCAGAAGCTCGACAACATCGGCGCAGCCTCGCTGCGGTCCGACATCCCGGCCTTCCGTGCCGGTGACACCGTCAAGGTCAACGTCAAGGTCGTCGAGGGCAACCGCTCCCGCGTCCAGGCGTTCCAGGGCGTCGTCATCTCCCGCCACGGCGGCGGCATCGGCGAGACGTTCGCGGTCCGCAAGGTCAGCTTCGGTGTGGGCGTGGAGCGCAAGTTCCCGCTGCACGCGCCGACCATCGAGTCCGTCGAGGTCGTCACCCGCGGTGACGTCCGCCGCGCCAAGCTGTACTACCTGCGCGAGCTGCGCGGCAAGAAGGCGAAGATCCGCGAGAAGCGCGAGAACTGAGCGCTCCGGCGCTCCACTGACACCGGCCGTCGTCCTCCTGTTCCGAGGACGGCGGCCGGTGTCGTATCAGGTCCGGTCTGTGCGGATATCCGTCGGGCTTGATGTTCGCCCGCCCGACCATTTCGCCGGGGGTGCTCCAAGGTGACAGAGTTAGGCTCGTGACGAGTTTCGACCGGGTGGCACCGCCCACCCCTATCGATGGGACGCCCTTGAGCGCAGAGGATCCGTGGGGAAACAGCGGGGCGCATCGTCAGGGTGGGGCCGCGCACGGTCGTGAGCCGCGCCGGCAGCAGTCGGGCGTCCTCGCGATGCTCCGAGAGGTCGGGATCATCGTCGTCAGCGCGCTGGTGCTGTCGTGGCTGATCAAGACGCTGCTGGTGCAGCCGTTCTACATCCCGAGCGCGTCCATGGAGGACACGCTGACCGAGGGGGACCGGGTGATGGCGTCGCGGCTGACGCCTGGCCCGTTCGACCTGGAGCACGGGGACATCGTCGTCTTCGTGGACCCGGGCGACTGGCTGCCGCCGTACGTGCCGCCGGAGCGCGGACCGGTCGGTGATGCGGCCGTGTCGTTCCTGACCACGGTCGGCCTGCTGCCGCAGGACACCGGCGACCACCTCATCAAGCGCCTGATCGGCCTGCCCGGCGACAAGGTGGTCTGCTGCGACGCCGAGGGCCGGGTGTCGGTGAACGGCACCCCGATCGACGAGACGTACATCAAGCCGGGATCGATCCCCAGCCAGGACCCGTTCGAGGTCACCGTGCCTGACGACATGCTCTGGGTCATGGGCGACAACCGGCAGAACTCGCAGGACTCGCGCTACAACCGCGGCAAGCCGGGCGGCGGGTTCGTGCCGATCGACAACGTGGTGGGCACGGCGTTCGCGACCGTCTGGCCGCTGGACCGCCTGAACTGGCACAGCAACCCGAGCGACGTCTTCAGCGGCGTCCCGGACGCGCCTCCCGCGGAGAAGTAGGCGGTGCGCAAGGTGCCCACGCTGCGGCAGGAGAGGGCGCTCCTTGCCTCGGGCGCCCGCCTCGTCGCGGGTATGGACGAGGTGGGACGCGGAGCCCTCGCGGGTCCCGTCAGCGTGGGCGTCGTCGTGGTCGACGCCGCGACGCGCACCGGTCCCAAGGGTGTCGCCGACTCGAAGCTGCTCACGCCCGGCGCGCGCGAGGCCATCGCGCCCGCCGTGCGGCGCTGGGCCGTCGCGTGGGGTGTGGGGCACGCGGGCCCGGCCGAGATCGACGAGCACGGGATCATCGCCGCGCTCCGGATGGCGGGCCGGCGCGCGCTGGCCCAGGTGCGCCAGGTGTGCGGCGACGTCGACGTCGTCGTGCTGGACGGCAAGCACAACTGGCTCTCCACGCCCGCGCTCGACCTGTTCGCCGCGGCGGACGCCCCCGAGGACGACGTGCCGGAGCCCGCCGTGCGGACGCTGATCAAGGCCGACATGAGCTGCACGTCCGTGGCGGCGGCGAGCGTGCTGGCCAAGGTGGAGCGCGACGCGATCCTCGTCGAGCTGGCGCAGCGGCACCCGGAGTACGCGTGGGACCAGAACAAGGGCTACAGCGCGAAGGCCCACATGGACGCCCTCGGGCTGCACGGGCCGACGCCACACCACCGCAGATCCTGGAACCTGCCCGGAACTGCGGCGTCGGTGGGATGATGTCGCTGTGAGCGCTGAAGACCTCGAGAACTACGAGACGGAGATGGAGCTAGCGCTCTATCGCGAGTACCGCGACGTGGTGGGCCTGTTCGCCTATGTGGTGGAGACCGAACGCCGGTTCTACCTCGCCAACCAGGTGGACCTGCAGGTGCGGTCCGCGGCGGGCGAGGTGTACTTCGAGCTGAGGCTCGGCGACGCCTGGGTGTGGGACGTCTACCGCTCTGCGCGGTTCGTGAAGTCGGTGCGCGTGGTGACGTTCAAGGACGTGAACGTCGAGGAGCTGGCCAAGGCCGAGCTCGCGCTCTGACGCTTCCCGCGGAGATTCCCGTGGGGTGGCACAGACCCTCGTGACGAGGTTCCAGCGGTTCGAGCGCGACGCCGACCCTGTGGATCATCGATCCGTGCACAGGTGACCCCGCGGACGCCGTCGGACGGCCCCTGCGTGACCAAGGCTGGTCACGGAGGTGGACGCGATGGCGAAGAAGGACGGCGTGGGCCGGTACGGCGAGCGGGTCGCGGTGCGGCACGTGGAGGCGCGCGGCTGGCAGGTGCTCGACACCAACTGGCGCGGCACGGAGGGCGAGCTCGACATCGTCGCGCTCGACGGCGACGTGCTCGTGGTGGTGGAGGTCAAGACCAGGTCGGGCCTGGGGTACGGGCATCCGGCGGAGGCGGTCACGCCACGCAAGCTGACCCGGATCAAGCGGCTGACGGGGCAGTGGCTCACCGTCTTCCGGGAACGGCTCGCCGATGACCGCCTCGCCGCGGCGCGGCTGCAGGAGGAGGCGACACCGGGCAGTCCGGTGCCGGTGCTGCCCGATGTGCGTACCCGCTTCGGCTCGATCCGCATCGACGTGGTCGCGGTGACGCTGCAGCGGCAGGGGCCTGCCGTCGTCGAGCACCTCGAGTCGGTGGCGTGATGGGGATCGCGACCACGCGGGCGGTGTCGCTCGTCGGGATGCGGGGGCACGTGGTGGAGGTGCAGGCGCACCTGGCGGCGTCCGTCCCGGGATTCACGCTGGTGGGGCTGCCCGACACCGCGCTGAGCGAGTCCCGCGACCGGGTGCGGGCCGCGGTGACGTCCACGGGGCTGCCGTGGCCGGTCAAGAAGATCACCGTGAACCTGTCGCCCGCGTCGCTGCGCAAGCAGGGCAGCGCGTACGACCTGGCGATCGCGGTGGCGATCCTCGCCGGCACCGACGGGCCGACGTCCCCGGGGATGCGCCGGCCCGGCCTGGACCGTGTGGTGCACCTGGGCGAGCTCGGCCTCGACGGGCGCATCCAGCCGGTCCGCGGGGTGCTGCCGACCGTCGCCGCGGCCGTGGACGCGGGCTATCCGGACGTCGTGGTGGCGGCCGGCGACGCCGACGAGGCGCGGCTGGTCCCGGGGGCCCGGGTCGTCGGTGCCGCGAGTCTGGCCGAGGTGGTGGCGCTGCACGGCGGCCCGCCGGAGCTGGTGCGCGAGGTCGTCGCGGTGCGGCCGGTCCGCTCGGCGCTCTCGGCGCGGCTGCCCGGCGACCTGGCCGACGTCGTGGGGCAGGAGCGGCCGCGCAGGGCGCTGGAGGTCGCGGCCGCCGGCGGGCACCACCTGCTGCTCGTCGGACCGCCGGGTGCCGGCAAGACGATGCTGGCCTCCCGGCTGCCGGGCATCCTGCCCGACCTGACCGACCGCGAGGCCGTCGAGGTCACCGCGGTGCACTCCGTGGCCGGCACGTTCGACCCGGGCAGGGGTCTGATCCGCCGGCCCCCGTACGAGGACCCGCACCACACCGCGACCCAGGCGGCGGTGGTGGGCGGCGGGTCCGGCATCCCGCGACCGGGGGCCGTCTCGCTGGCGCACCGCGGGATCCTGTTCCTGGACGAGGCCCCCGAGTTCGGCGGCCGGGTGCTGGAGACGCTCCGGCAGCCGCTGGAGCAGGGCGAGCTGGTGATCCACCGGTCGGGCGGCTCGGCGCGCTACCCGGCGCGGTTCCAGCTCGTCCTGGCCGCCAACCCGTGCCCCTGCGGGCTGGCCATCGGCAAGGGCTTGGACTGCTCGTGCTCGCCGACCACACGGCGCCGCTACTTCGCACGGCTCTCCGGGCCGCTGCTGGACCGGGTGGACGTGCAGGTCGAGGTGCAGCCGGTGGACCGGGTCGAGCGCGTGGAGGGCACGTCCGAGCCGACGTCCGTCGTGGCCGCCCGGGTGCTCGCCGCGCGGCAGGCCGCCCGCGCCCGGCTGGCCGACACACCCTGGTCCACCAACGCCGAGATGCCGGGGCGGTTCCTGCGTGACCTGCTCCGGCCACATCCCGGTCTGCTCACGCCGATCGAGCGGGCGATGACCGACGGGAAGCTGAGCCTGCGCGGGGTGGACCGGGTCCTACGGATCGCCTGGACCATTGCCGACCTCGCCGGGCGGGACACGCCCACCGTGTCCGACGTCGGGAACGCGCTGCTGCTGCGCACGGGAGGCGACCGTGGCTGAGCCACTCTTCGAGCAGCCCCGTGCGCGGCTCCGGTTCGACCCGGCGGACCCGGTGCTGGCGCGGGCCGCGTGGAGCCGCATCGCCGAGCCGGGAGACCCGGTGGCGGGCGCGCTGGTGGAGCACCTCGGCCCCGCGGACGCGCTCGACTGGCTGCTCGACGCCGCCCGGGCGCCCGACCGGGCCGGCGCCGTCCTCCGGCGGATCGGCGGGATGCCGGTTGCGGTCCAGGGTCCGGGTGGTCGCGCCGATGCCCCCGGCCACGTGCTCGGGGCGGTCGCCGAAGGGCCGGACACGTCCGGGACGCGCGCCGCCGGGCTGGTCGTCGCCGCCGTGCGGCGCTGGGCACCGCGGCTCGAGCGGCTCGATCCCGAGGGCGAGCTCGTCGTGCTCGACCGGTACGGCGGCACCTTCCTGACGCCGGACCACCCGGGCTGGCCCACGTCGTTCGCAGGGCTCGGCTCCACCGCACCGCTGGCGCTCTGGGTGCGGGGTGATCCCGACCTGGCCGGGCTGGCGGCGCGCTCCGTGTCGCTGGTGGGCTCGCGTGCCTGCACCGGTTACGGCGTCCGCGTGACGCGGGACCTGGCCTGCGGGCTGGCCGACCGCGGGTTCACCGTGGTCTCCGGCGGCGCCCACGGGATCGACGCGGAGGCGCACCGAGGAGCCCTGGTCTCCGGGGCACGGACGGTGGCCTTTCTCGCGGGCGGGGTCGATCGGCTCTACCCCGCGAGCAACACCGACCTGCTGCGGCGGACCGCCGCGCAGGGCGCCGTGGTGAGCGAGGTGCCGCCGGGCTCCGTGCCGGGCAAGCAGCGGTTCCTCAAGCGCAACCGCCTGATCGCCGCGTTCACGGCGGGGACGGTGGTGGTCGAGGCGGCCCTGCGCTCCGGCGCGCTGTCCACGGCCAACCACGCCGTGTCGCTGCTGCGTCCGCTCGGGGCGGTGCCGGGGCCGGTCACGTCCATGGCCTCCAGCGGCTGCCACGAGCTGCTGCGCCGCGGCGCGGCCGTCTGCGTCACGGACGCCGCCGAGGCCGCCGAGCTCGTCGGGGACCTCGGCGAGACCGCGCCGCGACGGCAGGGCGAGACGCGGCCGGGCGACGACCTCGACGCGGCGGGCAAGGCGGTGCTGGACGCCCTGCCGGTGCGCAAGCCGGCCCACGAGCGGTCGATCGCCCGCACCGCCGGGCTCGCGCTCGCCGACACGACCGGGGCGCTCGGGCTGCTGGAGCTGATGGGGCTGGCCGAGCAGCGGGACGGAGGCTGGCGCAGGCGGTGACCCAGGTGCGTCGGACTGCCTGCGGGGCCGCCTGGCCGGGCCGCCTGGCCGGGCCGGCGGCCCCAGCGACTCCGGGCGGCCAGTCAGGCGGTCGGGTTGAGCAGGAGCTTGCCGACGGTGCCCCGTGAGCGCAGGGCCTCGTGCGCGCCGCGGGCGTCGGACAGCGGGTGCTCGCCGCCCGCGACGGCGCGGATCTCGCCGCTCCGGGCGAGATCGAACAGCTCGGACAACGCTCGGGCGTAGAGGTTGCCGGGCAGCCGGAAGACGTGCGGCAGCCACATGCCCGCGACCGTGCTGCTGTGGCCGAGCAGGTTGCGCAGCTCGACGGGCCTGGGCTGCTCCCGGCCCGCCATGCCGTAGAAGACGAGCCGGCCGAAGGGCGCGAGCGCTGCCAGGCTCTGGTCGGTCGTGGTGCCGCCGACCATGTCGAGCACGATGTCGACGCGCCCTCCGTTGGCGTCGAGCAGCGCCGTCCTCATGTCGTCCGCGCGGGAGTCGACGGCGACGTCCGCGCCGAGGCCGAGGGTCAGCATGCGCTTGTCGGTCGTGCTCGCCGTGGCGATGATCCGGCCGGCGCCCCAGGCCCTGGCCAGCTGCACGGCGATCGTGCCGACGCCGCCCGCGGCCGCGTGCACCACCACGGACTCGCCCGGTTCGAGGTGTGCGCTCTTGCGCAGCAGGATCCAGGCGGTCGTGCCCTGCACCAGCATGGACAGCGCGGTGAGGTCGTCGACGTCGTCGGGCACGGGAAAGGTCATGGCGGCGTCGGCCACGGCCCGTTCGGCGTACCCGCCCCCGCCGGTCAGCAGTGCGGCGACCCGCCGTCCGTCCGGCGTGTGCCCGACGACCTCGCTCCCGGGGACGAACGGCAGCGTGGTCGGCGTCTGGTAGGAGTTCTCGACCTGGTGCGTGTCGGCGTAGTTGATGCCGATGCGCGACACCTCGATCAGCACCTGCCCCGGCCCCGCGGTCGGCTCCGGCACCTCGACGGTCCTGAGCATCTCGGGGCCACCGAACTCGGTCACCTGTACGGCACGCATCATCGCGGTCCTCCTGCACTCGTCCGGCTGCACTGTCCGACCGGCCAGTGTGGCAGAGCGACCCGAGGCGGCGACACACCGGGCGACGCACCCGGGCCGCGCAACGGCGGCGCGCCTGCTTCACCCCGTGGCGGTCCGGCTGCACACTGGCAAACGTGGACCTTACCGACCTGTCCGGCTTGCCTCGGCTGCCCGAGCAGTTGTCCGACGCCGTGTCCCGCTTCGCCAGCTACCTCCACGCGCAGCGCGGGCACTCCGCCCACACGCGGCGTGCCTACGTGGCGGACGTGACCGACCTGCTGCGGTACGCGATGCGGCACGGGAGCACGAGCCTCGACGAGATCGACCTGACGCTGCTGCGTGGGTGGCTCGCGTCCCAGTCCGACCGCGGGCTCGCGCGCTCCACGCTCGCCCGCCGCGGCGCCTCGGCCCGGGCGTTCCTGCGTTGGGCGCACCGCGCCGGTCTGGTGCCGGTCGACCCCTCGGCGCGGCTCGCGAGCCCCAAGGTGCCGCGCACGCTGCCCACGGTGCTCGACGTGGACGCGGCCGGCCGCCTGTTGGACGGCGCCAGGGCCGCCGCGGACGAGGCCGACGAGGCCTCCCGGCCGGCGGCCCTGCGGTCGTGGGTCGCCGCGGAGCTGCTGTACGGCGCGGGGATCCGCGTGGGCGAGCTGGTGTCGGTCGACGTGGGACACGTGGACGCGCGGGACCGGCTCGTGCGGGTGCTCGGCAAGGGCGGCAAGGAGCGGGTCGTCCCGTTCGGCATCCCGGCCGCGCGGTCCGTCGACGCCTGGCTGACCGACGGCCGGCCCGCGTTCATGACCGCCGCCACCGGCGACGCCTTCCTCGTGGGGGAGCGCGGCGGACGCTGGGGCCAGCGTCAGGTGCGCGAGGCCGTGCACCGGCTCGCCGCCCAGGCCGGCGTCGACGACGTCGCCCCGCACGCGCTGCGCCACTCCGCCGCGACGCACCTGCTGCAGGGCGGCTCCGACCTGCGTGCCGTGCAGGAGGTACTGGGTCACGCCAACCTCGCGACCACCCAGCGCTACACCCACGTGGACGCGGAGCGGCTGCGCAGTGTCTACGCCCAGGCGTTCCCGCGCGCCTGAGCCAGGGTCAACGCTCCGGGAGCAGGACGATCGGCGGGCGGTCCAGCAGGGACAGCGGATCGATGTAGCGCTCGCCCCGCCGTACGCCCCAGTGCACGCAGGACCGGGGCGCGCAGTGGTTCGGCGTCGCGCCCGGCTCGTCCGTGCCCTGGCTCCCCTCGACGACGCCGATCGCCGTCCCCGCAGCGACCGCGGTGCCGACCGGCACGGAGGCGGCCACGGGCTCCAGGCTGCTGCGCAGGCCGTCCGGGTGGGTAACCACCACGACCCCGCGTCGCGCGACCTGTCCCGCGAACGTCACCACACCCGGGCCGGGGGAGACCACCTGCGCACCGGGCGGCGCGGTCAGGTCGACGCCGCGATGCCCCGCGCCCCACTTCTCGGCGGGCGGGTCGAACAGGCGCTCCACGCCGGACGGCGGGTCCACGCCCGCGACGGGCGGCACGTAGCCGGTCCTGGGGTCCGCCGCACCGCGGTCCGACGCACCAGGAGCGAGCCGGTGATCGAGACCCACCCGGACCGCGATGTCCGGCCCGGAGCGCAGGGCGGCGGCCGGCGGGGGCGGCACCAGGGCGGCGAGCGCGACGGCGAGCAGCATGGACAGGAGCGCGGCGGTCGTCCGCCGGTGGGCCGCACGATGGGGAGCGCGAGGAGTCGTCATGCCCCGAGCATCACGCCGCGATCCCGTCGCCGTCGGCGTCGAGCGGTCCGCCTGTGCACGAACCCGTCCCGGACCCTCCTGTGGTCGCGCTCGTTCCCTGCTGCCACCGTCGCGAGGGTCTCCCGGGCGCGCTCACGAGCTGCGGAGAACGGCCCGGACGAGCCCTCACGCGGGGGCGTGCGACGTCACAGCCGGGGCGCTTCGTGCGGGTCCTCGCCGCGGGGGCCGGTCGGGTAGACTTCAACCCGCGACCGGCATGTGCTGCCCGTCCGGCAGACGTCCAGCTCCGCTGACTGCTTGCCTGGCAGGGAGAACACCTGGTCGACATCGCGCGTCACATCGAGTCGCGTCCGGCAGTGGTCCGCCCCTCGGGGGCGGCGTCGGGCACGACGTGGCGCCAGGGGCACCGTCAGGAGAGGGTGCCGCCAACCGAACCGTGGCCCGGGCCGTCAGTCCTGGTGCCACCTGAAATGCGTGCGGAACCCCGGGTCGATCCCGGACCGCACCGAAAGGACGTGTCATGGCCGTCGTGTCCATGCGCCAGCTCCTCGAGAGCGGTGTCCACTTCGGACACCAGACCCGCCGTTGGAACCCGAAGATGAAGCGCTTCATCTTCACGGAGCGCAACGGCATCTACATCGTCGACCTGCAGCAGTCGCTGCACTTCATCGACAGCGCCTACGACTTCGTCAAGGAGACGGTCGCCCACGGCGGCTCCATCCTCTTCGTCGGCACCAAGAAGCAGGCCCAGGAGCCGGTGGCCGAGCAGGCCGCCCGCGTCGGGATGCCCTACGTGAACCACCGCTGGCTCGGCGGCATGCTCACGAACTTCACCACCGTGCACAAGCGTCTCCAGCGCCTCAAGGAGCTCGAGGAGATCGACTTCGACGACGTGGCCGCCTCGGGCCTCACGAAGAAGGAGCTCCTGGTGCTGCGCCGCGAGAAGGACAAGCTCGCACGCACCCTCGGCGGCATCCGTGACATGGCCAAGGTTCCCTCGGCCGTCTGGATCGTCGACACCAACAAGGAGCACCTCGCGGTGGACGAGGCCCGCAAGCTGGGCATCCCCGTCGTGGCGATCCTCGACACCAACTGCGACCCCGACATGGTCGACTACGCCATCCCGGGCAACGACGACGCGATCCGTTCCGTCACGCTGCTCACCCGCGTGATCGCGGACGCCGCCGCCGAGGGCCTCATGCAGCGCCACTCGGGTGGCAGCAAGACCGGTGCCGAGACCGAGCCCGCCGCTGAGCCGCTGGCCGAGTGGGAGCGCGAGCTCCTGGCCGGTGACACCACCGAGGGCACGGTCGAGTCCCCGGCCGCGACCGCCGAGGGCACCGTCGAGGAGGCGGCCGCCGAGGCCGCTGCCGCCGCCACCCCGGCCGCTCCCGCCGAGGTCGTGGAGGCCGCCGAGGCCGCCGAGGCTGCTCCGGCCGCCGCACCCGAGGCCGACACCGAGAAGTGACGCGTCGCGCTGACCGGGTCGACCTCGTGTCGGCCCGGTCGGCGCACCGTTCCTCGGGTCGCACGACCTCCCACGAACAACACGACTGCACGGAGGACCAGAACAATGGCGAACTACACCGCCGCTGACATCAAGGCGCTGCGTGAGCGGACCGGCGCCGGCATGCTCGACGTCAAGAAGGCCCTGGACGCGGCCGACGGCGACGCCGAGAAGGCCATCGAGATCATCCGGACCAAGGGCCTGGCCCGCGCCGCCAAGCGCGAGGGCAACGCCACGTCCGAGGGTCTCGTCGCCGTCAAGGTCGAGGACACCGCGGCCGGCCAGGTCGCCACCATGATCGAGCTGAACGCCGAGACGGACTTCGTCGTCAAGAACGAGAAGTTCATCTCGCTGGCCGAGGCCGTCCTGGAGGCCACCGCGGCCGCCGGTGCCGCCGACGAGGTCGCGGCTGCCGCCGCCCCCGCCGGTGAGGGCACCGTCGCCGAGCTCATCGCCGCACAGGGCGCCACGCTGGGCGAGAAGCTCGTCCTGCGCCGCGTCGCGCGCGTCGAGGGCCCGAAGGTCACGACCTACTTGCACAAGACGGCCAAGGACCTGCCGCCGTCGATCGGTGTCCTCGTCGTCACCGACGAGGCGGGCGAGGCCGTCGCCAAGGACATCGCGCAGCACGTCGCCGCGATGGCCCCGAAGTACCTCACGCGTGAGGACGTCCCGGCGGACGTCGTCGAGAAGGAGCGCGAGATCGCTCTGGAGACCTCGAAGAACGAGGGCAAGCCGGAGGCGGCGCTGCCCAAGATCGTCGAGGGTCGCCTGAACGGCTTCTTCAAGGAGGTCGTCCTGATCGACCAGCCGCTGGCGAAGGACCCGAAGACCACGGTCGGCAAGCACGTCGCCTCGGTGAACGGTGCCCTGACCGCGTTCGTGCGTTTCCGCGTCGGTTCCTGACGCAGCTCGTTCGGCCCGGTCCGCGCTTCGGCGCGGGCCGGGCCGACGCATACGCGGCCGGCTGCGTCCGACGGACGGCGCCGGCTCGCACGCCACGCTCCACCAGGAGCGGGGCACGGCTTCGATACTTTTGGTGTGGGGTAGAGCGGGGCGGGCTCCACTTCGCACCAGGGGTCTCGAGGTCGGCCCGGAGGCCTCTGCGTGGCGCAGAGGTGCGTCGCCCGCGAGTCGGGCGCAGTATTCCGGGAGGGCGGTGTCCCGGCAGTGACGATCGAAGGGTGACTGACCAGTGAGTGACGAGGCGACCCAGAACTTCGCGGTGGACGAGGAGGGCAAGCCGGCCCGGCGTGTGCTCCTGAAGCTGTCGGGTGAGGCGTTCGGCGGCGGGAGCGTGGGGCTGGACGCCGACGTCGTCCGCCGCATCGCGAAGGAGATCGGTGTGGCCGTGCGCGACGGCGTACAGGTGGCGATCGTCGTCGGCGGCGGGAACTTCTTCCGCGGCGCCGAGCTGAGCGTGGCCGGCATGGACCGCGCCCGCGCGGACTACATGGGCATGCTCGGCACGGTCATGAACTGCCTCGCCCTGCAGGACTTCCTGGAGCAGGCCGGCGTCAAGACGCGCGTGCAGACCGCCATCACGATGGGCCAGGTCGCCGAGCCGTACATCCCCCTGCGCGCGATCCGGCACCTGGAGAAGGGCCGCGTGGTCATCTTCGGTGCGGGCGCGGGCATGCCGTACTTCTCGACCGACACCGTGGCGGTGCAGCGTGCCCTGGAGACGGGCTGCGAGCAGGTCGTCATGGGCAAGAACGGGGTCGACGGCGTGTACGACTCCGACCCGCGCCGCAACCCGGACGCGAAGAAGCTGGACCACCTGACCTACACCGACGCCCTCGTGAACAGGCTCGGCGTCATGGACGACACGGCGCTGGCGATGTGCCGCGACAACGACGTCCAGATGCGGGTCTTCGGCATGGAGGGCGAGGGCAACGTCACCCGCGCGCTGGCCGGCGAGCCCATCGGCACGCTGATCACGACGCGCTGAACCGTGCGGCCCGGGCTGGCCGGGTAACGCGCGAACCTTTCGGTAGCCGGGCAAAGTGTCCGTAGAGTGGCCCCGGCACCACCCGTAGACCAACGACAGGAGCAGTGGTGATCGACGAGACCCTCCTCGAAGCCGAGGAAAAGATGGAGAAGGCGATCGAGGTCGCCAAGGAGGACTTCGCGGGCATCCGCACCGGCCGCGCCAACGCCGGCATGTTCAGCAAGATCACCGTCGACTACTACGGCGCGCCCACGCCGCTGCAGCAGCTCGCGTCCTTCAACATCCCGGACGCGCGGACCGTGCTGGTCGCGCCGTTCGACAAGAGCTCGGTGCCCGCCGTCGAGAAGGCGCTGCGCGACTCCGACCTGGGCGTGAACCCGGCGACGGACGGCAACGCCATCCGCATCGTGCTGCCCTCCCTGACGGAGGAGCGCCGCCGCGACTACGTCAAGCTTGCCAAGCAGAAGGCCGAGGACTCGCGGGTCTCGGTGCGCAACATCCGCCGCAAGGCGAAGGAGACGCTGGACCGCATCGTCAAGGACGGCGAGGCCGGCGAGGACGAGGTGGTGCGCGCGGAGAAGGAGCTGGACAAGCTGACCAAGAGCCACGTCGAGATCATCGACCAGCTGCTCTCCGGCAAGGAGAGCGAGCTGCTCGAGGTCTGATGCCCGCACCGCCTCGAGACACAACAGAGCGAGACAACGCGCACACTGCCGTGAGCCCAGAACCCGTACCCGCCGCGAAGAAGTCGCGTGCGGGCCGTAACCTGCCCGCCGCCATCCTCGTGGGCGTCGGCCTGCTCGGCATCGTCGGCGCGTCGCTGTACTGGCGACCCGAGCCGTTCGTCGCGTTCGTGGTCGTCCTGCTGTGGGCGGGGCTCTGGGAGCTGCGGCAGGCGTTCGCGCGCCGCGACCTGCGGCTGCCGATGGTCCCGCTGTTCGTCGGGACCGCCGGCATGATCGTCTCCGCCTACCGGGGCGGGCCGGAGGCGCTGTTCGTCGCCTTCGTGCTGACCGTGGCCGCGACCGTGGTGTGGCGGGCGCTCGACGGCTCCGGGCTCAGCGCGGTGCGGGACTCGGCGGCCGCGGTCTTCGCCGCGTCCTACCTCCCGTTCCTGGCCGGTTTCGTGGTCCTCATGCTGGCGCAGCCTGACGGCGAGATCCGCGTCGCGCTGTTCATCCTCCTGGCGGTCGCCAACGACACCGGCGGCTACATCGCCGGCGTCATGCTGGGCCGCCACCCGCTGGCGCCGACCGTGAGCCCCAAGAAGTCGTGGGAGGGCCTGGCCGGCTCGATCGTGCTGGCCACGGCGGTGGGCGTGATCGGGGCGGTGTACGGACTGGGCGAGAGCCCGATCCTCGGTATCGCGCTCGGCGTCATGACCGCCGTCACTGCCACGGTCGGCGATCTCGCCGAGTCGCTCCTCAAGCGTGACCTAGAATTGAAGGACATGGGCTCATTGCTCCCGGGGCACGGGGGCGTGCTGGACCGCCTCGACTCGCTGGTCATCACAGCGCCCTTCGTCTATCTCGTGCTCTCGGTGGTTGCCTGATGAAAACTCCCCTTGCCCAGCCTGTCGTGCGTCCGTCGGACGAGACCCCGGCGATCCCGCTGCAGATGGCGCCGAGGCGCCGCGGCAAGCCGCCGAGGCACTTCGCCGACCTCACGCCCGAGGAGCGCGTGGCGTCGGTGGTCGAGGCGGGGGAGCCCGCCTTCCGGGCCAAGCAGCTCGCCACGCACTACTTCACGCACTACACGAGCGACGCCGCGCAGATGACGGACCTCCCGGCGAAGTCCCGGGAGGCCCTCGCGGCCACGATGTTCCCCCAGCTCATCCGCCCCACGCGCAAGCTGGAGGCCGACGGCGGCACCACGGTCAAGACGCTGTGGCACCTGTTCGACGACGCCAAGGTCGAGTCGGTCCTCATGCGGTACCCGAACCGGACCACGCTGTGCGTCTCCAGCCAGGCCGGCTGCGGCATGGCCTGCCCGTTCTGCGCGACCGGCCAGCTCGGCCTGACGCGCAACCTGTCCACGGCGGAGATCCTGGAGCAGGTGCGCGCGGCGTTCCGCTCGCTGGCGGACGGCGAGATCCCCGGCGGCGTCACCCGGCTGAACAACCTGGTGTTCATGGGCATGGGCGAGCCGCTGGCCAACTACAAGGCGGTCATCGAGACGGTGCGCACGCTGGTGGCGCCGCAGCCCGAGGGGCTCGGCATGTCGGCCCGCAACATCACGGTCTCCACGGTGGGCCTGGTCCCGGCCATGCAGAAGCTGACCAAGGAGGGCATCCCGGTGACCCTCGCGCTGTCGCTGCACGCCCCCGACGACGACCTGCGCTCCGAGCTCGTGCCGATCAACACGCGCTGGAGCGTCGACGAGACGCTGGACGCCGCGCGGAACTACTTCGAGGTGACCGGGCGTCGCGTCTCCATCGAGTACGCCCTCATCAAGGACATGAACGACCACGCCTGGCGGGCCGACCTGCTGGGCGAGAAGCTCAACTCGCGCGGTCGCGGCTGGGTGCACGTGAACCCGATCCCGCTCAACCCGACCCCGGGCTCGATCTGGACCGCGAGCGACCGCGAGGTCGAGGACGAGTTTGTGGCACGATTGCGCGGGCACGGGATCCCGACCACGATCCGTGACACCCGCGGCAGCGACATCGACGGTGCCTGCGGGCAGCTGGCGGCTGAGGAGGACGACGAGTGAGTGGGATGTTCAACAGCGTTCCCAAGATGCGCACCGGGTACGACAAGGACGAGGTCGACGAGTTCTTCGAGCATGCCCGGCAGGCGTACGAGGGGCGCACGGCCGAACGGCTGACGAGTGCCGACATCCAGGCCTCGACGTTCGACCTGACGCGTGGCGGGTACAACACCCACGAGGTCGACGCGGCGCTCGACCGGCTCGAGGCGGCGTTCATCGCGCGGCAGCGTGCGGAGTACGCGTCGGCGCACGGTCAGCAGGCCTGGATGAACGCGCTCGCCGAGCGAGCGCGTTCGCTGTACGGGCGGCTCGGCCGGCCCGACGGCGAGAAGTTCGCGCCCGCCGACCGCGGTTCGCAGGGCTACGACAAGGACGACGTCGACGACCTGTGCGACCGGCTGATCGGCTACTTCGACCGGCAGGAGCCGCTGACGGCCGGCGACATCCGGTCGGCGACGTTCGGCCGGGCCCGTGGGCCGGAGGCCTACGACGAGGCCTCGGTCGACGCGTTCCTGAGCCGTGCGGTGGAGGTGCTGCTCGGGGTCGAGTGACCCCCCGAGCCGCGGCACAGAGCCCGCGACCGCCGCCCTCCGACCTGTTCGCAGGTCAGACGACGGCGGTCGCGGGCTCTTGCGCCTCCCGCAGCAGCACCTCGTGCTGCGTCGCCGTCAGGAACCTGCGGATCGAGTCGCGGCTCCGCGTGAGGCAGTCGATGCGCGCCTGGACCCCCACCAGCTCCGTGGCGAGCTGCTGGGCCACCTCCCGCGGGCAGGTCGGGTCCTCGCGCTCCGCGGCGTCCTCCGCGTCGAGGAGGATCTTGACCAGTCGCGTGGGAATGCCGGCCTGGACCAGCCCGGCGACACGGGACACCCGCTCCACGTGCGCCTCCGTGTAGGTGCGGTAGCCGTTGGCCGCCCGGTCCGCCTCGAGCAGGTCCTGCTGCTCGTAGTACCTGATGAGACGGGTCGTGACCCCCGTCCGCGTGGCGAGCTCACCGATCCTCATGATCCACCTCCGGGCAAGGCCTTGACATTGACACCAGTGTCAAACCTTAGCGTGGCTGGCATGGACACGACAGGCACCACCCCAGCCGCCCGGACCAGCACCGACACCGTTCCGGCGAACCTTCCGGCGACTCCGCCGGCCACCCCGTCGCCGAGCTCGGCCACCCCCGCACCGCCCGCCGACGGACTGCCCTGGCCGTCGCTGCTGGTGCTCGGCGCGGGCACGCTGTTCATGGTCACCGCCGAGATGCTGCCCACGGCGGTGCTCCAGCAGATGAGCACCGGACTCGGCGTCGCGGAGTCCAGCACCGGCCTGCTCGTCTCGATGTGGGCGGCCGTCGTCGTGGTGCTGAGCTTTCCGCTGGTGCGGCTCACGCGCCGGTGGGACCGCCGCGCGGTGATCGCCGGGGGACTGGCCGTGCTCGGGCTGTCGTCCGCGCTCACGGCGCTCGCCCCGACGTTCCAGGTGGCGGTCGGCGCGCGGGTGCTGGGTGCGGCCGCCGTCGGCCTGCTGTGGGCGACGACCAACGCGCACGTGGCCGACCTGGTCACCGACCGCCTGCTGGGCCGGGCCATCGCCGTCGTGCTCGGCGGGGCGACCCTCGGGATGGTGGTGGGCACGCCGCTGGCCCGGCTCGTGGCCGACGCCGCAGGCTGGCGCGCCGCGTTCTGGGCCCTCGCCGCCCTGAGCCTGCTGGCCGCGGTCGCGGTCCGACTGGTCGTGGCCCGGGCGGCCGGCCCGGACGGTCCGGCCATCGCCGGAGCGGGGGGCGGGGTGGGCGCCGTCGCCGCGCCGCGGCGCGGAACGGCGCGACTGCTGACCGTGACCGGCCTGGTCGCGCTGGTCCTGGTGGGCCACTACGGCGCGTACACGTACATCACCCGGCTGGCCGAGGCACCCGCGCAGTCGCTGCCGGGCGGGATGAGCACCCTGCTGCTGGTGTTCGGGCTCGCGTCGGCGATCGGCGTCGCGCTGGCGGGCCGGCTCGGCGACCGGAGCGGCCCGGCGCTCGTGGTCAGCGTGGCCGCGACCGCGCTGACGGTGCTCGGTCTCGGGGCCGTGGACGCCGGCCCCGTGGTCGGGATCGCCGTCGTCGTCGCGTGGGGCGTGGTCTCGGGCGCCATGCCGCCGTTCGCGCAGACGCTGATCCTGCGGCTGGCCGGGCCGGAGCGCCGCTCGTTCGCGGGGGCACTGATCCCGGTGCTGTTCAACGGCGGGATCGCCGTCGGGGCGGCGCTCGCCTCGTTCGTGGTGGCGGGGTCCGGGGTGGCGGCGGTGCCGCTGCTGGCGGCCGGGGTGGTCGGCGTGGCGGCGGTGGGCCTGGCGGTCTCGGTCCGCCGCGCCTGACCGCCCACCGCCACACGTCGGGGGCTTGGTCAGCAGGCCGGGGCCACCGGGCCGCTCGAACCCGTGTTGACGTACGCGTCCGAGATCCAGTTGCCCGGCCCGATCCGGTTCCACACGTCGGAGGTGCCGTAGTAGCCGGTCACCGTGGTTCCGGTGGCGGTGCACTCGATCACGACGTTCGCGTGGTTCCCGGCCTGCCCGACGGCGGCGTTGCCGGTGCCGGGCCCGGAACGGACCGTGAGCGGCCCGCCGCTGGTGCGCACGACGCCCTTGGGGCCGGAGCCGGTCCACAGGTAGGTGACGGTGGTCCAGGCGTTGTCGGTCAGCCCCAGGCCGTCCCAGAACGTGCCGTCCGCGAGGTCGATCCCGGCCGGGTTGGCCACCCGGCGACCGAAGCCGTCGAGCCCGCCGTTGTAGCCGTCCTGGTAGGCGGCCTGCGCCTGCGGCTTGCCCTGCGGCAGGTCCGCCCAGGACTGGCGCGTGCCGGCCGCGTTCCAGTGGTCGTCGGTGGTGTTCCACGGGCCGACGTCCCACACCGGGGCGTACGCGCAGCGGTCCGTGCTCGCGGCGCAGACCCGCACCGAGTAGCTGCCCGAGTTGTTCGACGACAGCCCGCGCCGGGACGGCAGGGCGACGAAGTGGTCGCGCGACGTGATGACGTGCCCGTTGGCGGTGGTGCCGCCCACGAGGCCCTCGCGGGTCGCGTACACGGTGTACGCCCGCTCGCCCGACGTCGGCCGGGCCTCGACCTCCTGGAGGGAGCGGGACCGCGGGGTCTGGGGCGTGAGCGTCACCTCCCGCACGACCGGGCTGGCGTTGCCGTCGCCCACGAGCGTGACGCGGGCCTGCACGGTCCGCGCTGCCACCGGCAGCGGTGTGCCGGCCGGGACCCACTCGGTCCAGGAGTCGGGACCCTCGTCGGCGTACCGGCCCCGGACGTCGACCAGCACGGAGGTGCCGGCCGGGGCCGTCGCGTCGACGTCGGCGGCGACGCCGCTCGCGGGGGAGTCGAGCTCCACCGGCTCGGCGACGAGCTGGCCGGACGCCTCGCGGTCCGCGGTCGAGCCGGGACCGGCGCCGGACTCGACGCTCGTCGTGCCTTCGGCGTCCGCCGCGTCCGCGGCTCCGCTCCCGGCGTCCGTCGCTCCGCTCCCGGCGTCCGCGGCGCCGCCCGCCGCCCCGGCCGAGCCCGCCGTGTCGAGCCGCAGCCCCTCGCCGGAGGTGCGCACCCCGGCGTCGTCCGCGCCGACGTCGGCGAGGTCGACGGACCACGCGCGGGCGGCGTCGCCCCCGGACCCGGTACCCGGGGTGACGGCGGCGACGGCCGTGCCCGAGACGATCAGGAGGGCGCAGGTGGTGGCCGCCAGGAGCGCGGCGCGGCGTCGGGGACTGCGTACCTGGATCAGCATGTGCTGAATGTAGGCGAAGGACTATTTCACCCGCGAGGGGAAACGGGTGAAATCTCGGTCGATCGGAAACCTGTCCGGCGGCGGGGGTGTCCCGCGCCCGCCGGGCGCCCGGGACACCGCCCGCGTGAGGCATGATCGGAGGAGCACCCAGCGGTGGCACCGGAACGGCGGTGACCCCAGACCAGCAAGGAGAACGACGTGTCCGAGTTCCTGGCCGACAAGCCCGGCAAGTACGACCTCGACGGCGACGGCATCCCGGACGTCGAGGTCGCAGACACCGACGGCGACGGCGTGGTGGACGCCCAGTACGAGGACTACGACGGCGACGGCGTGCCCGACGTCGAGCTGCACGACACGGACGGCGACGGCGTGCCCGACGTCGTGGTGGAGACCGCCGGCGGCACGTCGACGATCTCGGTGGACACCGACGGCGACGGCGTCGACGAGCCCGTGGACTCGTTCCCGGCCTGACCCCCGCCGCCGGCCCGGCGCACCTCTACCGGGCCGCGGCCGGGCGGCCGTAGACCAGCCGGCGCAGCAGCACCTCGGCCGGGCCGCGGCGGCCCGTGCGCTCCTGCCAGACGGCGAACGCGACCGTGAGCCCCCACACGACCACGGCGAACAGCAGCATGCTCCACGAGGTCAGGTACTGGCCCAGCCCGAGGCCCCACGCGGCCAGGACCGGCGCGCACAGCACGGACTGCAGCAGGTAGGACGTCAGCGACCGCTTGCCGACTGCCTGCACGGCACCCGCGAACGGCCCGTCGGTGAGGAAGAGGTTGCGCGACGGCGTCCCGGTCCGCCGCTGGGCGACGCGGTGCCCGATCAGGCCGAACAACGCGACGTAGCCCAGCCCGCCGAAGAACCCGGTGAGGAACTGGACCGGGTAGAACACCCACGCGGCGTGGTCGGGCACGTCGATGGCGCCCACGTGGTCGAGCGCGGAGGGCAGCGGCCCGAGCCAGCCGACGGTGATGCCGATGACGGCGACCCGCCGCAGCAGGGTCAGGTGCTCGCCCGGGTGCTCCAGGATGCGGCGGCGTCCGGCCCAGAACGCGAGCAGGAGCATCATCGGGACCACCAGGACGAGCAGGCCCTGGAGGAATGTCCCGAGCGTCCAGTAGGTCAGCCGCTCGCCGATCGAGTCGAGGTACGACGTCGTGGCCATCGACTCGCTCGACGGCGCGAGGTCGGCGGCGATGCTGCGAGCCGTCGGGTCGTCCGCGGGAAGCTGCGCCACGAACCAGGCACCGACCACGGCGAAGGCCGTGCCGACGGTCAGCAGGACGCCGAACACCGACGTCCACACGAGCAGCGTGCGGTCCTTGACCTGGAAGAACAGCCACACCATGAGGAGGCCCGCCAGGCCGTAGGCCCCGAGCACGTCGCCCATCCAGAGCAGCGCCGCGTGCACGAACCCGAACGCGAGCAGCAGCCAGTTGCGCCGCTGGAGGAGCTTGCGGGCCGCTCGCTCCGGGGTGCCCGAGGCCACCTGCCGGTTGTAGAGCTGCATCATCCCGTAACCGAACAGGAACGCGAACATGGGGTAGGTCCGCAGGTCCACGAGGACGATGATCAGGAAGTCGGCCACCTTGTCGACCGGCGACCCGTCCACCGGGTGCGACGCACCCGCGCTCATCGTGCTGCCCCACAGGTAGTACGGCGTGTTCGCGACGGCGATGAGCAGGAGCATGAAGCCCCGCGCCAGATCGGGTGCGGGCGAACGTTCGGCGGCCTGGACTGGTCCTCGGGTGAGGGCTGCGGTCGTCATGCACCCATCTCAGCAGCCCGGGGCCTGGTCCGCGAGGAAAGCGCTAGGCCGCGGGCTCGCCCAGCCGGGCCCGCTCCTCCTCGACGATCCGGCGCGCCACCTCCGCGTCGGCGACGTCCGGCGCCCCGGGCGTCGCGGCCACGGTGGCGCGCCCGGCGTACTCCGCGAACAGCTCGGCCTTGGTGCCGAGGATGTCCAGGAGCCGCTCGTCCACGCTGTCCTCGATGAGCAGCCGGTGCACCTGCACGGTACGGACCTGGCCCATCCGGTGCGCGCGGGCGATGGCCTGCGCCTCCACCGTCGGCTTGACCTGGGGCTCGCACAGGATCACCACGGACGCGGCCTGGATGTTGAGCCCCACGCCGCCGGCCTCGATCTGGCTCACCAGCACCCTGGGCTCCGCCGCCTGCGTGAACTCGTCGACCAGCTCCTGGCGGCGGGCCGCCGGCACGGATCCGGTGATGGGTCCGACGGCGAGCGGGCCCAGCTCGGCGAGCACCCGCTCGATGACGTCGCGGAAGTAGGAGAAGACCACCACCTTGCGCTTGTTCTCCACCGCCTCGTCGACGATCTCGCGAAGCCGGACCAGCTTGGCCGTCGGCTCGGGGGCCTCGACGAACGCGGCCCGGCGCATGTCCGCGAACGAGCGCTTGAGCACGGCGTGGCGGTAGGCGGCGCCGTCGTGCTTGCCGAACCGCTCCCACTCGTCCACCTGGACCAGCTCGGGCAGCTCGGTGAGCACGTCCTCCTGGTTGCGCCGCAGGTACACCGTCGCGACCGACCGGCGGAAGGCCGCGGCGCCCGCGAGGCCCGCCGCCGGGTCGATGTCGTCGGCGACCTCGGGCTTGAGGTAGCCCACCAGGCTGCGGAACTCGTCCACGGTGTTCTCCATGGGCGTGCCCGACATGAACAGCACGCGCTCGGCCGCGCGGGCCCAGTCCGCCGTGCGCTCGGAGCGCTGCGCCTCCGGGTTCTTCACGTAGTGCGCCTCGTCCACCACCAGCAGGGCGGGGCGCGGCAGGTCGCCGGCCCGCAGGTGGCCGAGCTGGGGGAAGGTGGCGACGCCGACGCCGCCGTCGGCCGCCCACTCCTTGATGCCCGCCTCGCGGTCGTCGCCGTGCAGCACACGGACCGAGAGCTTCGAGTGCGCCGCGACCTCGCGGGCCCAGTTGGCCGCGACGCTCGCCGGACACACCACGAGGAAGTGCGTGCCCCCCTTCGCGGCGAGGTGGGCCATCACCGCGATGGCCTGGACGGTCTTGCCCAGGCCCATCTCGTCGCCGAGGATCGTGCGCCGCTGGGCGAGCGCGTACCGGGCGCCGAACGCCTGGTAGCTGCGCAGCGAGACCGTCAGCAGCGAGGTGTCCAGGTCCTGCGCCGCGACCTCGCCCACGACGTCCTCGGGCAGGAAGCCCTCGGCGGCGGCCACATCGATGCCGAGGTCGACCAGGTCGCCCAGCGCCGTGATGTAGGCGGCGGCCCGCGCCTCGTAGTCGCTCCAGACGTCGGCGTCGGACGTGCCGGTCAGCACCTCGTCCAGCCGGCGCAGGTCGTCGGTGATCCCCGAAGCGTCGAGGTCGTCGGCCAGCGTGCGCAGGTCGGTCAGCGCGGCGTCGGCGCGGTCGGTGCGCGCGCGGCCGGCGAAGAACCGCCGCACGAACGTGGCGCGCAGCGCACCCGCCTCGGCCAGGCGGGCGAGCTCCCGCACGTCGACGTCGAGCCGGTCCTGCCAGGTCTCGAAGAAGCGCTGGACGTGCAGGTGGTCGTACAGCGCGCGCACCAGGCGCGTGGCGAGCGGGTCGGCGGGGGCGTGGTCCAGCCGGAAGGCGAGCCCGGCGTCCACGGCGCTGAAGACCTGCTGGGCCGCCTCGCGCAGCGCCTCCGCCGTGCGGGCACCGACGCCCGGGATCGCCGTGAGCTCCTCCGGGGCGGCCGCCCGCACCTGGCCGACGGTGCGGAACCCCGCCTGCTCCACGGGGCCGAGGCGCAGGCGGCCCGTGCCCACCTCGCGGATCCGGTCGAGGGGCACCTCGGACAGCTCGTCCAGCACGCGCGCGTCGCGTGCCGCGCGGTAGGCCGCGCGCACGCGTGCAGGGGCGCCGCGGCGCTGGCTGAGGGTACGGGAGCCCAGGTCGTGGCGGGTTCCGGCGTGCTCGAGCAGGTCGCGGGCGTCACCGCGGGACCAGGTCTTCATGGCCGACGACGGTACTGCGTGCGGGTCGTCCCGAGGGCCCCGACGCGCGCGGCGGAGCGACGTTTCTTACATACCGGACCGAACACCCATTCTGGTAGTTTCGTCGCACCAAAAACAGGAGGAACGAGTGAGCACGGACGCACTGCCGGAGCAGGCAGAGGTGGCGCAGGCCGCCGCGACAGGGGAGCCGGCACCGGGGACGTCGCCGCAGGCGGCGTCGGACGTCGCGGAGCGTGACGCGAGCCCGCAGCCGCCCGCGAGCCCGGCTCCGGTCGCCGGGGCGGAGCCGGCCGCCGCGCCGGGGCCGGACGGCGCGCCGGAGCGCGCGGACAACATCGAGACGCGCGCGGCTGCCCGGCTGCACCAGCTGGTGGCCTCGGGCGCGGAGAAGCTGCCCGGCGAGGCCGGCAGCACGGTGTCGCGGCTGGCCGTGGCGCTGCTGTCGTTCGGCAGCCAGGCGGCGGCCAAGGACCAGGAGAAGTCGACCTCGGCACTCGTCGGCGAGGCCGTGGGCCTCTTCAAGAGCCTGGACGACGACGACCCGGGCAAGCAGCGGGTCGCCCTGGAGCACGCGCTGGAGACGGTGACGACGTCGGCGCTCGGCGGCAAGGAGCGCTCGCAGGTGCTGGAGGTCGCCGAGGAGGCGATGGGCCTCTGGGCCAAGCTGCGCGGGACGTCGTCCGACCTCGCCAAGTCCGACGCCGCCACCTCGATGCGTTCGCTCACGAGCGCGCTGCGCAAGGAGGGCCGAGACGACGAGGCCGACGAGGCCGAGACGGAGGCCAAGCGCCTGGAGTCCTGACCCGGACCCCGCTTCGTTGAGTGCTGGATATTCGCCCTTTTCTGTGTGCCAGACGGGCGAATATCCAGCACTCAACTTTTTGGACTCAGGGGGTGCAGGCCGGGGTGTCCGTGAGGGTCACGCCCTCCGGCATGTCCGCCGCCGTCGGCGCGCGGCCCGCCATGGCGCAGGCCCGGGTGATCATCTGGTCGTCCGAGAAGGTCCATCCCGTGGTGACGCCGTGGTCCTGGACCACCAGGAGCTGGCCGTCGCCGGCGTACACGTCGCTCGGCGCGACGGTGCCGCCCGGCGCGTAGAGGCGGGTCGCGAGCGCACCGACCTTCTGGCCGGTGCCGATGTCGAAGAACGCCAGCGCCGAGCCCTGGTCGCGGGCCACGAGGTCCGGCCCGGGCAGCACCGCCAGCACGTCGCCGTAGGTGCCGATGAGGTCGAGGCTCTCGGGGTCGCCCGGCCCGGAGACCGTACGCAGGCGCACCTTCGAGTCCAGACCCAGCGTGACGAGCTGCTCGGGCAGCGCGGTGTCCTCGGGGCTGCTGCGCTCGCCGATCACGTGCACCTGGTCCACGCTGCTGCCGCGCACCGTCCAGACGTCGCTCTCGCCCCGGGCCGCGGCCTCCAGGTCGGCCACCCGGAGCGAGAAGTCACGGGGTGCGACGGCGACGCTGCTCCCGTCGTCGGCGACCGCCACGCGGCCGGGTTCCGTCCACTGGGACGCGAGCCGCGGCGTGCTGCCGATCGGCCCGGGCACGTACAGCGCCCGCTCCTGGAGCCCGACGTCGAGCAGGTGCAGCCCGGAGCACGCATCGACCAGCACGATGTCGTCCCGCGTGCGCTGGGCGCTCACGATCGTGGCGCAGGCCGGGGCGCCCCCGTCCAGGCCCGGCGCGACGAGGTCGCGGAACCCGGCCTCGTACCCTGCGGTCGTGCCGCCCTGGGTCCGGTAGGCGTCGCCGTCGGGGGTCACGAGCAGGAGCCTGCTCTCGTCGAGCCAGACCGGCAGCAGCGGGCGCCCGGCGTCCGGGCTGCCCGCAGGTAGGTCCACCGTGCCGAGGCCGTGGATCATGACGGTGCCGTCCGACCAGGACGCCGCGGTGCTGGCCGGCTGCGTGGGCCCGGCCCGGTACGTGGCCAGGACGGCGGTCGGCCCACCGGGGTGCGCCGCGCCCGCCGCCGCGCCCGCCGCGCTCGGCAGGGGCACGTCCCCGTGGGTGTCGGCGGTGCTCCACAGCGCGATCCGGCCGTCCGACGCCGCCGCGACCCGGTCGACCCCGACCAGGACGGGCGACCCGGGCCGTCGGACGCCCGACAGGTGCCAGGTGCGGTGCACGTCGGTACCGGCGCCGATCTCGCACGCCACCAGCCCGTCGTCCGTGGCGACCAGCGCACGCGTGGTGGCGTCGTCGATCGCCACCACCTCGGGGTTCGACCAGACGCGCGGGACCGGGCAGTCCGCCGTCCGCACGGAGCCGTCCGCCCAGTGGTGCAGGGTCACGGTGGTGGCGTCGCCGTCGGAGCTCAGCGTCGCCCAGTCCCGGAGGGACGGCGACGGCACGCCGCCCTCGGGCAGCTCCACGGGCCCGGCTCCGGTCAGCTCCAGGGAGTCGAGGCTGCGGATCTCCAGGGTCCCGGCAGTCGCGTCGGCCACGGCGAGGGTGCGGCTGGAGCCGACGGCGAGGGAGGTGACCGCCAGGTCCGTCTCCGCCTTGGTGCGGAACGCCAGCCGCTGCTCGTGCGGGCGCCGGGGACCGTCGTCGGACTCCAGGACGGCGAGGTCGCGCCCGGCCAGGTTGACGCTGCCGATCCGGTTCCGTCCCGTCGCGGCGTCCTGCCACGCGATGAGCAGGGTGCCGCCGTCGGGCGTGACGGCCACCGCCGTCGTGCCCGGCAGGTCGAGGTGCGTCTGCCGGCTGGTGCTCCCGGCGGGCAGCGGCCCGAACCGGCCCACGGTCACGCCCAGGTCGTCGACCGCGGCGACCACCGAGCCGTCGGCGCTGCCGGCCACGACGGGGCCGGTGCGCCCGGACCCGCCCCAGGACCCGCTCACCGTGCCGAAGGGGGTACGGTCGCCGCGCAGCACCGTGGGGGCACCGTCGTCGGGGTTCCAGCGCACCAGGTCGCCGGTCTCGGTCCGGCCGACGACGCCGGTGCCGGTCGGCGCGACGTCCGCCAGCCCGGTCTCCTCGGGCACGTCGACGGTGCGCAGCAGGTAGGGGTCGGCCGGCTCGTTGGCCGTCACCGCGTTGAACAGCGCCGTCCTCGTCTGCCCGTCCCGCAGCCGCCGCACCGCCTCGACCGCCAGGAGCTGCGCCGTGGCGGGATCGTCCTGCTGCACCACGTGCGACGTCGCGCCCAGGAGGTGGGCGGCGTTGGCGTTCACCGCGTCGTTCGCGCGGTCCGCCTCTCGCTCCGCGAACGCGAACGCACCGACGGACAGGGCGAGCATGACCCCCAGGGCCATGTTCACCAGGCGGTTGCGCATCCCGGCCGAGCTCTGCCGGGCGATGTGGGCGCTGAGGATCTCCTCGGTGCTGACGTCGGGGCCGCGCAGCGGGGCGACCAGCTCCGCGAGCACCCCCGCCAGGTCCTGGTGGTGCCGCCAGCGCCGGCGCTGGCGCAGCCTCGTCAGGTCGGTCCACTTGGGCTCGTGGTCGATCCGCTCGACCAGCGGGGCCGGCAGCGCCGTGGTGCTGATCGCGTCGATCTCGTTCGCCGTCTGGTCCCAGACGATCTTGCCGCTGGTCAGCGCCACCAGCAGGGTCTCCGGGCCGCGGTGGTCGAGCCACCAGGCGACCTCCTTGGCCACGTACTTCGAGCTGGCGGCGCCCTCCGAGGCGAACAGGATCAGGTAGTCGGACCGTTCGAGCTTGCGCTCGATCGCGTCCCACAGGCTCGGGTTGTTCGCCAGGCCGGTCCGGTCCAGGAAGACGTTCAGGTCCGGCACGCCGTCGCGCTTGTCGAAGTCGAGGAGCTGCGCGTGGAACTCGGGGGCGAACTCGCCGTCGGAGTCCCGGCTGTACGACAGGAAGGCGTCGTACCCGTCGGTCCGTGGCGCCGCGTGCGCACGGTTGGTCGTGAGCAGGGAGCGGACAATCCGGTCGGTCATCCTGCTCCCGCAGCCTTTCCTCGGCGAATGTGTGCGGACCGGGAGAAACATACCCCTGGTGTGTAGTGTCGCCGCAGGTCATGACGGTAGTCACCTTCGTGGTGAAATGCACGGTTAGGAATGGATCGTGCGATCCGACGAGGAAGGTCTGAGATGGCTCCTGAGCTGGTCGTCCCCCGCGACGGGCCACGGCGCCTGCGCGTGCGCCGGTCCTGGGTCCGCGCCGGCTTCACGGCGCTGTTCGGCGTCGCGTTCGGCCTGGGCCTGTGGGGCTTCTGGCTCTACCGCACCTCGCCCGACTTCGAGTGGGGCACCAGCGCCTGGGACCTCGTCTACTACTCCGTCCAGCTCTTCGTGCTCGGCGCCGAGGCCACGAACCAGGGCGGCGACCTGCCCTGGCAGCTCCAGGCCGCCCGCTTCCTCGCCCCGGTCGCCACCGGCTACGCCGTCTTCGAGGCGGTGCGGTCGCTGTTCGCCGACCAGTTCGTGCTCATGCGCACCCGCCGGATGCGGGGGCACGCGATCGTCGTCGGCCGCACACCCGTGGCGGACCTCATCGCCGAGGCGCTCGCGGCCCGCGGCGCCGTCGTCGCCCGCACCGCGACCGGCGACGCCGAGTCCCTGCGCAACGCGGGCATGTCCGGCGCCGCCGTCCTCTACGCCTGCGAGGCCGAGGACGACGAGCCCGGCGTCAACGTGCTCACCGTGGCCGTGGCCAACCGCGCGGACCGGGCCGCCGACCTGCCCGGCCTGCGCCTGAACGCCCACGTCAGCGATCCGGAGCTCGCGCTCGCCCTGCAGGCCCGGCACCTGAGCCACCCGCAGCCGGGCGTGGACTTCTTCACGCTGGGCGAGCTCGTCGCCCGCTCCCTGGTCCGGCGCGACCGGGTCCTCGCGCGGGGCGTCGCGCCGCACATCTCCGTCGTCGGGCACGGCACGTTCGGCCGGGCGCTGGTCGTGGCGTTCGCGCGCCTGCGCAGCGTCGAGATCGCCAACGGCGGCGAACCGCTCACCGTGACCCTGGTCGGGCCCGGCGCGTGGGAGGCCGCCGAGGCGCTGCGCGCCCGCTGGCCCAGCGTGCGAGCGGCATGCAGGCTCGTCCCCGTGGACACGTTCGCCGAGGTCCGCGCGGTCGGCAGCCCCCAGCGCGTCTACGTGTGCCACGACGACGACGGTGACGCGCTCCGGGAGGCGCTGCACGACAGCGACCTCTGGCGCGCGAGCGAGGGCGCCGTCGTGCTCCGCCTCAACCGGCTCGCCGGGCTGGGCGGGCTCTTCGGCGCCCACGACGGCGCCATCCTCGACGACCTGGCCGGCCGCCTCGACATCGTCGAGCCCGGGACGCTCCTGCGCCGGGCCACAGCGCCCGGCGCCCTGGTGCACGACGACGTCTACGACCTGATGGCCGTGTCCGCCCACCTCACCTACCTGCGCAACCAGCGCGCCCGCGGTGTGGCGTGGCAGAGCACGCCCGCGATGGTCTCCTGGTCCGAGCTGTCCGAGGACCTGCGGGCCGCCAACCGCGCGCAGGTGCGCGCCATCCCCGACCGGTTGCGGCAGATGGGCTGCACCGTCGTCCCGGCGGGCGACGCCGAGCACGGCCGGATCCCGGAGCCGGTGGTGGACGCACGGGCCGTGGACGAGCACGACCGCTGGATGGCCGAGAAGGTCGCCGCCGGCTGGACCTACGGGCCCGAGCGCGACGACGCCCGCCGCCTGCACCCCGACCTGCGGCCCTGGGCCGACCTCTCCGAGCCCGACCGGGAGAAGGACCGCGCCGCGATCCGCGCCATCCCGGTGATCCTGGCCGACTTCGGCCTGCGGGTGGTCCCGCTCGACGACGACGCCGGCTGGGAGGCCGCGGACGCCCCCGTACCCGACCCGCGGGGCGTGGTCCGGGGCTGGCGGATGTTCGGCCGGGGCCGTGCGGAGCAGCCGGGCGAGGGCTGACGTCGGCCGGGCCTGCCAGGGCTGACAGGATGGGGCCATGCGAAGCGTCACCCTTCTCGGCTCCACCGGTTCCATCGGCACGCAGGCCGTCGACGTCATCGGGCGCAACCCCGACCGGTTCCGTGTCGACGCGCTGTCCGCGGGCGGCTCGGACCTACCCCTGCTCGCCCGGCAGTCGGCCACGCTCGGCGTCCGCGCCGTCGCGGTGGCCGACGCCGCCGCGCGCCCCGCGCTGACCACCCTGCTGAGCGAGGCCGGCGCCGACGGCGTCGAGGTGCTCGCCGGACCCGAGGCCGCCACCGAGCTGGCCGGCCGGGGGAGCGACGTGGTGCTCAACGGCATCACCGGCTCCGTCGGGCTGCGCCCCACCCTCGCCGCGCTGGGCGCCGGCTCGACGCTGGCGCTCGCGAACAAGGAGTCGCTCGTGGTGGGCGGCGCGCTGGTCAAGGCCGCCGTGCGGCACGAGGGCCAGATCGTGCCGGTCGACTCGGAGCACTCCGCGATCGCGCAGTCGCTGCGCTCGGGCACCCCCGCCGAGGTCCGCAAGCTCGTGGTGACCGCGAGCGGCGGGCCGTTCCGCGGCCGCTCGCGGGCCGAGCTGCGCGACGTGACGCCCGCCCAGGCCCTGCGGCACCCCAACTTCGCGATGGGCCGCGTGGTCACCACCAACTCCGCGACCCTGGTCAACAAGGGTCTGGAGGTCATCGAGGCGCACCTGCAGTTCGACCTGCCGTTCAGCGCCATCGACGTGGTGGTGCACCCGCAGCAGATGATCCACTCCATGGTCGAGTTCGTCGACGGCTCCACCATCGCGCAGGCCGGGCCGCCGCGGATGCTCGTGCCGATCGCGCTCGGCCTGTCGTGGCCGGACCGGCTGCCCGACGTCGACGTCGGCATCGACTGGACGCAGGCCGCGAGCTGGGAGTTCCTGCCCCTGGACGACGACGCCTTCCCCGCCGTCCGCCTGGCGCGGCAGGTGGGCGAGGCCGGCGGGACGTACCCCGCCGTCTACAACGCCGCGAACGAGGTGTGCGTGGACGCCTTCCACGACGGCACCATCGGGTTCCTCGACATCGTCGACACCGTGGCCGCCGTGGTGGAGGCGCACGCTTCGACCGAGGCCGGCGACGCGGGGTCGGTCGAGGGCGTGCTCGAGGCCGACGCCTGGGCCCGGGCCCGGGCGGCGGAGATCCTCAAGTCGGCATAGCCGGCCCACCTGGCTGACTCACCGGGTTGGTTTGGCCGAGTCAGTCGGTTGGTCGGACCAGCCGACTGACTCGGCATCCTCCGGCGGGCGAGTCAGTCGGCTGGTCGGGCGAGTCAGATCGCCGGTGCGCGGGTCGCGAAGCCGTGGTCGACCGGGCCGTGACCCTGCCACGAGCCCGACGCCGTCCCCGTTCCGCCCACGACGAGGTCGTCCGCTGCGCGCAGGGCCCCGGTCAGGTACTCCTTGGCGGCCCGGACGGCGGGCTCCCACCCGTCGTGCACGGGGCGCAGGACGGCGCAGGCCGAGCTGAGCGTGCAGCCCGTGCCGTGGGTGTTCCGCGTCGGGATCCGGGGTGCGACCAGGGCGACGACGCCGTCCCCGCCGATGCCGTCCCCGCCCACACCGGGGCCCGCGAGGTGGTCGACGGACTCCGCCGAGTCGAGGTGCCCGCCCTTGACCAGGGCGAACCCCGTGCCGAGCGCCCGCAGCGCCCGCGCCTGGTCGGCCGCCTCGCCGCCGTCCCGGGCCGGCTCGGTGCCCAGCAGCACGGCGGCCTCGGGCAGGTTCGGCGTCACCAGGTCGGCCAGGGGGAGCAGCTCGTCGCGGAGCACCGCCTCGGCGTCGGGCGCGAGCAGCCGGTCGCCCGACGTCGCGACCATCACCGGGTCGAGCACCACGAACGGCGCGCGTCCCGCGGCCCGCAGGTCGCGCAGAACCGCGGCGACCGCCCGGGCGACGGCGGCGTCCGTGGTCATGCCGATCTTGACCGCGTCCACGGCGACGTCGGCGAACAGCGTGTCGAGCTGCGCGCGAACCATGTCGGCGGGCACCGGGTGCACCCGGGTCACCCCGGTCGTGGACTGCGCCGTCAGACCCGTCAGTACCGCGCAGCCGTAGCCGCCGAGCGCCGCGAACGTCTTCAGGTCGGCCTGGATCCCGGCGCCGCCGGACGGGTCCGACCCCGCGATCGTCAGCGCCACGACGGGGTGGCCGGGCGGGCGGACGCGCGGGGCGGCGTCGTCGCGAGCGGCGGCTGCGGCGGGACGCGCCTCGGTGGGGCGGGCGACGTCGGCGACCTGCGCCGCGTCCCGTGCGGGCGCGCTCACGAGGCGCGACCCGTCGTGGCGCGCGAGCGCGCGCCGGAGCGACCCTCGGCCCGCGCCGTCGCCCAGGCCAGCGCGATCTCCCGGGCCGCCCCGGCCGGGTCCGGCCTGCCGCAGACGGCGGAGACGACGGCGCTGCCGGCCGCACCGGCGCCGTGCAGCGCGGCGACGTCGTCCGCCCGCAGCCCGCCGATCGCCACGCACGGCAGCGACGCGGCGGCCGTGACGACGCTCAGCCGCGCGAACCCGATCGCCGGCCGGGCGTCGGTCTTGGTCATGGTGGGCCGCACCGGGCCCACGCCGAGCAGGTCGACGGTGCCGGGCGGCAGCTCGGCGACGGCCCGCGCCTCGTCCGGCGTGCTGACGCTCAGCCCGAGGTGCCGCTCCGGGCCGAGCAGCCGTCGCGCCGAGACGGGGTCGAGGTCACGCTGGCCCACGTGGGCGCCGTCGGCGTCGACCGCGAGCGCCACGTCGACCCGGTCGTCGACCACGAGCGGTACCCCCAGCGGCCGCAGCAGGGCGACCAGGGCGCGTCCGAGGTCCACCAGCTCGCGGGTGGTGGCGCCCGGGTCCCGGAGCTGGACGGCGGTCACGCCGCCGTCGACCGCCGCGCCCACGGTGGCGACGACCCCGGCGGGGCCGCCGCACTGCTGGGTGTCGGTGACGAGGTAGACGGACGGGTCGAGGCGGATCCGGGCGCTCATGCCTCGGCTCGCGCGGGCTCGTGCCCGGCCGCGGTGGCGGGCTCGTCCACGAGGCCGGCGCCGAGACCGACGGCCTCGGCGTCGACGTCGAACACGCGGTCGACCAGCTCGACGGCGAAGCTGCCGGGCGTGGTCGACGTGGTGCGGTCGGCGGCGACACACAGCCAGGCCGTCGCGGCGGTCGCGGCGAGCAGGCGGTCCTCGGTGACGGCGGCGCACGCGGCGACCAGCGCGCCGAGCGAGCACCCGACGCCGGTCACGCGCGTCATCAGGGACGTGCCCGCCTGGACGCGCACCACCCGCTCGCCGTCGGTGATCAGGTCGGACGCGCCGCTGACGGCGATCACGGCGCCGGAGGACCGGGCCAGGCGGAGCGCGACGTCCCGCACGCCGTCGGGCGTGTCGAGGGAGTCGACGCCGCGGCCGCCGGCGCCGCCGGCGAGCGCCTGGATCTCGGACGCGTTGCCGCGGACGACGGCGGGGCCACGCGCGAAGAGCTCGGCCGCGAGACGGGTGCGCAGCGGCAGCGCGCCGATGGCCACGGGGTCGAGCACCCAGGGCACGCCCGCGGCGGTGGCGCCGTCGACGGCGGCGCGCATGCCGTCGGCCTGGCCGCCCTCGACGGTGCCGAGGTTGATCAGCAGGCCGCCGGCGACGCCGGCCAGGACCGGTGCCTCCTCGGGGTCGGCGACCATGGCCGGTGCCGCGCCGGCGGCGAGCAGCACGTTGGCCGTGAAGTTGGTGACCACGACGTTGGTGACGCAGTGCACCAGGGGTGCGGTGGCACGCACCGCGGTGACGACCGACGCGACGGCGTCGGGCAGGACGGAGCCCATGAGGCGTTCCCTTCGCTAGCACTACCTAGATCAGGTTCCACGGGTGCATCTCAGCCGGGCTGCTGCCCGGCGCCCCGCGCCATATGGGTGCCGACCTTATACGCCTGGTGCCGGTGCCCGGAACCGCGGGCGAGTGCTCAGGAGCCGGTCCCGGCCCGGTACTGCAGCCCGTCGACGAGCAGGTCGAGCATGCGCCGGCCGTGGTCCGGCTCCTCGTCCTCCATGGGCAGCGACAGCTTGGACACGGCGTACAGGAGGTCCTGGGGGCTGACGACGTCGCGGACGGCCCCGGCCGCGACGGCGGCGTCGAGCAGCGAGCCGAGGGCGGGGCCGAGCCGCCCGATGAAGTAGGCGGGCAGGGCGTCGAACGCCGGGTCGCCCGAGTGCAGCGCCGAGGCGAGCCCGCGCTTGGTCACGAGGAACTGGGTGTAGCGGTGGAGCCACTTCTCGAGCGCGACGACCGGCGGGTGCTCGGCCGCCAGCGTCGGGGCGGTGTCGGCGGTGGCGTCGACCTCCGCCTGGAACACGGCCTTGACCAGGTCCGACCGCTTGGGGAAGTGGCGGTAGAGCGTGCCGACCCCGACGCCGGCCAGGTCGGCGATCTCCTTGGCGGGTGCGTCGACGCCCGACGTGCCGAAGACCTGCTTGGCGGCGTCGAGCAGCGCGTCGATGTTGCGCTGCGCGTCGCGGCGCAGCGGCCGCTGCTCTGTGTCCTGGATCACTTCGCTCCCGATCTCTTGCTAACCGGAATGGCTTTCCATATAGTTCTGGAAAAGCGTTCCGCTTAGCTCCAGACTACGGCATCGCGGTGACGCCCACCAGACCTCTCGACCCCAGGAGGGCCCCATGCAGTACCGCAGCCTCGGCCGGACCGGCATCAAGGTCAGCCCCTACGCGCTCGGCGCGATGATGTTCGGAGCGATCGGCAACCCCGACCACGACGAGTCGGTCAAGATCATCCACAAGGCCCTCGACGCGGGGATCAACTTCATCGACACGGCCGACGCGTACTCCCGCGGTGAGTCCGAGGAGATCGTGGGCAAGGCGCTCAAGGGCCGCCGCGACGACGTCGTGCTGGCCACCAAGGTGCACCTGCCGATGAGCGACGACCCCAACCACCGCGGCAACTCACGGCGCTGGATCATCGCCGAGGTGGAGAACTCGCTGCGCCGCCTGGGCACCGACCACATCGACCTGTACCAGATCCACCGGCCCGACCCGGACACCGACGTCGAGGACACGCTCGCCGCGCTGACCTACCTGGTCAACTCCGGCAAGGTGCGGGCCATCGGCTCGTCCACGATGCCCGCAGCCGACATCGTCCAGGCACAGTGGGTGGCCGAGCGGCGCGGGCTGGAGCGGTTCCGCACCGAGCAGCCGCCGTACTCGATCCTCAACCGCGGCATCGAGCGCGACGTCCTGCCGGTCGCCCAGCAGTACGGCATGGGCACCCTCGTCTGGAGCCCGCTGGCCGGAGGGATGCTCACCGGCCGGTACCGCAAGGGCCGTGCCAGCGACGCCCACCGGGCCCGGTACGGGTTCGCGCACCTGCAGGACGAGCAGCGCCTCGATGTCGTCGAGCAGCTCATCCCCGTCGCGCAGGACGCCGGGATCCCGCTGAACCACCTCGCGATGGCGTTCGCCATCGCCCACCCCGGTGTCACGTCCGCGATCATCGGCCCGCGCACCATGGAGCACCTCGACAGCGCGCTCGCGGGCGCCGAGGTCAGCCTGAGCGACGAGATCCTCGACCGGATCGACACCATCGTGCCGCCCGGCACCGACATCGGCCGCCTCGACATGGCCTACGACCCGCCGGCCATCCAGCAGCCCACCCTGCGCCGTCGGCCCGCCGAGCAGCGTGCGGCCGCGGCCTGACCCGGCCCCGCTCCACCGTGTGAGAGGAACCGCCATGTCCCATCGCCAGCACCCCCTCGGTACCGGCTTCACCGCCGCCTCCACGGTCGACGACGTCCTCGCGGGCATCGACCTGACCGGCAGGAACGTGATCGTCACGGGCGGTCACTCGGGTCTCGGCCTGGTGGCCACCCGGGCGCTGGCCGGGGCCGGGGCCTCGGTCACGGTCGCCTCGCGCGACCCGGAGCGCGCGGCCGCCGCCGTCGCAGGCATCGAACGGGTCGAGGTCGGCCGGCTCGACCTGCTGGACCCGACGTCGATCGACGCGTTCGTCGAGCGCTACCTGGGCTCCGGGCGACCGCTGCACGTGCTGATCAACAACGCGGGCTACCCGGCCCCGCCGCGGATCGAGCGGGACGCCCGCGGCTACGAGGCGCAGCTCGCCACCAACCACCTCGGCCACGTCCAGCTCACCCTGGGTCTCCACCCGGCGCTCCGGGCCGCGGACGGCGCCCGCGTGGTCACCACCACGTCCGGCGCCCAGCGGATGTCCGACATCCTGTGGGACGACCCGAACTTCACCGCCGGCGGCTACGACCCAGGGCTCGCGTACGCCCAGTCCAAGACGGCGAACGTGCTGTTCACGGTCGAGCTCGACCGGCGCTGGGCGGGCGACGGGATCCGCGCCTACGCGCCGCACCCCGGCATCGTGCCGGCCACGGCCTTCAACCGCTCGGTGGGCCTGGAGGCCCAGCACGCGATGCGCCTGATCGACGACGCCGGCAACCCGGTCATCGACCCGGAGCACGGCAAGAAGACCCCGGAGCAGGGCGCCGCGACGATCGTGTTCGCCGCCACCAGCCCCCTGCTCGCCGGCGTCGGCGGCGTCTACCTCAACAACAGCGACGTCTCGCCGCTGGACGAGGACCCCCGTCCGGTCGACCTCACGGGGGCGGACGCCGACGACGTCCCGGCCGACGTCGTGACGCACTCGATCGACCCGGACTCGGCCCGCCGGCTGTGGGACCTGACGGAGCGCCTGCTCGCGGCGTGACCGCCGCGGGCTGAACCGGGGCGCTCACCCGGGCGCACCCCCCCCCAGCCGCGGGCCGGCGGCGCACACCGAGCCGCGCGGCCGAGCAACGCGTCAGAGCCGCGACCACGCCTCGCTCAGCACGCCCCGCAGGATCTGCTCGATCTCGTCGAACTCCGCCTGCCCGATCGTGAGCGGCGGCGCGAGCTGCACCACCGGGTCCCCGCGGTCGTCGGCGCGGCAGTACAGCCCGGCCTTGAACAGGGCCGGCGTCAGGAACCCGCGCAGCAGGCGTTCGGCCTCGTCGCCGGAGAAGGTCTCGCGCGTGGCCTTGTCCCGGACGAGCTCGATCCCGTAGAAGTACCCGGCGCCGCGCACGTCGCCCACGATCGGCAGGTCGTGCAGCCGCTCCAGGGTGGCCCGGAAGGCGGGCGCGTTCTCCTTGACCCGCCCGGTCAGGTCCTCCTCCTCGAAGAGGTCGAGGTTCGCCAGGGCCACGGCCGCCGAGACCGGGTGCCCGCCGAACGTGTACCCGTGCGCGAAGGTCGTCGACCCGTGGGCGAACGGCTCGAACACGCGGTCGGAGACGAGGCACGCGCCGATGGGGGAGTAGCCGGACGCCATGCCCTTGGCGCACGTGATCATGTCCGGCACGTAGCCGAAGTCGTCGCACGCGAAGATCGACCCGATCCGGCCGAACGCGCAGATCACCTCGTCGGAGACCAGCAGCACGTCGTGCCGGTCGCAGATCTCGCGCACCCGCTCGAAGTACCCGGGCGGGGGCGGGAAGCAGCCGCCGGCGTTCTGCACGGGTTCGAGGAAGACGGCCGCCACCGAGTCGGGCCCCTCCGCCTCGATGAGCACCTCGATCTGGTCGGCGGCCCACCGGCCGAACGCCTTGGGGTCGTCGCGCAGGTCCTCGGACGCCCGGTAGATGTTCGTGTTCGGCACCTTGAAAGCGCCCGGGACCAAGGGCTCGAACGGCTCCTTGAGGCCCGGCAGGCCCGTCACGGAGAGCGCGCCGTGGGTGGTGCCGTGGTAGGCGATGGTCCGCGAGATCACCTTGTACTTGCCGGGCCGGCCCTGCAGCTTCCAGTACTGCTTGGCCAGCTTGAACGCCGTCTCCACGGCCTCGGAGCCGCCGGTGGTGAAGAACACGCGGTTCAGGTCGCCCGGGGCGAGGTCGGCCAGCCGCTCCGCCAGGTCGATGGCCGGCGGGTGCGCGAACGACCACAGCGGGAAGTAGGCGAGCTCGCCCGCCTGCCGGGCCGCCGCCTCGGCGAGCACCTTGCGGCCGTGCCCGGCCTGGACCACGAACAGCCCCGAGAGCCCGTCGATGTACCGGCGTCCGGCCGCGTCCCAGACGTGATGGCCCTCGCCGCGCACCAGCGTGGGCACCCCGGCGTCCCAGGCGGACTGCCGCGTGAAGTGCCCCCAGAGGTGACGGCGGGCGGCGTCGTCCCGCGGGGTTCCCCGCGGCGTGCGGTTGGCCCCGCCGGGGGCGGGGGCAGCGTTCTCGGTCATCGTCGTCCCCCGTCGTCGCGGCTTCCCGACCAGGCTAAGCCGGGTGGGTCAGCGGCGGCTCGTCCAGTTGAAGACCGCCCACCCCGTCACCAGCGCCCCCACGGTGACCAGCGCGGTGGCCGTGACCGCCTGGATCGGGCCGATCAGCGACGCGTCCAGCGCCACCTGGACCGTGCCGATCAGGGCGTACACGCCCGCGAAGACGGTGATGGCCGACAGCGTGCCGTCCATCAGGCGGCGGCGGGACCGCTCGCGCCGGGCCTCCGCCGCGCGCTCGCGGTCGCCGTGCAGCCGTTCGAGGGCCGCGAGCCGGGCAGCGATGGGTTCCTGCAGCAGCTCGCGGAGCCGTTCGGTGACGACGGCGGCCTGCTGCTCGAACCGCGACGCGTGCAGGAGCTGGTTGAGCATCCGGGACTCCAGCGCGGAGGCGAGGAACGTGGGGGAGGTGATGGTGGTCAGGGTCGTGCGGACCTCCGAGGCGAACTCGTGCAGCCGGAGCTGCTCGCGCGTGAGCCGTTCCTTGCGGTCGGCGAGGTCGGCGCCGTTGTTCACGTCGTGGTCGGCGAGCATGGTCGCGACGATCCGCAGGTGGTCGGCCAGGGTGGCGTTCCAGGCGCTGAAGAGCCCGTTGAGGCTGGCCACGAACTCGGCGAGCGACCCGTACTGGGAGATCTTGAAGTGCGCGGTGCCCACCAGCGCGACCGTGGTCGAGTTGGTGGCCACCGCCACGACGTCGCCCAGGTGCCGCACCCCCTCCAGGAGCACGGGGTTGCGCTGGCGCAGGGTCCAGTCGCACAGCGTGGCCGTGCCGTAGGACACGGGCTGCAGCAGCACCTGCGAGCCGAACGCGGCCAGCATCTCGTCGCCCATGGTGACCGGCGTCCGGCGTTCCGGTGGCGCGGCCGGGCCGCGCCCGCGGCTCGCCTCGTAGACGGTGGTGACCACGTGGGCGCGCCCCTGGGCGATCTCGGTGCCCTTGCGCACCAGGTCCGCCGTCGCGCGCTGGAGCAGGTCGGCCAGGTCGAAGAGGCGTTCCGGCGGCAGGGCGCCACCGGGGTCGACGTCGACAGGCGAGCCGTCCAGCGCGATCCACCGCACCCGGATGTCGGCGTGCAGGTTGGACAGGCGGAACCGGGCGTCGCGGACCTGCTGCGGCGACTGGTCGCGCGACGAGTACCGGAACCGCACGTAGTGGTTGCCGAACTCGGTGAACCGCACGTCGCAGGACAGCTCCGCGATGAATGTCCCGTCGGGCTGCTCCAGGCGCACGTTCGGCATCGACAGCGACGCGCCGCCGTAGGGGCGGGCGGCCCGGTCGACGCTCGCCCAGACGTCGTCCATCTTGAGGCGGCCGCGCACCGCGAAGGCCTGGACGCCCAGCAGCTCCGGGTGCTCGTCCCGGTGCGCGAGGCGGCGGATGGCGGTGACGGCGGCGGCCGGCCGCACGTCCCGCAGCCCGAACGGATAGATGTAGACGGTCCGCAGCCGGTCGAGCGTGAGCCAGGTCGAGTCGAGGTTGCGGTGCAGCTCGGTCAGGTGCATGCGGTAGGAGCGCAGCTCGCTGGCCAGGATGTAGTTGAGGTGCCGGTCGGTCTCGGCGGCGCGCAGGCCGTCCAGCGCGGGGCCCAGCCGGTCGGGTTCGCCGGCCATGGCGTCGGACGCCGCCCGCGCGGCCTCGGCCAGGGCGCGGAAGTACCGGACGCGGGTCACGGCCTGGGGTACCAGGGCGCGGCGGAACGGCGACGTCGGGTCGGGGATCGCCCGGGCGGCCTGCAGCAGCTCCCCGCACCGTTCGCCGGCTCGCCCGGCGGCGTCGGCCACGCGCAGCAGGTCGCCCGCGCTGCGGGCGGCCGCCGTGTGCATCTGGGTGATCAGCGTGCGCAGCAGCACGGCGACGGCGTCGCCCTCGGCGCGGCAGACGTCGTCGGGCGCGCGGTCGCGGTACGTCTCCCAGGTCTCGACGAAGGCCCGCAGCGGCACGATGATGCGGCCGTGCCGGAAGGTGTACTGCAGGGCGTCGCTCGCCTGGGACCACAGGTACACGCCGAGCAGCGCGGCGGCCCGCGGCCTGTCGACGACGGCGCGCAGCGCGGCGGCGGTCTCCGGGCCGCGTGGGTCGCCGGGCACGGGGTGGCGGCGGTTTGGCGCGTCGCCGTCGTCGCCCATGTTCCAGCGCGAGGCCGCCCAGATCGCGCTGACGTCCACGCCGATCTCGCGCAGCTGGCGCGCCACGCGCGAGTCGCCGTCGGCCGCGGACCAGGCCTCGGTCTGGAACATCGAGGTCAGGCTCTCCGCGAGGGAGGACGGGCCGTGCGCGTGCAGCTCCCGGAACCCAGGGACGGACGAAACCGACATGTCCACAGGTTAATGACCAGTAACCAATGTTTCAACGAATCACCATGTGCTTGACATGAGGTGAACGTCGGGTGGGCGTCGCGGGGGAGCCGTGCACTTCCCGCCGGGCTGTCAGCAAGGTGTCGTAGTCTCGGTGCCGTGAGCATCGTTCCGCACATCGTTGGTGTGCTCGTCCTGCTGGTGGGCGTCCTGGTCTCGGTCGGTCTGCACGAGCTGGGGCACATGATCCCGGCCAAGAAGTTCGGCGTGCGCGTGAGCCAGTACATGGTGGGATTCGGACCCACCCTCTGGTCGCGCACCAAGGGCGAGACGGAATACGGCATCAAGGCGATCCCGCTCGGCGGGTTCGTGCGGTTGGTCGGCATGATGCCGCCCGCCCCCGCCGGCACCCGGCGCGGCAAGGGCTTCTGGAACGAGCTCGTCGCCGACGCGCGCGACGCGTCGGTCGCCGAGGTGCGGCCCGGCGAGGAGCACCGCGCCTTCTACAACCTCTCGACGCCCAAGAAGCTCGTCGTCATGTTCGGCGGACCGTTCATGAACCTCGTGATCGCGACGTTCCTCATGGCGATCATCCTGATCGGCTACGGCCTGCCCGCCGTCTCCACCACGGTCGCCCAGCTCTCCGAGTGCGTCCCCGCGTCGGTGACGTCCACCGCCACGGGTGACGACTGCGAGGGGCAGCCCGCTGCTCCCGCCGCCGCGGCGGGCCTCCAGCCCGGCGACGAGGTCGTCTCCTTCGGTGGCACCGAGGTGACCGGCTGGCAGCAGCTGGTCGGCCTCATCAACGACTCCGCGGGGCAGGAGTCCGAGGTCGTGGTGCTGCGCGACGGCGAGCGCGTCACGCTCGAGGTCACCCCCGCCCCCACCGAGCGCCCGGTCGTGGACAAGCAGGGCGTCGCGGTCCTGGGCGCCGACGGCGAGCCGGTCGTCGAGCCGGGCGGCTTCGTGGGCTTCTCCCCGCTCCAGGTCCGGGAGCGCCAGCCGCTGTCGCGCGTGCTGCCCGAGGTGGGCAACATGACCTGGCAGACGGCGACCATGGTGGCGACCCTGCCGGTCCGCGTGGCCGACGCGGCCACCCAGGCCTTCACCGACGAGGAGCGCTCGCAGGACTCGGTGCAGTCGATGGTGGGCGTGGCCCGGATCAGCGGCGAGATCATGGCGCTGGACGAGGCGATCCTCGACCGCGTGATGATCTACCTGAGCCTGCTCGCGAGCCTCAACATCGCGCTGTTCGTCTTCAACCTCATCCCGCTGCTGCCGCTCGACGGCGGGCACCTGGTCAACGCCCTCTACGAGGGCGGCAAGCGCACGGTCGCCCGGGTGCGCGGGGCGGCGGTGCTGCCCGGCCCCGCCGACGTCGCCCGCATGACCCCCGTGGCGTACGTGGTGTTCCTGATCCTGCTCGGGGTGGGCGGCGTCCTCGTCGTGGCCGACCTGGTGGATCCCGTGCGGATCACGTGATGCCAGACACCAAGTGCGTTTTGCACCTTCTGAAGCGTGGATACTGATCCTGTGACCGCAATCAGCCTCGGCATGCCAGCAGCACCCCCGCCGGTCCTCGCCCCTCGCCGCAAGACCCGCAAGATCAAGGTCGGCAAGGTGGAGGTGGGCGGTGACGCTCCCATCAGCGTGCAGTCCATGACCACCACGCCCACCACCGACATCAACGCGACCCTCCAGCAGATCGCGGAGCTCACCACGGCAGGCTGCGACATCGTGCGCGTCGCCGTGCCGAGCGCCGACGACGCCGAGGCGCTGCCGATCATCGCGAAGAAGTCCCAGATCCCCGTGATCGCGGACATCCACTTCCAGCCCAAGTACGTGTACGCCGCGATCGACGCCGGCTGCGCCGCCGTCCGCGTGAACCCGGGCAACATCCGCAAGTTCGACGACCAGGTCAAGCAGATCGCCCAGGCGGCCAAGGACGCCGGGGTCTCGCTGCGCATCGGCGTCAACGCGGGCTCGCTCGACAAGCGCATCCTGGAGAAGTACGGCAAGCCCACCCCGGAGGCCCTCGTGGAGTCCGCCGTGTGGGAGGCCAGCCTCTTCGAGGAGCACGACTTCCACGACTTCAAGATCTCGGTCAAGCACAACGACCCCGTCGTGATGGTGCGCGCCTACGAGCTGCTCTCCGAGCGGGGCGACTGGCCGCTGCACCTCGGCGTCACCGAGGCCGGCCCGGCGTTCCAGGGCACCATCAAGTCGGCCACCGCGTTCGGCGCCCTGCTCAGCAAGGGCATCGGCGACACGATCCGCGTCTCCCTCTCGGCCCCGCCGGTCGAGGAGGTCAAGGTCGGCAACCAGATCCTGCAGGCCCTCAACCTGCGCCCGCGCAAGCTCGAGATCGTCTCCTGCCCGTCCTGCGGCCGCGCCCAGGTGGACGTGTACACGCTCGCCGAGAAGGTCACGGCGGGCCTGGAGGGCATGACCGTCCCGCTGCGCGTCGCCGTCATGGGCTGCGTCGTCAACGGCCCGGGCGAGGCCCGCGAGGCCGACCTCGGCGTGGCGTCGGGCAACGGCAAGGGCCAGATCTTCGTCAAGGGCGAGGTCATCAAGACCGTTCCCGAGGCGATGATCGTCGAGACCCTCATCGAAGAGGCGATGCGGATCGCGGACGAGATGCCCACGCCGGAGAATGAGGCACAGGCCGGTTCGCCGGTCGTCTCTGTCGGCTGAGCCGGAGCAGGATCTCGGACTCGGGCGATACTGAAGGGTCGGACTCGAACGGAGCAAGGCATGTCTCGGTGGCGCACCCCGGTTCCGGCCGGGGCGCGCCCTGACGGCCCGTTCGAACCGGGCGAACAGGACATTCGTTCGCAGCTCGACCGCGGCGAGGTCCTCGCCCGGGCGCTGACCCGGGGGGACCTGGCGGCGGCGCTCGCGGTCTGCGCCGTCGACCCCGTCGCGTCGGTGCTCGCCACCGCGCGCCTGGAGATCGCGGCGCGCTCCGGGTTCGGTGCCGCCGCGGGCCAGGCGTGGGGGTTCCCCGCCGTCGGCCCGCTCGAGGCGGTGTGCTGGTCCGGCGCCAACCTGGTGCCCGTGGTCCCGATCACGGACCCGGCTCGGCGCGCGGAGGCGATCGCCGCCTTCACGGCGGTCGCCCGCGTGTACGGACGGCGGTCCTCGTCGATCGTGGGGGAGCAGCGGGCCGCGCTCGCGCTCTGGGAGCGGCTGTCCCCGCACTGGCCGGCGGCCCGGGACATCCGGGCCGACCAGCCGTCGATGGCCATCGGGACGGCGCCCTCGGTGCCGCCCGAGCCCACGGTCCGCCGGTCGGTCCTGGCCGAGCTGGACCTCGTGCTGCCCGCCTGCGTGCGCATGTTCACCGAGGAGGTCGGCTACTCGCCGGTCGCCTCCGGCGGCTCCGCCTACGCGGAGCGCGTGAAGTCGCTCATCGCGGAGGGGCGGTCGTTCGTCCGTCTCGTGCCCGACGTCGCCGGGCGGCCCGCCGTGGCCTTCAAGGCCGAGCTCGGCGCGGTGGCCGGCGGGGTCGCCCAGGTGCAGGGCGTCTGGGTGGAGCCGGCGTTCCGCGGTCGCGGCTGGTCGGAGTCGGGCATGGCGGCGGTGGTCGACGCGACCCGCGCGTCGGTCGCGCCGGTCGTCTCGCTCTACGTGAACGCCTACAACGAGCGGGCCATGGCGGCATACCGGCGGGTCGGCTTCGAACAGGTGGGCACGTTCGCGACGGTCCTGTTCTGACTGTTCGCCTCTGACCCTCCCCTTCGAGGCCTAAGTTTCTTCGCTTTCGAGCGCCGCAAAGCGAAGAAACTTAGGCCTCGAAGGGGAATGGCGGCCCGGCCCACGGCCAGCGCCGCCGGTCAGCGCAGCAGCTTGGACATCCGGCGGTCCGCCAGCGGCTTGCCGCCCGTCTGGCACGTGGGGCAGTACTGCATCGACCGGTCGGCGAACGACACCTCGTGCACGGTGTCGCCGCACGGGACGCCGTTCCAGCCAGGGCACGGCTCGCCGGTGCGCCCGTGCACCCGCATCCCGGCGCGCTTCGCGTCCTTGAGCTCCTTGGCCGGCTTGCCCGACGCCGCCTCGATCGCCTCGGCGAGCACGTCGCCGATCGCGGTGTGCAGCCGGGCGGTCTCCTCGGGCGTGAACGTCCCGGTCAGCTTGTACGGGCTGAACCGGCCGACGAGCAGGATCTCGTCGCTGTACGCGTTGCCGATGCCGGCGATGGCCCGCTGGTCGCGCAGCAGGCCCTTGACCTGCTGGTTCTTCGCCGCGAGCAGTCCGGCCAGCACCTCGGTGGTGAACTCGGGCGCCAGCGGCTCCACACCCAGGGAGGCGATCATCCCGACGTCGGCCGGGTCGCGGACCACGTGCACCGCGAGCCGCTTGCGGGTCCCGGCCTCGGTCAGGTCGAACCCGGAGCCGTCGTCGAGCCGCACGCGCAGCGCCAGGATCGCGCCCCGGCTGGAACCGCCGAGCGATGGCCGGACGGGCTTGGTCGACAGGGCGTCCGACCAGCGCACCCAGCCGCCCCGGGAGAGGTGGAAGACCAGGTGGAGCGGGGCGCCGTCGGGCGCGGCATCGTCAGCGGCGGGGGAGACCGCAAGGTCCAGCCACTTGCCGTGCCTGGCCACGTCCACGACCCGGCCCCCGGCGAGCGCCGATGGCGGCGGGTCGAACGTCTTGAGCGCCGCGATCGAGCCGACCTCCACCGCGGCGACGGTGCGCCCCGTCGTCCGCGCGCGCAGGAAGTCGGCGAGCGCGGCGACCTCGGGCAGCTCAGGCATGGCCTCATCCTCCGCAACTTCCCGGGACACGGCAAGGTAAGCACCGCCAATTCCAGGCGAGCCGTGGGGCTCCGCGCGGATAGGCTGTGCCCCATGTCTTCCGCACGCCTCACTCAGGGCGACGTGCTGCGCATGTCGTCCCTCTTCGTCCGTACCCTGCGCGAGGACCCGGCCGAGGCCGAGGTCGCCAGCCACAAGCTCCTCGTGCGGGCCGGGTACATCCGCCGGGCCGCCCCGGGCATCTACTCGTGGCTGCCGCTCGGCCTGCGGGTGCTGGCCAAGATCGAGGCGATCGTCCGCGAGGAGATGGTCGCGATCGGCGGCCAGGAGGTGCACTTCCCGGCGCTGCTGCCGCGGGAGCCCTATGAGGCGACGGGCCGCTGGGAGGAGTACGGCGCCGGCCTGTTCCGGCTCAAGGACCGCAAGGACGCCGACTACCTGCTCGCGCCCACGCACGAGGAGATGTTTGCGCTCCTGGTCAAGGACCTGTACTCGTCGTACAAGGACCTGCCGGTCACGCTCTTCCAGATCCAGACCAAGTACCGCGACGAGGCGCGCCCCCGGGCCGGCCTGATCCGCGGGCGCGAGTTCATCATGAAGGACTCGTACTCCTTCGACGTCAAGGACGAGGGCCTTGACGTCAGCTACCAGAAGCACCGCGAGGCGTACGAGAAGATCTTCACGCGCCTCGGCCTGGAGTACGTGATCGTCTCCGCGATGTCGGGCGCCATGGGCGGCTCCCGCTCCGAGGAGTTCCTCTCGCCCTCGCCCATCGGCGAGGACACCTTCGTGCGCTCGCCCGGCGGCTACGCCGCCAACGTCGAGGCCGTGGTCACGCCCGTCCCCGAGGCGAATCCGTACGACGACGCCCCCGCGGCCCACGTCGAGGACACGCCGGACACCCCGACGATCGCCACGCTGGTCGACGTCGCGAACGCGAAGTTCCCCCGCCCCGACCGGGCCTGGACCGCCGCCGACACCCTGAAGAACGTGGTGCTCGCGCTGGTGCAGCCCGACGGGACCCGCGAGCTGGTCGTCGTCGGCCTGCCCGGCGACCGCGAGGTCGACCTCAAGCGCATCGAGGCCGCGCTCACCCCGGCCGAGCCCGAGGCCGCCACCGAGGAGGACTTCAAGAAGTTCCCCCAGCTCGTCAAGGGCTACATCGGCCCGCAGGCGCTCGGCCCCCAGGGCGAGCAGGTCGAGGGCGCCGACGGCGAGAAGGTCCCCGCCATCCGTTACCTCCTCGACCCCCGCGTGGTGTCCGGCACCCGCTGGATCACGGGCGCCAACGAGCCCGGCAAGCACGTGTTCGACCTGGTGGCCGGCCGTGACTTCACCGCCGACGGCACCGTCGAGGCCGCCGAGGTGCGACCCGGCGACCCGGCGCCCGACGGCTCCGGCCCGCTGGAGCTCGCGCGCGGCATCGAGATGGGCCACATCTTCCAGCTCGGCCGCAAGTACGCCGAGGCCCTCGGCCTGGTCGTGCTCGACGAGAACGGCAAGCAGGCCGTGGTGACCATGGGCTCGTACGGTGTCGGCGTCACGCGGGCGCTGGCCGCGCTGGCCGAGGCCAACCACGACGAGCGCGGCCTGGCATGGCCGGCCCACGTCGCCCCCGTGCACGTGCACCTGGTCGCGGCGGGCAAGGACGCCGAGGTGTTCGAGGCCGCCGCGAAGATCGCCGAGGAGCTCGCCGCCCGCGGCGTCGAGGTGCTCTACGACGACCGGACCGGCAAGGTGTCGCCGGGCGTGAAGTTCAAGGACGCCGAGCTGCTCGGCGCCCCGCTCGTGGTCACCGTGGGCAAGAGCCTGACCGACGGCGTGGTCGAGGTCCGGCCGCGCGCGGGCGAGGCGGAGCAGTTCCCCGTGGCCGGCATCGTGGACGCCGTGGTCGAGCGCGTCGAGGCCCTGCTCGGCTGAGGCCGAGGTCGGGGCCGACCGTCAGGCGAGCTCCGGCATTCCCGGGAACGGGACTGCCGGAGCGCCCCACCGGGCGCCGGCGAGCGTGGAGTCCGTCAGGAGCGCGACCAGCACGGCGCGCGTGCCCGGTTCGGCGATGCCGACCAGCGAGGCGTAGTTCTGCGCCAGGCCGTTCTCGAGGTCGCGGGCGAGGTCCGTCGTGGTGATGTCGGTTCCAGGCACCGCATAGGCGACGCGCCGCGGGTCCTGGTCGGTGCCGTCCGTCCCGGCGGCGACGGCCCAGTCTTGGGCCCGCGCGCGGTGCACCACGGCGCGCTCGTGCGCCTGGGTGCGGATCGGCTCGTCGGCCTGCGCCGCCCGCACCTCGAGCGCGTAGGCCGCCGTGTCCTCGGCCAGGATCAGGGCGCTCAGGTCCTCGGCCGCGAGCCCGGTGGGCAGCACGGCGGTCTCCTCCTCCTTGGCCGACGCGGGCGTCGCCGAGCCCTCGTCGCCCTCGCTGGGCTCCGGGGCGGCGTCGGCGGGCTCGGGGATCTCGGTGGGCGGCAGCGCCGGGCCGTCGGCCCCGGTGAGCTGCGCGAGGGTCCTGGCGTGCTGCGTCTGCGACGTGGAGATCGAGGCGAGCAGCCGGCCCAGCGGTCCGGACGGTGCCTGGTCGGCCGCCGCCCGGGTACGCGTCGCGGCGTCGCCCAGCGACACGACGACGGCCCGGGGCGTGGGCTCCCGGGTGGTGGCGGAGGGCGAGGAGCCGGAGTCCTCGGCCACGATGTCGCCGAGTCCGGAGTCGTACTCGCCGCCGAGCTCCTCCGCCTGCGCGGTCGCGGTCTCGGCGATGACGGTGAGCTCGGCCTCCACGTCGGCCCTGATCCCGTCCGACGTCGCGGCGGTCGAGGCCTGGTCGGCCACCAGCAGCGCGTCGGCCACGGCGGTGCGCCGCAGGACCTCCGCCGCGTCGGGCACGGGCTCCGTCGGCGGCGGCGTCTCCAGCCGCAGCCCGCAACCTGAGAGAATGATCGCGCAGGTCAGGGCCAGCGCAGTCAGGCCTGACCGGCGTCGGGAGCGGGCCGTGCGGCCGTAGGGGTTCATCGGGGCCGATGATGCCATGTTCTGGAACCCCGTTCGTGCCCGACCGGTTGCGGTCGGGTCACGGACATCACGTTCTTCGCGAAGTGCCGAGGTCCGACGCTTCGTTAGGCTTGACGCAGACAACAACAGCACATCGGTCGAACCGTTCCGGCTCGAACCGTGCCCCCGCCCGGGGGAGCCGACGGGAGGCAGTCGATGACACAGCAGGCGGATGCGGTCCGCGAGGTGGTGGGGCCGGTGGTCGAGGCCGCCGGGCTCTACCTCGAGGAGGTGAGCGCCACCCGGGCGGGCAGCAAGTCCGTGGTCCGGGTCACCGTCGACCTGCCGGACGACGCCGTGGGCAGCCTGGACTCCGACGTCCTCGGCGACGTGTCGCGCGCGATCTCCGCGGCGCTGGACACGGACGACGTCGTCGCCGGTGCCTACACGCTCGAGATCTCGACGCCGGGCACCTCCCGGCCGCTGACCGAGCTGCGGCACTTCAAGCGTGCCCGCACGCGGATGGTGACGCTCAAGCTCACCGACGGCGGCCGGGTCGAGGGCCGGCTGACCGACGTGCTCGACGACGCCGTGCTGGTGCTCGACGACGACCGGCACGTCCCGCTCGGCGACGTCGCGCGGGGCAAGGTCGAGGTCGAGCTGCGACGGCTCGAGGACGCCCAGGATGCCGAGGATTCGGAACTGGGCGAGAGTGCAGGTGAAGACACCGACGAGGACTCGGACGGTGCCGCTACGGACAACACGACCGAGGGTCACCCCGGCCGCAACGAGGAAGGCTGACATGGACATCGACATGAGCACGCTCCGGATGCTGGAGCGCGAGAGGGACCTCAGCCTGGACGTCCTCGTCGCGGCCATCGAGCAGGCGCTCCTCTCGGCCTACCACCGCACCCCGGACGCCTACAACCGGGCCCGGGTCGAGGTGGACCGCGCGTCGGGCCACGTGACGGTGTGGGCGCGCGAGGAGCTGCCCGTCGCCGCGGACCCCGAGGACCCGGACGCGCGCCCCGTCGTGGAGCTCGGGCCCGAGTTCGACGACACGCCGCAGGACTTCGGCCGCATCGCGACCGCGACGGCCCGCCAGGTGATCGTCCAGCGGCTGCGCGACGCCGAGGACGACCAGGTGCTCGGCACCTTCCGCGGCAAGGAGGGCGAGGTCCTGGCCGGCGTCATCCAGCAGGGCCGCGACCCGCGCATGGTGCTGGTGGACGTGGGCGGGACGGAGGCGGTGCTGCCGCCGCACGAGCAGGTGCCCACCGAGGAGTACGTGCACGGCGAGCGCCTGCGCGCCTACGTGGTCGAGGTCAGCCGCGGAATGAAGGGCCCCCAGATCACGTTGAGCCGTACGCACCCGAACCTGGTGCGCAAGCTCTTCGAGCTCGAGGTCCCGGAGATCGCGGACGGCTCGGTGGAGATCACAGCCATCGCCCGCGAGGCGGGGCACCGCACCAAGATGGCCGTGCGCTCCCGTGTGTCCGGGCTCAACGCCAAGGGCGCGTGCATCGGCCCGATGGGCGCCCGGGTGCGCGCCGTGATGGCCGAGCTGCACGGCGAGAAGATCGACATCGTCGACCACAGCGACGACCCCGCGTCCTTCGTGGCCAGCGCGCTGTCGCCGGCCCGTGTGTCGTCGGTCACAGTGGTCGACGCCGATGCGCGTGCCGCGCGGGCGATCGTCCCCGACTACCAGCTCTCCCTCGCGATCGGCAAGGAGGGCCAGAACGCCCGGCTCGCCGCGAAGCTGACGGGCTGGCGGATCGACATCCGCTCGGACGAGGCGGCGGACGCCGACGCAGGTGGCGCCGCCGCCGACGCGCAGAGCGGTCGGTAACGCCCGGTGGGTCGGCGCGGTAGACTGTCCGAGTCTGGGCCACGCGCCCGTCTTTCGACACACCCCGTTCCGCCTGTCATGGGCCCGGTGCGTACGTGTGTCGGGTGCCGGGGGCGCGACCAGCGGTCTGCACTCCTGCGTCTGGTGCTGGATTCTCCGACGCACGGTGTCGACGTGGCAGAGCCACGGCGCATCGTGGTCGATGTCCGTGCCTGTCTGCCGGGTCGCGGTGCCTGGGTTCACCCGGAGCCGCAGTGCCTGGAGCTCGCCGAGCGCCGCAGGGCCGTCCCCCGCGCACTGCGCGCCGACGGACCCCTCGACCTCGGCGGGGTACGAGCACACCTCGGCCGGTGAGGGGATGCCGACCGCAAGACCGTCCCGACCGGGCGTCACACCGCGCCCGGCCGAATCATGAAGTTCGTCGACAAGGAAGCGGGTCAGAAGCCGATGGGCACCCGATGAGTCCCCAGCGATGAGTACGCAGTCCTAAAGGTGGTCCTCCCTGTCCCGGGATGGACCGAGACAGGAGAGATGTGGCAAAGATCCGCGTTCACGAGCTGGCTAAGCAGCTCGGAGTGGAGAGCAAGACCCTGATGGGCGAGCTGAAGGCCGCGGGCGAGTTCGTCCGCTCGGCCTCCTCGACCCTTGAGGCCCCCGTCGAGCGAGCGATGCGCGACAAGTTCCCGGTCGGTGGCGCCGCCGGCGCGTCCGACAAGGGCGCTGCGGCGAAGCCGGCCGTGAAGAGCGCGCCGAAGCCGGCCGCGAAGCCCGCGGCCCGGAAGCCCGCCGAGGCGGCTCCTGCCCCGGCGCCCGCGCCGGCCCCCCGTTCCGAGGCGGCACCCGCATCTGCGCCCGCCCCGGCACCGACCCCTGCGCCGGCGGCTCCCGCCCCGGCTCCGGCGGCCGAGCAGACCCCTGTGGCCCCTGCGGCGTCGGCTACGCCGGCCGCCGCGGCGCCCAAGCCCGGCGCGCCGAAGCCGGCTGCCGCGGCACCCAAGCCTGGTGCGCCCAAGCCCGCCGCGACGCCCTCGGGTGCGCGTCCGGGTGGTCGCGACGGCGGCCGTGGTGGCCGTCCGGGCGGTGGCAACCCGCGCCCGGGCAACAACCCGTTCGCGACCAGCCAGGGCATGCCCCGTCCCGGTGGCGGCCGTGGTGGCCGCCCGGCGGCCGGTGCCGGCGAGCGTCCCGGTGGCGGTAACCCGCGCCCGGGCAACAACCCGTTCGCGACGAGCCAGGGCATGCCCCGCCCGGGGCAGCGCCCCGAGCGCACGGAGTCGGCCGGCGAGCGCCCGGGCGGCCCCCGTCCCGGTGGCCCGCGTCCCTCGGCGCCCCGTCCCGGTGGCACCGGTGGCGGTGGCCCGCGTCCGAACCCCGGCATGATGCCGGGCAAGACCAACATGCCGCGTCCGGGCGACCGCCCGGCGCCGGGTGGTGGCCGTGGTCGCCCCGGTGGCGGCGGCGGTGGCCGTCCCGGTCCTGGTGGCGCCGGCGGTGCCGGTGCTCCGGGTCGTCCCGGTGGTGGCGGCGGCGGCTTCGGCGGCCCGCGCCGGGGTGCCGGTGGTCGCGGTGCGACGCAGGGTGCCTTCGGGCGCGCCGGCGGCAAGCCGGTCCGCGGTCGTAAGTCGCGCCGGGCGAAGCGCCAGGAGTTCGAGGCGATGCAGGCCCCGTCGCTCGGCGGCGTGCAGGTTCCCCGCGGCAACGGCAGCACGGTCGTGCGCCTGCGCCACGGTGCGTCGCTGAACGACTTCGCCGACAAGATCGACGCGAACCCCGCGGCGCTCGTGACCGTCCTGTTCCACCTGGGCGAGATGGCCACGGCCACCCAGTCGCTCGACGAGGACACGTTCGGCACGCTCGCGAACGAGCTCGGCTACCAGATCGAGATGGTCTCGGCCGAGGAGGAGGACCGCGAGCTGCTCGGGTCGTTCGACATCGACCTGGAGGCCGAGGAGGCAGGGGAGTCCGACGACGACCTGGCCGCCCGTCCGCCGGTCGTGACCGTCATGGGTCACGTCGACCACGGTAAGACCAAGCTGCTCGACGCCATCCGCAAGTCGGACGTGGTGGCGGGCGAGCACGGTGGCATCACGCAGCACATCGGTGCCTACCAGATCACGCACGAGCACGAGGGCGTCGAGCGCGCCATCACGTTCATCGACACCCCGGGTCACGAGGCGTTCACCGCCATGCGTGCCCGTGGTGCCCAGGTCACGGACATCGCGATCCTCGTGGTCGCGGCCGACGACGGCGTGATGCCGCAGACGGTCGAGGCCGTGAACCACGCGCAGGCCGCCGGCGTGCCGATCGTCGTCGCCGTCAACAAGATCGACGTCGAGGGCGCCAACCCGGCGAAGGTGCGTCAGCAGCTCACCGAGTACAACCTGGTGGCCGAGGAGTACGGCGGCGACACGATGTTCGTCGACGTCGCGGCCAAGCCGGGGATCGGCATCGACGACCTCATCGAGGCCGTCCTGCTGACCGCCGACGCGGCCCTCGACCTGCGTGCCAACCCGTCCAAGGACGCGCGCGGCGTCGCGATCGAGGCCAACCTCGACAAGGGTCGCGGCCCCGTGGCCACGGTGCTGGTCCAGTCCGGCACGCTGCACGTCGGCGACTCGATCGTCGCCGGCACGGCCCACGGCCGTGTGCGTGCGATGTTCGACGAGCACGGCAACGCGGTCGACGCCGCGACGCCGGCCCGTCCGGTCCAGGTGCTGGGTCTCACCAGCGTCCCGAGCGCCGGCGACACGTTCCTCGTGGCGCCGGACGACCGCACGGCACGTCAGATCGCCGAGAAGCGTGAGGCGGCCGAGCGCGCCGCGACGCTGGCCAAGCGCCGCAAGCGGATCAGCCTCGAGGACTTCGACACCGAGCTCAAGAAGGGCAAGGTCGAGAGCCTCAACCTCATCCTCAAGGGCGACGTGTCCGGTGCCGTCGAGGCACTGGAGGACGCCCTGCTCAAGATCGACGTGGGCGAGGAGGTCGAGCTGCGCGTCATCCACCGTGGTGTGGGTGCGATCACGCAGAACGACGTCAACCTGGCCACCGTCGACAGCGCCGTGATCATCGGCTTCAACGTGAAGTACGGCGAGCGCGTCGAGGAGCTGGCGGAGCGCGAGGGCGTCGACGTCAAGTTCTACTCGGTCATCTACCAGGCGATCGAGGACGTCGAGGCGGCCCTCAAGGGCATGCTCAAGCCGGAGTACGAGGAGGTCCAGCTCGGGACCGCGGAGATCCGTCAGGTCTTCCGCTCCTCGAAGTTCGGCAACATCGCCGGTTCGGTGATCCGCTCGGGCACCATCCGACGCAACTCGAAGGCGCGTGTGCTCCGCAACGGCACCGTGGTGGGGGACAACCTCACGATCGAGTCGCTGCGTCGCGAGAAGGACGACGTCACCGAGGTCCGCGAGGGCTTCGAGTGCGGTATCGGTCTCGGGTCGTTCAACGACGTCACCGAGGGCGACATCATCGAGACCTTCGAGATGCGCGAGAAGCCGCGCGACTGACACCACTGTCGCCGAGTCAGCATGCTGGTCCGTCCAGATCCCGGGAGTTCCCGGGGTCCGGGCGGACCAGCATGCTGACTCAGCGACGTCGGAAAGGACTGGACCATGGTCGACAACCCGCGGGCTCGTAAGCTCGCCGACCGCATCAAGGTGATCGTCGCGCAGATGATCGACACGCGGATCAAGGATCCGCGGCTCGGTTTCGTGACGGTCACGGACGTCCGGGTCACCGGCGACCTGCAGAACGCCTCGGTGTTCTACACGGTCTACGGCTCGGACGAGGACCGCGAGGGCACGGCCGCGGCGCTGAAGAGCGCCACCGGCCTGATCCGCTCGGAGGTGGGCAAGCAGACGGGTATCCGCCTGACGCCGACCCTCGAGTTCCACCTCGACTCCGTGCCCGACACGGCCGCGAACCTCGACGCCGCACTGATCGAGGCCCGCAAGCGTGACGCCGAGCTCGAGGCGCTGCGTGCCGGTGCCCGGTACGCGGGCGACGAGGACCCCTACAAGAAGCCGCGCGAGGACGACGCCGAGGCTGAGTGACCTCCGGCCCCACGCTCGCGCGTGACATCGACGCCGCCTGCCGCCTGACCGGGACGTTCACGCTCCGGTCGGGCCAGGCGGCGTCGTCGTGACCAAGGCCGACCTCGCCGCCGCGCGGCACTCCTGAGCCGCGCGATACTGGGACCCATGACTTCCCCCACCTCGCAGGCTCCCGCGCGCCGTCCCACGGCCGCCGACGGGTTCGTCGTGGTCGACAAGCCGCAGGGCTGGACCAGCCACGACGTCGTCGGGCGGATGCGGCGCCTGGCCGGGACCCGCAAGGTCGGCCACGCCGGCACGCTCGACCCGATGGCGACCGGCGTGCTCGTGCTCGGGATCGGCAAGGCGACGCGCCTGCTCACCTACGTGGTCGGCGCCGACAAGGACTACGACGCCACGATCCGGCTGGGCGTGGCCACGACCACGGACGACGCCGAGGGCACGGTCGCCGCCGTGGCCGGCCCGGACGCCGTCGGGCGCGTGGACCGGGCGGCGCTGGACCCCGCGGTCGCCGATCTCACGGGCGACATCCTGCAGGTGCCCACGTCGGTGTCCGCGATCAAGGTGGACGGCAAGCGCGCCTACGCACGGGTCCGGGCCGGGGAGGAGGTCGCGCTCCAGGCACGACCGGTCACCGTCTCCCGGTTCGAGGTCCTGGACGTCCGGGCGGCCACCGCCGTGGTGCCCGACGGCGACCTGGGGGACACCGCCGTGGACGACCCCGCGTCCGCGGACCCCTCCGCGGAGCCGGGTGTCGCCCCCACGGCCGCCGAACCCGGCGACGGCCCCACCCGGGAGGTGCCTGTGGTCGACGTCGACGTGCGCGTCACCGTCTCGTCCGGCACCTACGTGCGCGCCCTGGCCCGCGACCTCGGCGCGGCCCTCGGCACCGGCGGCCACCTGACCGCGCTGCGCCGCACCCGCGTGGGTGGCTACCCCCTGGCCGGCGCCCGCACGCTGGAGGAGCTGGAGGCGCAGGCCGACGCCGACGGCACGCTGGCCACGCTCTCGCTCGCCGAGGCCGCGCGCGGCACGTTCCCGGTGCGCGAGCTCGACGAGGCCGAGGTGCGCGCGCTCGGCTACGGCCAGTGGGTCGAGCCGTCGGGGCGCGCCGAGGTCGTGGCCGCGCTGTCGCCGTCGGGCACGCTCGTGGCGCTGCTGGAGGACACGCGGCGCCGCGGCGAGAGCCTCGCCAAGCCGGTCCTGGTGCTCGAACCCGCGCCCTGACCGGGCCGGCGCGCGCCGGGCACGGCCCCGGTCGGGCTACGCTTGACGACCGGTGCGGATGTCGCGCGAGCGGCCCTAGCGCCTGCGCCACCCGATTCATGAGGAGCAACCCGCGTGCAGCTGTGGACGGACCTGGAACAGGTTCCCCCGGGATTCGGGCCATCAGTGGTGACGATCGGCAACTTCGACGGCGTCCACCGCGGCCACCAGGCGGTGCTCGACCGCATCCTCCGGCTCGCCCGGAGCGACGCGGCCAGCGCCGTCGCCGTGACGTTCCATCCGCACCCTTCCGCGGTGCACCGGCCCGACTCGGCCCCGGAGCTGATCACGGGCCTGGAGGACCGCCTCGCGCTCATGGAGCGCACCGGCCTCGACGCGACCCTGCTGGTGAACTACACCCTCGACTTCGCCGCCCAGACGCCCGAGGAGTTCGTGTCCCGCTATCTGGTCGACGGCCTGCGCGCCCGCACCGTGGTGGTGGGGCACGACGTGCGCTTCGGCAAGCAGAACGCGGGCACGCTGGCCACCATGGTGGAGCTCGGCGGGCAGCACGGGTTCGAGGTCGTGGCCATCGAGGACGTGGGTGACTCGGCCGGCGAGGGTGACGGGCACCAGCGGTGGTCGTCGACGGCGGTGCGCGCGCTGCTCGCCGAGGGCGACGTCGACCAGGCCGCCGACGTGCTCGGCCGCCCGCACCTCGTGCGCGGCACTGTGGTGCACGGCGACGCGCGGGGCCGCGAGATGGGCTTCCCGACCGCCAACCTCGGCGACATCACCGGCCTGGTCCCGGCGGACGGCGTCTACGCGGGCTGGCTGCGCCGCGGCACGGCCGCGACGTGCGCGAGCCTCGCCGGGCCCGAGCACGACCGGGCGACTGCCTCCGGCGCGGGCCTCGGGCAGGAGGAGATCCTGCCCGCCGCGATCTCCGTCGGCACCAACCCGACGTTCGACGGCGTGGAGCGCCGCGTCGAGGCCTATGTGCTCGACCGGACCGACCTCGACCTGTACGACCAGACGGTCGTGCTCGAGTTCGTGGCGCACCTGCGTCCCACGCTGCGGTTCGACGGCATGGAGCCGCTGATCGCCCAGATGAACGACGACGTGGCGCGGGCCCGCAAGATCCTGCGGCCGTAGGGCGGATGCGGTCTCCGTAAACTAAGATTCAATCTTAGTAAGATCCGATCTTAGTTTGCGGAGGCGGCATGGAGTTTCGCGGACGCGACTCGGACCTGCGCCAGCTCGCGGGTCTGCTGGACGGTGTCGAGGCAGGGACGGGCACGACGCGAGGCAAGGCGCTGATCATGACCGGCCGGCGGCGCGTCGGTAAGTCGCGTCTGGCGCAGGAGTTCTGTGATCGCAGCGGACGTGACTATCTCGTGTTCCAGGCGACGCGGGGGCGCAACGCGATGGCCGAGCGGCGAGAGTTCCTCGCCACGCTCACCCAGTCGAGCCTGCACGTGCCTGAGATCTTCGCGCACCTGAGCCCACCGGACTGGAACGGCACGCTCCGCGCGCTCGCCGAGGTACTGCCGGGCGACAGGCCGACAGTCGTCGTCCTCGACGAGGTGCCCTGGCTGGTCGAGCAGGACTCGGAGTTCGAGGGGGCACTCCAGACGGTCTGGGACCAGCACTTGTCGCAGAAGCCCGTGCTGCTCCTCCTCATCGGCAGCGACCTGTCGGTCATGGAGGCGCTGCAGACCTACGGCCGACCGTTCTTCGGACGTGCGACCAAGATCGACATCGCGCCACTGAATCCGGCAGACGTCCAGGCGATGGCAGGCCTGAGCGCCGCCGACGCGATCGACGCGCACCTGATCACCGGTGGATTCCCCGAGATCGTCCGGACCTGGGCATCCGGCCAGCCACGGGTCGAGTTCCTCCGCGGCGCGCTCGGCGACCCGCTCTCGCCGCTTCTCGTCGCCGGCGAGCTCTCGCTGCTCGGCGAGTTCCCGGAGTCCTCGCGCAGCAGGGCGATCCTGGAGGCCGTGGGCGACGGCGAGCGGACGTTCTCGGCCATCGCCGCCGCGGCAGGGAGCTCGGGAACCTTGCCGGCCGGCACCCTGAACCCCCTGCTCAGAACGCTGGAGGCCAAGCGGATCGTCGAGACCGACCTCCCGCTGTCGACGTCGTCGGACACGAAGAACAAGCGGTACCGCCTCGGGGATCCCTACCTGCGTTTCTGGCTCGCCTTCCTGCGCCGCGCCATCCCGCTCGTCGAGCGGGGGCGTGGGGACCTGGCCCTCGACCGCATCGAGCGATCGTGGAGCACGTGGCGTGGCAGGGCGGTGGAGCCGCTCGTCCGGGAGTCGCTGATGCGGATCCTGCTCGGCTCCGGATGGCCGGACGTCGAGGCTGTCGGCGGATGGTGGAACAGGCAGAACAACCCGGAGGTGGACCTGGTCGGTGCCGACCGTGCTCCGACAGCACGACGGGTCGAGTTCATCGGCTCCGTGAAGTGGTACGAGGCCGACACATTCGGACGGCACGAGCTGGACGAGCTCGCCCGCGCACGTGGTGTCGTGCCGGGAACCGACGAGGACACGCCCCTGGTCGCCGTCGCCCGGAGCGGCTTCGACGCCGGTCTTCCGCTGGCGGCGCACTGGGGACCGGAGGAGATCGTCGCGGCCTGGAGGTGAGGCCCGACGGCGGGAGATCTTCCGGCCGCTCGCGCGTTGAGGTGGACATGACGTACCTCGAGCTGTCCGACCTGGTGGTCGGGTACGGCGGCAACGCCGTCTGCGCGCCCGTGAGCCTCACGCTGGGGGCCGGCGACATCGTCGCCGTGATCGGCGCCAACGGCACCGGCAAGTCCACCCTGCTGCGCACCGTGCTCGGCCTGCAGGAGCCGCTGTCCGGGACGGTGGGCGCGTTCGGCCGGGCCGTGGACGAGCGGGAGCGGCGGTTCCGCGCCCGCGTCGCGGGCGTGCTGGACGACGACGCGTTCTTTCCCGGCGTGACCGTCCGCGAGCACCTCGTGCTCACCGCGCGCGGCCACGGCGTGCCGGACGCCGGCGCCGTCACCGACCGGGTGCTCGACCACGTGGGCATCACGGAGCGCGCGAGCGCCATGCCGCACACCCTCTCGTCCGGGCAGCGGCGCCGGTTCCTGCTGGCGAGCGCCTTGGTGCGACCGCGTGACCTGCTCGTGCTCGACGAGCCGGAGCAGCGCCTCGACACCGCGATGCGGGCCCGGCTGGGCGACACGCTGCGCGCCGAGGCGGAGGCCGGAACGGCGGTCCTGTTCGCGACGCACGACGACCGGCTCCTGGCCGCGACCGGCGCGAGCGCGGTGCTCCTGTCCGACGACGACGCCGTGCTGCTGGAGCCCGCCGAGGCGCCGGGCGTGCTGGCGGGCTTCCGGTGACGGGCGAGGCGCCCGACGCCGGCACCGCCGCCTCCTCCGGGACGGCCGCGCGGTCCGTGACTGCCGCGCGCGCGGATGGGCTCCCGCGGCTCGCCGCGACCGACGAGGAGAGCCTCACCGGCGCCGAGCTGCGCCGGCTGACCGCGCGGGTGCGGGCGCACAACCTCCCGGCCGAACCGGGCCGGGTGGCGCTGGACGTCGCCGAGGTGGCGATCTCGCTCGCCCTGGTCGTCCTGTACCTGTGGGGGTTCGGCGGCCCGGTGCGGGAGCTGCTCGGCTCCGACGCGACCGCGTTCGGACTCGGGCCCGGCCTGATCCAGGCCCTCGTGCTCGCGCTCGCGGCGGTGGCCGGGACGGCCGTGGCGCTGCGGCTCGGCCCGGCGGGCCTGCCCGCGGCCGGCGTGCGCTGGTGGGCGCCGACGCCCGCCGACCGGGCGGGGCTCACCTCACCCTCGGTGGTCCGCGCGCTGCTCGCCGGGGTCGGCGCGGGCCTCGTCGTGGGCGGCGCGCCCGCGGTGCTGGCCGGTGTCGGCCTCGCGGGGATCGGCCTGGACGCGGCGTTCGGCGCAGCCCTCGGGCTGCTCGTCGTCGCGGGTACCGGCGCGCTCCAGGTGAGCGGGGCGACGTCGGGCCGCCTGCCGGGACGGGTGCTCGACCTGCTGCTCGCCGCCGTACCGGTGGCCGGCCTCGGCCTCGCGCTCTGGGCGCCCGCATGGGGCGCCTGGACCGTGCCGTGGGGCGTGCCCGCGGCGCTGGCCGCCGCCGGCGTCGGCACCCTCGTGGTCTGGGTGCGCGGCCTGGACCGGCTCCGGGCCGGCGAGCTGCGCGCCCGCGCGTCGGCGGCGATGCAGGCCTCCGCCGCCCTCCTGTCGCTCGACGGCGGCGGCGTGAGCCGCGCCCTGGGCAGCGGGCCGACGGCGGCGCGCACCTTCGCCTGGCTGCCCGGCACCGCGCGCGGCCCGGCGGGCGCCCTGCTCGCGGCGGACGCCACGCTCCTGCTGCGCTCGCCGGCCGCCCTCGCCGCGCTGCTCGCGCTGGCATCCGCCGGTGCCGTGGCCGTGCAGGTACCCGCGCTCGCCGACGGGATCGGGCTCTGGGCCGTGCTGGCCGGCGTGGGGTACGCGGGAGCGCTCGCGGGCGCCGGCGGGCCGCGCGCGGCCGGGGAGAACCCGCGGCTGGACGCCCTGGTGCCGCTGGGCGCCCGGGCCACCCGCGCCGTCCGCACGGTGTGGCCGGTGCTCGCCGCGGCCGCCGTGCTGCTGCTCGTGGCGGTCGTGAGCGGGGGCGGGGCGTGGCTGGCGGTGGTCGCGCCCGCCGCCGTCGTGCTAGGGGCCGCCGCCGTCCGGGCGGCCTACCGTGGGCCGGTGCCCTGGGACGTGCCGATGATCGCCACCGCGGCGGGCGCCCTCCCCACAGGGCTGGTGCTGCACCAGCTCAAGGGGCCGGACGTGGCGCTGCTGGGCACCCTCCCGCTCGCGCTGTCCGTCGTGACGGGCGTGACGCCGGCGCTCGTCGTCGCGCAGGTGGTGGCGGCCGCCGCGGCGGTCTGGCGCGCGGCGCGCTGACATCGCGCCGGCCGTTCGCCCAGGCCAGCGAGCATTCACGTGCCGGGGTGTACGTGGCTGTGACCCGCGTCACTCCGTCTCTGGTGGAAGGCCGTCACCCCCAGCAAGGAGAGACCCATGGTCCAGCCCACCCAGGCGCCGCCGCAGGGCGACCCGAACCACTCACCGCACGAGGCGGTCGACCTGGCGCAGACGCCGGCCGGCCGCACGGTCCGACGGATCGGCCACGGCGGCGTGTTCGTACCCGCCGACCCGGACGCTCCGGAGGACCCGCGAGACAGCACGGCCACCCTCATGCCGCGCACGGAGGCGGCAGTGCGTCGCGACCTGCGGGAGCACCGGTTCGACGCGACGACGTCGTTCGACTACCTGCTGCGCGACCTCGCCCGCGAGTTCCCGGACGCGCACCTGCCCGTGGGCGACCGCGTGGCCGGCACCCGGGACGCCCTCATGCGGCTCGGCGCCGGCATGATCGAGGCGCCGGCTCCGGCGCCGGCCCCGGCCCCGGGAGCGCCGCCGGCGCCGGCCGCGCCGCCGCGCGACTCCACGATCCCCAGCATCTACACGTACTGGGGCCAGTTCATCGACCACGACATCACGCTCAACACGAACGGTCCGGACGACGACAGCGGCCCGCGCGGCGACCAGGCGCTGGGTGACATCGTGAACGACCCCTTCCGCGTGTTCACGCCGGACGTGGTGCGCCGCAGCCTGCACAACGGGCGCGTCCCGCTGCTCGACCTGGACAGCCTGTACGGCTCGGGGCCGCGGTTCGCGGGCGAGAAGGACCGCGGCACGACGCGCAGCGAGGCGGCCTACGTACCGGAGTCGGCCAAGCTGCGGCTCGGCCGGATCGGCACCGAGCCGTTCGGACCGTTCTCGCTCGTGGCCCCTGGCGACGACCCGCAGCGCGACCTGCCGCGGAGCACCGAGGTGGGCAGCGAGCGCATGCCGCTCATCCCGGACAGCCGGAACGACGAGAACCTGATCGTGGCGCAGTTCCACGTGGCCATGATCCGGTTCCACAACGCCGTCGTGGACTGGGTGGCAGAGCACGAGCCGTGGTCTGCCACGACCCAGCGCGAGCTGTTCGACCGGGCGCAACAGCTCGTCCGGTTCCACTACCAGTGGCTGGTGGTGAACGACTACCTGCGCACGCTGACCAAGCCCGGTGTGCTGGACTCGGTCCTGGCCACGGGGCCCACGCTGTTCCGTCCCGCGCGACGGGTGTCGATGCCGCTGGAGTTCGCGGTTGCGGCGTTCCGGTTCGGGCACTCGATGGTGCGCGGCGCCTACGACTTCAACGTCAACTTCACGGGGAACGGCCCGGGCGGGGTGGCCAGGCTGGACCAGCTGTTCCAGTTCACCGGCAACGGCGGGCTGTCGCCGAACCCCGCGAACCCGTCGCCGGTGCTGCCGTCGAACTGGCCCGTCGAGTGGCCCCGGCTGACCGACAAGGGTGACCCCCTGGCGTTCCGCATGGCCCGCAAGATCGACCCGTTCCTCGCGGACGGGCTGGGCCACCTGCTGAACGAGGGCAACACGGCCGCCGAGCCGATCAAGGCGCTCCTCAAGCAGCTCGCGCAGCGCAACCTGCTGCGTGGCTACATGCTGGCGATCCCGACGGGGGAGGCCGTGGCCAAGGAGCTGCGCGCCCGCCCGCTCACGCCCACGCAGCTGCGGCAGAACGCGTCACCCGAGGTGGTGGCGGCGCTCGACGCCCTGGACGGCACGCCGCTCTGGTACTACGTGCTCAAGGAGGCCGAGGTCCAGGGCAACGGCAACTTCCTGGGCGAGGTGGGCAGCCGGATCCTGGCGGAGACGTTCGTCTACCTGCTGCGGCTGGACGACGAGTCGTTCCTGCGGCGCCCCGGTCGCGACTGGACGCCGGCGTACGGGGTCCGGTTCGAGGACCGTCGCCTCATCACGACGATCTCGGACCTCCTGGCCTTTGCGGGGGTCTTCCCGATCGGGCAGGACGACGCGGGGCTCCCGCTCTTCCGCCGCAACGGCGACGGCTACGCGGGCCACGACGGCGCGTGAGCTCGTCCGTGTCAGACGTCCAGGTCACCCGGGTGACCTGGACGTCTGACACGTGGTGGAGGTCTCGGGGCCCGAGTCGGGCGGGGGCGCTCAGCACTGGTAATGTGGTACCGCCGTCAGAACGGCCGCGGATCCAGAGCGCCCCGGTGAATGAGTCCCGGAGCACCGCGCAACAACACCGAAGGAGAGCCATGCCGCTCGACACTGCCACCAAGCAGCAGATCATTTCCGAGTACGGAACCAAGCCGGGCGACTCGGGTTCGCCGGAGGTGCAGATCGCGCTCCTCACGCAGCGCATCAAGGACCTCACCGAGCACCTGAAGGAGCACAAGCACGACCACCACAGCCGTCGTGGTCTGCTGCTCCTCGTGGGTCAGCGCCGTCGTCTCCAGGGTTACCTCAAGGGGATCGACATCGAGCGCTACCGCGCCCTGGTCGACAAGCTCGGCCTGCGTCGCTGATCATGCTTCCCACCAGCCCGGCCCCCGTCGCGGGGGCCGGGCTGGTCTGGTGAGATGCTGTAGTACGACAACTCAACCGCGCCGCCCGTGACCTCGTCCGGTCCTCGGTAGTGGCTTCCCGAGTCTCTTCCGCTCTACGCGAGCGGCGGCTCGGTGGGCCTCGATCGATGACCGTCGGGCACGGGGGCGTTCCAAGAGAACACCGAGAGAAGGAGGGCACCCGTGGAGGGTCCCGAGATCCAGTTCGCCGAGGCCGTGATCGACAACGGTCGCTTCGGCACCCGCACCGTCCGGTTCGAGACCGGACGCCTCGCCAAGCAGGCCGCCGGCTCCGTCGCCGCGTACCTCGACGGCGAGACCATGCTGCTGTCGACCACCGCGGCCGGCAAGCACCCCAAGGACCAGTTCGACTTCTTCCCGCTGACGGTGGACGTCGAGGAGCGGATGTACGCCGCGGGCCGTATCCCCGGCTCGTTCTTCCGCCGCGAGGGCCGTCCCTCGACCGAGGCCATCCTGGCCTGCCGCCTGATCGACCGCCCGCTGCGCCCCCTGTTCGTCAAGGGCCTGCGCAACGAGGTCCAGGTGGTCATCACCGTCATGGCGATCCACCCGGACGACGCCTACGACACGCTGGCCATCAACGCCGCGTCGGCGTCGACCCAGATCTCCGGCCTGCCGTTCGACGGCCCGGTCGGCGCCGTCCGCATCGCGCTGATCGACGGCCAGTGGGTCGCGTTCCCCAAGTACTCCGACAAGGAGCGCGCGGTCTTCGACATGGTCGTGGCCGGTCGCGTCGTCGGTGACGACGTCGCGATCGCCATGATCGAGGCCGAGGCCACGGACGACGCGTGGACCCTCATCAAGAACGAGGGCGTCGCCGCGCCGACCGAGGAGGTCGTCGCCGAGGGCATCGAGGCGGCCAAGCCGTTCATCAAGGCCCTGTGCGACGCGCAGGCCGCGCTCGCCGGCCAGTCCGCCAAGGAGACGCAGGAGTTCCCGCTCTTCCCGGACTACCAGGCCGACGCGTACTCCGCCGTCGAGGCGGCCGTGGCCGCGCCGACGCGCGACGCGCTGACCATCGCCGACAAGCAGCAGCGTGAGAACACGCTCGACGGCATCAAGGCGACCGTCCACGAGCAGCTCGACGGCCAGTTCGAGGGCCGCGAGAAGGAGCTGTCGGCCGCGTTCCGCTCGCTCCAGAAGCAGCTCGTGCGCCAGCGCGTGCTGACCGACGGCGTGCGCATCGACGGCCGTGGCCTCGCGGACATCCGCACCCTCTCGGCCGAGGTCGAGGTGCTGCCCCGCGTGCACGGCTCCGCCATCTTCGAGCGCGGCGAGACCCAGATCCTGGGTGTCACCACGCTGAACATGCTCCGCATGGAGCAGCAGATCGACTCGCTCGGTCCGGAGACGCGCAAGCGCTACATGCACAACTACAACTTCCCGCCGTACTCGACCGGTGAGACGGGCCGCGTGGGCAGCCCGAAGCGCCGCGAGATCGGCCACGGCGCGCTCGCCGAGCGTGCCCTGGTGCCGGTCCTGCCGAGCCGCGAGGAGTTCCCCTACGCGATCCGCCAGGTGTCCGAGGCGCTCGGCTCGAACGGTTCGACCTCCATGGGCTCGGTGTGCGCGAGCACGCTGTCGCTGCTGAACGCCGGTGTGCCGCTGCGCGCCCCGGTCGCCGGCATCGCCATGGGCCTCGTGTCCGACACCGTGGACGGCGAGACCCGCTACGCCGCGATGACGGACATCCTGGGCGCCGAGGACGCGTTCGGCGACATGGACTTCAAGGTCGCCGGCACCAAGGAGTTCGTCACCGCCATCCAGCTCGACACCAAGCTCGACGGCATCCCGGCGTCGGTCCTCGCGGCCGCCCTGGGCCAGGCGCGCGACGCCCGCCTCACGATCCTGGAGGTCCTCGCCGAGGCGATCGACGTCCCGGACGAGATGTCCCCGAACGCCCCGCGCGTCATCACGGTGAAGGTCCCGACCGACAAGATCGGCGAGGTCATCGGGCCCAAGGGCAAGATGATCAACCAGATCCAGGAGGAGACGGGCGCGGACATCTCCATCGAGGACGACGGCACCGTGTACATCGGTGCCACCGACGGCCCCTCGGCCGAGGCCGCCCGCGCGGCGATCAACGCGATCGCCAACCCGCACGTCCCCGAGGTGGGCGAGCGGTTCGTCGGCACCGTCGTCAAGACGACGTCGTTCGGCGCCTTCATCTCGCTGTCCCCGGGCAAGGACGGACTGCTGCACATCAGCCAGATCCGCAAGCTCGTGGGTGGCAAGCGCGTCGAGAACGTCGACGACGTGCTGTCCATCGGCCAGAAGGTCCAGGTCGAGATCGGCGAGATCGACCCGCGCGGCAAGCTCTCGCTGGTCGCCGTCACCGACGAGGAGGAGTCGGCCAAGGCCGACGCCGCCGAGCCGGCCGCCGAGGCTGCTGCACCCGCGGAAGCCTGACATGACGTGGCACCTGCCGCTCGTACCCACGGGCGAGCCCGGTGCCGAGCTGACCGCCGGGCAGGACGGCGCGACGATCCGTCGCTCCGTCCTGCCCGGCGGTGTCCGTGTGCTCACCGAGAACATGCCGGGCCAGCGCTCGGCCACGGTGGGCGCCTGGATCGGCGTCGGCTCGCGGGACGAGACCGACGGCCACTTCGGCTCGACGCACTTCCTGGAGCACCTGCTCTTCAAGGGCACGGCACGCCGGTCCGCGATGGACATCGCCGAGGCGTTCGACGCCGTCGGCGGTGAGGCCAACGCGGCCACCGGCAAGGAGCACACCTGCTACTACGCGCGGGTGCTGGACTCCGACCTGCCGATGGCGGTCGACGTCATCTCCGACATGGTCACCTCCGCGCGGCTGGACACCGACGAGCTCGAGACCGAGCGCGGCGTCATCCTCGAAGAGCTCGCGATGAACGACGACGACCCGACCGACGTCGTGCACGAGCAGTTCTCCGCCGTCGTCCTGGGCGACCACGCGCTGGGCCGCCCGATCGGCGGCACGCCGGAGACGATCAACGCCGTCCCGCGTGACGCCGTCTGGGACCACTACCGCTGGAACTACCGGCCGGAGACCCTGGTCGTCACGGCGGCGGGCGGCATCGACCACGACAAGCTCGTGCAGCAGGTGACCCAGGCCCTGACCGACGGCGGCTGGGAGCTCGACGCCGCGACGCGGCCGCGCGACCGCCGCCCTTCCACGGAGGACCGGGCCGGTGTACCCGAGATGGGCGCCGAGCTGACCGTGAAGCGCGCCGTCGAGCAGGCCAACATCATCGTGGGCTCCACCGGCATCTCGGCCACGGACGACCGGCGGTTCGCGCTGTCCGTGCTGAACGCGGTGCTCGGCGGCGGCATGTCGTCGCGGCTGTTCCAGGAGATCCGCGAGAAGCGGGGCCTGGCGTACTCGACGTACTCGTTCGCCTCGGCGCACGGCGGCCTCGGCACGTTCGGCCTGTACGCGGGCTGCGCGTCCGCCAAGGCGGACCAGGTCACCGAGCTGCTGGTCGAGGAGCTCGAGAAGCTCGCGCACGACGGCATCACCGAGGCCGAGCTCAAGCGGTCCGTGGGGCAGCTCTCCGGCGGCACGGTGCTCGGCCTGGAGGACTCCGGGTCGCGGATGAGCCGCCTGGGCAAGGCCGAGCTCGTGTACGGCGACCTGCTGTCGCTGGCCGAGTCGCTCGACCGCATCCAGGCGGTCACGGCCGCCGACGTGCAGGACCTGGCGCAGGACCTCGCGGCGCGGCCGCGCTCGGTGGTCCGCGTGGGCCCGTTCGACAACTGAACCGCACCGCTGAGTGCGGGATCTTCGCCCTTCTGGCACACGAAAAAGGGCGAAGATCCAGCACTCACCGAGGAACTAGGGTGTAGATCGTGAGTGACATCAAGGTGGCCGTGCTCGGGGCGACCGGGCGCATGGGCACGCAGGCCTGCGCCGCGGTCGAGGCTGCCGACGGGCTCCAGCTCGTCGCCCGGCTCGGGCGCGGCGACACCGTCTCTGCCGAGACCCTCGCCGGGGCCGACGTCGCGGTGGACTTCACCGTGCCGGCGGTCACCGAGGCCAACGTGCACGCGGTGCTCGACGCCGGCGCGCACGCCGTGGTCGGCACCACGGGATGGGACGACGCCGCCCGCGCGCGGGTCTCGGCGCACCTCGCGGAGCTGTCGCCCGGGGGCCGGGGCAGCACGAGCGCGCTCGGCGTGCTCATCGCCCCGAACTTCGGCCTCTCTGCGGTGCTGGCCATGACGTTCGCCGCGAAGGCGGCGCGCTACTTCGAGTCGGCCGAGGTCGTCGAGCTGCACCACCCGAACAAGGTGGATGCGCCGTCGGGCACCGCCCGGCACACCGCCGCCGCGATCGCCCGGGCGCGTGCCGAGGCCGGCCGCGGCCCGTCGCCGGACGCGACCGAGACGGGCTGGGAGGCCCGGGGCGCCGATATCGACGGGGTGCGCGTGCACGCCGTGCGGCTGCGCGGGCTCGTGGCGCACGAGGAGATCCTGTTCGGCAACGAGGGGGAGCAGCTCGTGATCCGGCAGGACTCGTTCGACCGGGCCTCGTTCATGCCGGGCGTGCTGCTCGCGATCCGTTCCGTGGTGTCCCGCCCCGGGCTGACCGTGGGCCTCGAGAACGTGCTGGACCTGTCGTGAGCGAGCCCGTGCCGGAGCGCTCGGGCGAGCCGACGCCGTCGTCGTCGCAGCCGACGCCGTCGTCGTCGCAGCCGACGCCGCCGCCCTCGCGCCGGAGGCTGCCCCGGGGACTGCCCGGGGCCATCGCCGTGACGGCGCTGCTCGCGCTGTACGTGTGGCAGATCGCGGGCCGCGGCGTCTCGATGATGCGCACGGGCGAGCCGGTCCTGATCGCCATCGGCCTGGGCGTACTGATCATCCCGCTGCTGGTCATCGGGCTGATCGCGCGCGAGTACTGGCTCGCGGCGACCGTCCAGCGCATGGCGGACACGCTGTTCGCCGAGGGCGACCTCCCCGTGGACGACCTCCCGCGCTCGCCCGGCGGGCGCATCGACCGGTCCGCGGCCGACGAGGCCTTCGGGCCGTACCGCGCGGCCGTCGAGGCGTCGCCCGAGAGCTGGCGCGCCTGGTACCACCTGGCCTTCGCCTACGACGCGTCGGGCGACCGCCGCCGCGCCCGTGAGGCGCTGCGGCGCGCGTCGCGCCTGTTCCGCACCGCCTGACGTCCGGCGTCAGGCGGCCTCGGACGCCGGTGCGGCCTCCACCCCCGGGTGCGTCGGCACCCAGCGCACCGCCACGAGCACGAGCCCGGCGACGAGCAGCACCGACGTGAGCATGAACGGGTAGGTGCGGTCGATCCCGGACAGCCAGCCGGAGATCCAGCCGAACGGCGCCGCGGCGAGCATGATGCACGTGCGCTGGATCGCCATCACGCGTGACCGCTCGGCCTCGTCCACGTGCAGCGCCACGAGGGACTCCGAGAGCATGAACAGCATGCCCGCGCCGAAGCTGTCCAGCAGGAGGCACAGGCCGAGGAACGCGTACGTCGACGCCGTCGCCGCCCCACCGGACGCGGGGATCGCGACCAGCACGACCTGCCCGGCGAGGTGCACCCCGAACCCCAGCAGCGTGGCGCGCCGGAGGTCCACGGCGGTGGTCAGCAGCGGGATGAGCGTGAAGAAGAAGACCACCGACAGCACCGAGCGGACCATCGGGAAGAAGGGCAGCAGCGCGTCCGGCACGTTCAGGTGCTGGCTCGCCACCACCTGCCAGAACGTGCCGTTGACGAGCGTGACCGCCGCCGTCAGCGCGGCCACGGCCAGCGCCAGGAGCGACCCGCGCGAGCGCAGCAGCAGCCCGAGCACCCCGCGGTAACCGGCCAGGAGGCGCCACACGCTGTGCCCGCGGGTGGCGGCCCTGCGGACCTCGCCCTGCCGGGTCTCCTTCGACCACAGGTAGAGCCAGACGATCTTCACCGTCATCACGATCGCGGCGTTGATGTACAGGATGCGGACGGCGGGCTCGAGGCCGAGCTGGGCGACCAGCAGGGCGGCCAGCGGCGCGAACAGCGCCGAGCAGTCGGCCGCGACCTTGACCAGCGAGTAGATCCGGGTGATCTGGCCCCGCTCGGCGTCCTCGACCATGAGGCAGTCCCACGAGTTCTGCGTCACCTGCAGGGCGCCGTTCACCAGCGACGCCGCGAGGAAGAACCAGAAGTTCTCGGCGAACGCCCACAGCAGGCACGGGATCACCCAGGCGATCACGTCGAACCACGCCGTCGTGGCGCGCCGCCCGAGCCGGTCGGTGATGATGCCGCCCGCCAGCCCGAAGCCGACCTGGGAGATCATGGCGATGGTCGCGAGCAGGCCGATCTGCTCGTCGTGCAGGCCCAGGGCCAGCATGAACACCGACGCGTAGGGCAGCACCAGGGCCATGGACAGCCCCCACAGCGGCTCGGTCCACACACAGGCGCGAGGGTTGCCACGGAGCTCGACGAAGGTCCGCCAGAGCGGGTTGCGGGTGCGGTTCACCGGGAAAGTGAAGCACCTCGGCGGCCCGGGTCGCGCCATGTTTCCACGCTGCGTTCCATGCAGACGAGATCCTCCCGCTCGTCCCACGGCTCGACGACGGTGAAGCCCAGCCTCTCGTACAGGCCGATGGCGCCGACCCGCCACCGCCAGACGGAGAGCGCGACCGTGCCGAGGCCGGCGTCGGCCGCGTGGTCCAGCGCCGCGCCGACGAGCCGCGAGGCCACACCGCGGCCGCGCAGCCCGGGGTCGGTCCAGACCCGCTTCAGCTCGGCGCGCCCGTCGGCGGACGTGGTGACCACGAGACATCCGACGGCGGCGTCGCCGCTGTGCGCCAGCAGCACGACGTCGTCGGCGAAAGCGGAGCGGGGGTCGTCGATCTCCGCCCGGTAGCGGGCGGGCAGGGCTGCCTTGTCCGTGACGGGCACGCCCTTCTCCTCCTCCGTGCGCAGGTGGTAGGCGGTCAGCAGGGCGACCAGTCCGGCGGTAGGGGAGTCAGGCTCGACCCGCCGGACGACGACGGGGCGGGTGTCGAGGGAGTCGGTCACGGTGCGACGGTACCCGGCGCGGCGGTGCTCCTTCGGTCAGTCGGTCAGTCGGTGAGGCTCGTCCAGCAGTACATCCCGAGCCGCTCGTCGGCCGCGCGGGCGGCGAGCGCCCCGAGGGAGAGCAGCGCCGTGACGAGGGCCTGCGGGGACACGGCGGGCGTCGTCGTGCCGGACCACTCACGGGCGGCCTCGGCGAGCCGGGTCGGGCCGGCGGAGGCGAGGTCGTCCACGAGGGTCTGGGCGACCGTCACGATCCACGGCCCCTCCTCGCCGCCGCTGCCGACGAGTGCACCGTGGCGCGGGTGCGCCGTGACCTCCGCGTACGGGCGGCCGGACAGCACACCGGCCAGCCCGCCGAGCATCACAAACGGGTCCACGGCCGGCACCGCGACGGAGTCGAACCGCGGCTGGTCGGTGCGCAGGTCGGGCTCGGACGGCCCGCCGGGCGCGTGGAGCGCCGTCGCCGCCACCTCGTCGGTGGGAGCTGCGAAGTACTCCGTGCGAATCCCCATGCCGCCGATGGTCGCAAGGCCGTGTCACGGGACTGTCACGCGGGCGTGAAACCTGGAGTTCGCCTGCTGAACACGGCAGGATGCGCCGCGTGCCGGGACGACGTCAGATCTGGGCGGACCAGCGGTGCTCGACGACCTCGCGCACGCCCGTCGCGAGCGTACGGCTGCGGCCGTCCTCGCCGAGGCCGCTGGCCTTCAGGAAGGCGGCGCGAGCCGTGTCGTCGACCAGTGCCCACGTGGTGACGGTCTCGGAATCGTCCGCGCGGAGCCGGTCGACGGCGGCGGCCAGCAGCCGCGAGCCGTGCCCGCCGCGCTGTGCCTCGGGCAGCACCTCGAGCGAGAGCACCTGGCCGGGGGAGACGGCGGCGAACCCGACCACCTTGGGCCCGGCGAGCGCCACGAGCACGGCGAACCCCGGCCCGGGGGGCGCGGTGATCGCCGAGGCCCAGCGCTCGCGCATGGCGGGCACGTCGAGCGCCTCGAGCACCCCCTCGCCCAGCACGCCGGTCGCACGCCAGGACGCGACCTGCACGTCGGTCACCGCCGACTCGTCACCGGCGACGGCGGGGCGGACGGACACGTCTGCGGTCTCGCGGAACAGGGCCATCACAGAACCCTAGCGCCCGCCGTGGGGGCGGCGTCGACCACAGCAGCTGTTGCCGGAGCCGGCCTGCCCGTGGCAGGAACCACTGTGGTCAACACCGGTGGGCCGGGCCGTGGCCCGGGGCGGTCAGCCCCAGCCGAGGGCGCGGAGGCCCGCGGCCGTGGCCGCCGCCAGGACCACCACCAGGATGAACGGGGCGCGCAGGGCGAGGGCCAGGGCTGCGACCGCGAGCGCGGGCACCCGGGCGTCGACGACGAGCGTGCGGCCGTCGGCGAAGCCCTGGACCACGACGAGCGAGACCAGCAGCGCCACCGTGACGAGCGTGGTGACGCGGGAGACGCGTTCCGAGGCGAGCCAGGAGCGCGGCACGAGGTGCCCGCCGAGCTTGAGCGCGAAGCAGGCCAGCGAGGCCACGAGCACGGTGGTCCAGAGGGCGGCGGTGGTCATCGGGCGGGCTCCCGGTCGGTCTCGTTCTCGGGGCTGTCGGTCGACGCCTCGTCGGCGGGCACGTCGTCGGCGAACGCGTCGCCGGGCACGGCCGACGGCGCACCGTCGGCCTGCGGCGCCACCGACGTCGGCGCCGCCGGTGCGACCAGCCCCACGACGATCGCGACGGCGGCCGCCGCCAGCACGGGGATGCCCGGCGGCACGAACGGGATGAGCGCCGTGGTGGCGACGACGGCGAGCCCGGCCACGAGCTGTGCGCGGCGCGGCGCCAGCCGGGGCCAGACCAGGGCGAGGAACGCGGCGGCAGCCGCGGCGTCCAGCCCCCAGGCCCGCGGGTCGCCCAGGGCGTCGCCGGCCAGCGCACCGAGCAGCACGAACGCGTTCCAGAGCACGTAGACGCCGATGCCCGTGACCCAGAAACCGATCCGGGACGTGGCGTGGTCCGGCTGGGCCACAGCGACCGCCGTCGACTCGTCGATGGTGACCTGCGCGGCCGCGAGCCGGCGCCAGCCGCGCACCTGGAGCAGCGGCGAGACCACCGCGCCGTACAGGGTGTTGCGCAGGCCGAGCAGCGTGGCGGTGGCGATCGCGGCCACGGGCGTGCCCGCCGCGCCGATCACGCCGACGAGGGCGAACTGCGAGCCGCCGGAGAACATGAGCAGGCTCAGGGCCATGGTCGGGCCGAGGCCGACGCCTGCCGCGACGGACAGGGCGCCGAACGAGATGCCGTACAGGCCGGTCGCCACGGAGACGCTCACTCCCTGGCGGACGGCGGCCCGGGCCGCCGGGTCGGTGGGAAGGACCTTCACGTGGTGAGGCTACGTGGTCACCGGACCGGCCCGGCACGGCGCCCGCGGGCCGGACGCCGCCGCCCGGGCCGCGACGCCGGCCGCGCGGGCCGTGCGCTGCCCGCTACAGCGCCACGTACACCGTCTCCTGGTACTCCTCCATGCCCGCCTCGGCGCCCTCGCGGCCCAGGCCGGAGGCCTTGACGCCGCCGAACGGGGCGCTCGCGTCGGACACCAGGCCGCGGTTGATGCCGATCATCCCGGCCTCGATCTCGTCCATGGCGCGCTGGGCCCGCGCGAGCGACGTCGTGTACGCGTAGGCGGCCAGGCCGAACGGGGTGCCGTTGGCCAGCTCGTACGCCTCGTCGTCGGACCCGAAGGCCACGATCGGGGCCACCGGGCCGAAGATCTCCTCGGTGACGACCCGCGCGTCGCCGCTGACGCCGGTGAGCACCGTCGGCTCGAAGAAGTGGCCGGGGCGTTCCAGGCGGGAGCCGCCGGTGAGCACCTGGGCGCCGTGCGCGGCGGCGTCGTCCACGAGGCCCGAGACCTTCTCGACGGCGGCCTCGTTGATGAGCGGGCCCACCTGGGCGCCGGGCTGCGTGCCCGGGGCGGTCACGAGCTCGCCCACCGCGGTGGCGAGCTTGTCCGCGAAGGTGCGCGCGACGGCGTCGTGCACCAGGAACCGGTTGGCCGCGACGCAGGACTGGCCGGCGTTGCGCAGCTTGGCGATCAGCGCGCCCTGCACGGCGGCGTCGAGGTCGGCGTCCTCGAACACGACGAAGGGTGCGTTGCCGCCCAGCTCCATGGAGCTGCGCAGCACGTTCTTCGAGGCCTGGGCCAGCAGGACCTGCCCCACGCGGGTGGAGCCGGTGAACGAGACCTTGCGCAGGCGGGGGTCGTCGAACAGGGGCGCGGTGACCGCGCCGGCCTGCGTGGTCGGCACCACGTTGACGATGCCCGTCGGCAGCCCGCGCCGCTCGGCCTCGGAGCGGATGATCTCCGCCACCAGCAGGGTCGTCATCGGGGTGAGCTCGGACGGCTTGACCACCACGGTGCAGCCCGCCGCGAGCGCGGGCGCGATCTTGCGGGTCGCCATGGCGATGGGGAAGTTCCAGGGCGTGATGAGCAGCGACGGCCCCACGGGCCGGCGGCTCACGTACTGCTTGTTGCCGCCCGACGGTGCCGTGCGCACCAGGCCGTCGGCGCGCACCGCCTGCTCGGCGAACCAGCGCAGGAACTCGGCGCCGTAGACCACCTCGGCGCGCGCCTCGGCCAGCGGCTTGCCCGCCTCGGCGGTGATGAGCGCGGCGATGTCGTCGGCGCGGGCCACCAGGCGCTCGAAGACGGCGCGCAGCAGCTCGGAGCGTTCGCGCGGGGCCACGGCGCGCCAGGCGGGGGCCGCGGCGTGGGCGGCGTCGAGGGCGCGCACGGCGTCCTCGGGGGTGGCGTCGGAGACGTCGAAGATGGGCTGGGCCGTCGCCGGGTCGGTGACCTCGAACGTGGCGCGGCCGGACGCGGGGCCCCAGTGCCCGTCGATGAGCAGTCCGGTGGGCAGGTGCGCCACGAGGGCGGGGGAGAGCGTCGTCGCCGTCATATTCCGAGTATCCATGTCGGCGCAAGCGCGTCGGGACCCCGCGTGGAACGGCCCGGCGGGTCGGCGGCCACAAGCCCGGTGACGGGGCGGAGAACGGTACGGTAGGGCCATGGTTCTTCCCACTGATCCCGCGCGCCCGTTCGGCGCGGTCCTGACTGCCATGGTCACCCCGATGACGCCCGAGGGCGCCGTGGACCTGAAGGCAGCGGTCAAGCTGGCGAAGAAGCTCGTGGACGACGGCAACGACGGCATCGTCCTGTCCGGCACCACCGGCGAGTCGCCCGTGACGCACACCCCCGAGAAGGAGGAGCTCGTCGCCGCCGTCGTGGAGGCCGTGGGCGACCGTGCCGCGGTCGTGGCGGGCGCCGGCTCGAACGACACCGTGCACGCGATCCGCATGGCCGAGCAGGCCGCGGAGTCGGGTGCGGACGGCCTGCTCGTCGTCTCGCCGTACTACTCGCGGCCCAGCCAGGAGGGGCTCTACCAGCACTTCGTGGCCGTCGCCGACGCGACCGACCTGCCCGTGATGCTGTACGACGTGCCCGGCCGCACCGTGGTGCGCATCGCGCCCGAGACCTACCGGCGCCTGGCCCGGCACCCCCGGATCGTCGCGAACAAGGACGCCACCGGCGACGTCTACGCGGCGAGCAAGCTCATCGGTGAGACCGGCCTGGCGTGGTACTCCGGCGACGACGGCCTGCTGCTGCCGTTCCTGAGTGTCGGCGGTGCGGGTATCGTGTCCGTGTCGGCCCACGTGGTCGGCGCTCACTTCGCGGAGACGGTCCGCCGGTTCGACGCCGGCGACATCGCCGGGGCGATCGAGGTCTTCCGCACCACGACCGGTGTGATCGACGCGCTGAACGGCGCGGGCGCCCAGGCCGTGATGGCCAAGGCGGCGGTCGAGATCCTCGGCGTCACGGACAACCGCTTCCTGCGTCTGCCGAACGTCGCCGCGACGGACGACGAGGTCGCCGCACTGCGCGCGGTGCTGGCCGAGGCCGGCCTGCTGCGCGCCGGCGACACCGCACACCAGCCCGAGGTGAACGAGCTCGCTCAGGCGAGCTCCGCCGGGCACTGAAACTTTCTGTTGGAACGAGGCCTTGGAGGCCACGTGAGTCATCCTCACCCCGAACTGTCCCTGCCCCCAGCACTGCCCGAAGGCGGTCTGCGTGTGGTCGCCCTCGGCGGCCTGGGCGAGGTGGGACGCAACATGGCGGTCCTGGAGCATGCCGGACGGCTGCTGATCATCGACTGCGGAGTGTTGTTCCCCGAGGACAACCAGCCCGGCGTGGACCTGATCCTGCCGGACTTCGACTACATCAAGGACCGTCTCGACGACATCGAGGCGATCGTGCTGACGCACGGCCACGAGGACCACATCGGTGCCGTGCCGTACCTGCTGCGCCTGCGCAAGGACATCCCGCTGGTGGGGTCGCGCCTGACGCTCGCGTTCATCGAGGCGAAGCTCAAGGAGCACCGCATCAAGCCCTACACCCTCGAGGTGAAGGAAGGGCAGCGCGAGAAGCTCGGCGTCTTCGACTGCGAGTTCGTCGCGGTCAACCACTCCATCCCGGACGCGCTCGCCGTGGCGGTCACCACCGCCGCCGGCACCGTGCTGCACACCGGTGACTTCAAGATGGACCAGCTGCCGCTCGACGGTCGCATCACGGACCTGCGCGCCTTCGCCCGCCTCGGCGAGAAGGGCGTGGACCTCTTCATGGTGGACTCCACCAACGCCGAGGTGCCGGGCTTCGTGACGCCCGAGGCCGAGATCGGCCCCGTGCTCGACAACGTGTTCGCGCACGCCGACAAGCGCATCATCGTCGCGTCGTTCTCCTCCCACGTGCACCGCGTGCAGCAGGTGCTGCGCGCCGCGCACGCCCACGGCCGCCGCGTCGCCCTCGTGGGGCGCTCCATGGTGCGCAACATGGGCATCGCCGCCGACCTGGGCTACCTCGACGTGCCGCCGGGCGTGCTGATCGACCTGAAGAAGGCCGACTCGGTGCCCGACGACCAGATCGTCTACATGTCCACCGGTTCGCAGGGCGAGCCGATGGCGGCGCTATCGCGCATGGCCAACGGCGACCACAAGGTGCAGGTCGAGTACGGCGACACCGTGATCCTGGCCTCGTCGCTGATCCCGGGCAACGAGAACGCCGTGTTCCGCATCATCAACGGGCTGACCCGCCTCGGCGCGCGTGTCGTGCACGGCGGCAACGCCAAGGTGCACGTCTCCGGGCACGCCTCGGCCGGCGAGCTCATGTACTGCTACAACATCCTCAAGCCCAAGAACGTCATGCCGGTGCACGGCGAGGTGCGCCACCTCGTGGCCAACGGGGCGCTCGCGGTCCGGACCGGCGTGCCGGCCGACCGTGTGGTGCTCGCCGAGGACGGCGTGGTCGTGGACCTCGTGGACGGCAAGGCCTCCGTGGTCGGCGCCGTGCCCTGCGGGTACGTGTACGTCGACGGCTCCTCGGTCGGCGAGATCACCGACGCCGAGCTCAAGGACCGCGTGATCCTGGGCGAGGAGGGTTTCGTCTCAGTCTTCGCCGTGATCGACACGGCGACGGGTAAGGTGCTGGCACCGCCGCAGGTGCTGGCGCGAGGTATGGCCGAGGATGCCTCGGTGTTCGACAAGGTGATGCCGGAGGTCACCGCGGCGCTGGAGAACGCGATCGCGGGCGGGGCCACGGACACGCACCAGCTGCAGCAGATCATGCGCCGCACCATCGGGCGCTATGTGGCGACGCGGCTGCGCCGCAAGCCGATGATCGTCCCGGTGGTCGTCGAAGCGTGATCGGGACCCGGTCGGCCCTCGGGCCGGCCGGGTGGGCAGCACTCCTCGGGCGGGGTAACGCTGAGCTAGCTATGCGAGCTCAGCGTTACCCCGCCCGTTCTCTTGTCTGCGGGCCAGGGCGAGATGCCCGAAGATCACCCGCTTTTTCGCTCAGCGCCTTGGTGGTACGCAGCTAGCGTTCGGGTGTTTCGTGACGCATCCGAGAGGCACCACCCATGACGCAGTCCTTCGACCCGTACGCCCCACCTCCCGAGGACGCCATGCCGCACGGCGCGGTGATGCCGAGTGCCACACCGTTGTACGACGCCTACCAGAGCCTGAACCAGGCGCGGAGGCTGCGGGTTCCCGAGGGCCTCGCCACCGCGGTGGTCGTGCTCTCGTCGGTCTTCCTGGCCGGCCAGCTCCTCGCGACCGTGCTTTCGTTCGACGCAGCGGAGGCATACACGGGCGCCGCCGACCCGATGGACGTCTACACGGCGTACGACGCCGTATCGGGACTGCTCGCGGCGGTGATGCTCGCGGCCTTCATCGTCTCCTGCCTGTGGCTCAACGAGAGCCGCAAGTTCGCGGTCGTCGTGAAGCCCTATTACCACCACCAGCGCGGCCCCGTGTGGGTGTGGCTCGGCTGGGTGGTCCCGATCGTGTCTTTGTGGTTCCCCTACCAGGTGGTCCGAGATATCCGACGGAGCACCATTCGCGAGTCGTCCGGCCTCGCTGGTTGGTGGTCGACCTGGCTGATCGCGAACTTCTTCAGCTACCAGAGCACGCAGGTGACGCTCCGTGGTGATGACGGCGCGCTGCTGCCCGGATTCGAGGTGATCACGGCGGTCACGCTGCTGATCGCCTTCGTCTGCTGGCTCCGGATCGTCCGGGAGCTCACCGTGGCTCAGCGGGCGCACGTCGCGGCGGCGCAGGGACACGTATAGCGCTTCGGGTTCGGGCGGGGCGCTCAGTCTTGGCGCGCCGGCCGTCTACCTGGGAAGGACGTCGGCATCGGGCCGGCGCGGTGATCCTGCGAGGACGAGATGGCACAGGAGACGGAGTTCGACACGGCGGCCGCGGTGACGCGGTCGATGCTCGGCTGGGGCGTGGTGGCGGGGCCGTTCTACCTGGTGGTCGGGCTGACCCTGGCGCTGACCCGGGACGGCTTCGACTTCACACGGCACCCGCTCAGCGCGCTCATGCTGGGCGAGCTCGGCTGGATGCAGGTCACCAACCTGGCGCTGAGCGGCCTCATGGTGCTGGTCGCGGGCGTGGGCATGGTGCGGGCGCACGCCCGTGGCACGGGGATCGCCGTGGGGATCTACGGCGCCGCGATGATCGCGAGCGCAGTCTTCCCGCCGGATCCGATGCCCGGGTTCCCGCCCGGCCAGGACGGCGCCACGACGCCGGGCACCTCCGGCATCCTGCACCTCGCGTTCGGCGGCGTCGGGTTCGTCTCGCTCGGGGTGGCGGCGCTGCTGCTCGGCGGGTGGTTCGCCCGGCGGGGCGAGGGACGGGCCGCGGTCTGGTCCCGGGTGGCGGGCGTCGTGGTCCTCGTGGGCTTCGCGGGCGGCGTCGCGCTGGGTACCGCGGGCATGGGCGGGCTGTGGCTGGCCGTGGTGGCCGGGTTCGCCTGGCTCCTGCTGGCCTCCGTGCGGCTGTACCGGACGGTGCCCCACCCGGACGTGGCGCGTCGCTGACCGGCAGCTGGGTCCACCGGCAGTGCCGACCGTCGTGACCGGCCGGCCCGGTGGGCCCGGCCGGTCACGACATGAGCAGGTCAGCTGGTGACCTGGTCGCGGATCCAGCTCGCGTGGCCGCCGAAGCCGCGCAGCTCCTCGTCGCCCTCGATCCTCGCCTCCACGGCCGCGACCAGCTCCAGGCCGCTCGCGGTGCTGCCGGACTCGACCGCGAGCTCAGCGGCCAGGAGGGCGCCGCGGCACCAGCGGGCGACGTCGTCGGACTCCCGCAGGAGGGACTCGGCGCGGCTGGCCAGCGCGTACGCCTCCGCCAGGGCGCCGTCGTAGAGCCCGCCGAAGCGGCCGGTCTCCACGTCCTCGTCGGCGATGATCCGGGCGTGCTGCTCGAGCGTCTCGGGCAGCTGAAGCCGCAGCTCGGCGAGCTCGTCGGGGTCGGTCGAGTCGGCGAGCGCGGCCTCGCACACCCGGGTCGCGCCGGTCATGATCCGGCCTGCCTCGGCGACGTCGCGGCCGCGGACGGCCCACGCCCACGCGCGGGTGGTGCGCACCTGGCGCAGCGCGTCGCCGGTCTCGGCCCACAGGTCCGCCGCCCGCTCGTACGCCAGCTCCGCCGACAGGTTCTCCCCGGCCCGTTCCAGGGCCTCGGCGGCGAGGGTGGCGAGCATCGCGTGGTCGTCCTGCTCCGGCCAGTGCTGCGCCACCTGCGCGGCGGCGAGCCAGTGCTTGGCGGCCTCTGCGGGTTCGTGACGGGCGGCAGCGCAGTCGCCGAGCCACCAGCGGACCTGCACGAGGGTGCCCTCGCCGTGCACCTCGGGGGAGGGGTCCAGGTCGGTCAGGGCCTGCTCCAGCACCGGTGCCGCCTCGTCGAGCCGGTGCCCGGCCATCAGGTGGGCGCCGAGCCGGGTCCTGGCCACGACCGCGACGTCCCGGTCGGCGAGGTCGGCCCAGGCCACGGCCTCGTAGGCGTGGTGCACGGCGCCGGGCAGGTCCTCCTCGGCGGCCAGCACCTCCGAGAGCTGCAGGTGCGCGCCCGCGCGCCACCCCGGCGCCGCGGCGTCGCCGGCCTGGTCGATCGCCTCCGACATGCCCGCTCGCATGCCGGCCAGGTCCTCGTTCTCCCGGGCCTTGTCGTACCGGTCGAGCGCCGCGCGGACGGCGGCGGGCATCTCGCCGGCACCACCGTCACCTTCGGTCTCCGCCACGTCGTCGGCATCCGCCGGCGCGGCGCCGGTCGGGCCTTCCGGCGTGCCGACGCTGCCCTGCGCCACGCCGGGCTCCGGCACCACGCCGGCCAGGGACGCGCCGGCGCCGGCCGCCGGGAGCACCGCGCGCAGGCCCAGCGGCAGCCGGTCCAGCAGCGGCTGCGCGTCCAGGCCGGCCCGCACGCGCCCGCTCACCGCCGTCGTGCCGTTGCGGGCGTCGAACTGGCCGGCCAGCGTCAGCGCCTCCGTCCGGGCGTGCCCGGCCAGCTCGGCGGCGGTCCATGCGCGGCCGGCGGGACCGGTGACCCGCAGGTCGCCGCGGCCGAGGGCGACCAGACGGTCCATGAGCAGCGCGGTCACGGCGTAGAAGCCCATGCGGGGCTCGGGCTCGCCGTCGGCCTGGAAGTAGCCGGGCGTGTCGGCGAGGAGCTCGAGCGCGCGCGCCTCGTTGCCGGTCAGCGCGCAGAACTCGATGTGCTTGGCCACCGAGTGCATCAGGCTCTCCGAGCCCTTGACCATGGGGTAGCCGCGCATGTGGTTGGCCCGGGCCTCGTCGAGGCGGCCCAGCCGGACCAGGGGCAGCAGCGAGCGTGCCAGCGCACGGTGCGGCTCCTCGGCGCAGGTCAGCCGGCCGTCGAGCACGGGCTGCCAGTGCTGGACCGCCTTGGCGTCGTCGCCCTCGTCGCAGTAGAACTCGCCCTGCCGTGCGGTCTCGCAGGCGTGGCAGTCGGCCATCTCGCCGCGCTCGGCGGCGAGCCAGCCGTCGAACGCCCGCCGCGCCCGCTCGGTGTCGCCCACGTGGTCGGCGATGTAGAACTCGGACATCCGCACGGCCCGGTCGGTGTGCCCGGCCAGCCGGTAGCGTCGGTCCATCTCCGTGAGCCAGTTCTCGATGGCGGCGAGCGGCACCCGGGGCAGGTCGAGCATGCCCGTCGTCACCCACTTGAAGTCCCAGAACAGCGCGTGGGTGCCGGCGTGGTCGAACACGCTCGGGTCCTGGTCCCACAGCCGCAGGGCGCGGGCGAACGGGACCAGCACCTTGTGCCGGTCCGCGCTGAACTCGTAGGCGCTGATCAGGTGGAAGACCGCCTTGATCTCGGCCTCGGGCCCGAGGAGCTCGGCCTGGGCGAGGATGTTCTCCGCCGCCGCGGCCTGCGACGTGCCGTGGGGACGCTGGTTGTTCTCCCAGATCGCCTCCTGGAGCGTCGCGAGGTCGGTGATCTCGGTCATCGGTCGGTCTCCTGGGTGTCGGGCCGGCGCTCCGGCCGGTCGTCGCGGGCTGGTGGCACGGCGGGCGCGGCCCACTCCAGCAGCTCCCCGAACGCGCGGTTGACGAGCGCCTGGTCCACCGGACGCAGGGGGCGGCGGGCCTGGAGCAGCGACTGCCCGTAGAGGGCCTCGACGGCCACGCCGGCCAGGTCGGGGTCGGGCAGGCCCGCGATGCGGCGCACCAGCGGGTTGAGGTGGTTCAGCACGAGCCGGGCGCGGGGCGCCTCGTCCCGCAGGGAGCCCAGGATGCCGGCCCACAGGTCGTCGGCCTGGCTCTCGGCCTCGGCGCGGGCGCGCTCGTGCCGGGCGGACCGGTCGTCCAGGTGGATCGCGGCCAGGGACGCCGGGTGGAACGCCCGCACGGCGACGTCGCAGTCCAGCGGGTCCAGGCGCACCCGGGCGGTGGCGAGGAACGGGGCCAGCGCGAGCTCGGCGGCCGGGTCCACGTGGTCGAGATGCGCCGTCACGACCGACGCGTCCAGCTCCTCGACGGTGACGTCGGGCCGGGCCAGCGGGAGCGCCTCGACCAGCGCGGCGTCGTAGGTGTACCCGCCGTTGACCACGGCCATGCCCTGCGCCGCGGCGATGGCCGAGACCTGCCGGAACTCGTCGACCGTGCGCGTGAAGTGCACGGTCCGGTGCCGGCGGGCGAGGTCGTCGAGCGTCAGCTCGCCCTCCGACGTCTCGAAGGGCAGCCAGGGGAGCATGGTGCGCAGCACGTCGTCGTCGTGCAGGGCGAGCGCCTTGACCCCCAGGTGGTGCACCGACAGGAAGCGCCGCAGGCGCTCCGGCGAGGTGGTCGCGAGCTGCGCGAGCCAGCCACGGACCCGGTCGCCCAGCGCGTCGCGGACGGCGGCCAGCGTCTCGTCCTCGTAGAGCTGCTCGCGGCTGGCCGTGGGGCGCAGCGTGTCGGTGTCCAGCACGCACCGCACGAAGAACGCCCAGTCGGGCAGCAGGGTCTCGGCGCGGTCGGTGAGCAGCATGCCCTTGAGGTGCACGCGGTGCCCGCCGCGCTGCGCGGGGCTGACGACGCCGGGCAGCACGTAGGCGACCCCGCGGATGCCGACCAGCGGCAGGTCGAGCTCGACCGAGTCGAGCGGCGCGAAGCCGAACGTGTCCTGGCAGTAGGCGGACAGCGCGGCGGCCCGTGCCGTCGGGCTGGGGTGCTCGGACTCCCACGGCGGCCGCTGCCCGGTGATCGGCTCGTCGCCCACGCGGACGTCGTACGGCAGGAGCGCGCCGAAGTCGGCGGCGAGGTCGGCCACGGTGTCGGCCTCGAACCACTGCTCGCTGCCGTGCCGGGCCACGAGGTGGACCGTCGTGCCGGGCTCCGGGTGCTCGGCGACGTCGAGGGTGCGCACCGTGTACGAGCCGTCGCCGCGCGCCACCCACTCGACCGGCAGGGCGTCGGGCGTCCGGGCGGAGCGGCTGACCACCCGGATGGTCTCCGCCACCACGAAGCAGGCCAGCAGGCCGATGCCGAACTGGCCGAGGAACTCCTTGCGGGCCTCCTGGAGGCCGTCGCGCTTGGAGCTGCGCCCGATCGTGGCCAGGAGCTGGTGCACCTCCGGCTCGGTCAGGCCGATCCCGGAGTCGGTGACCCGCAGGTCGGTGCCGGTCGCCCGGATGCGCACCGTGCCGGGGGCGGCGGGGTCGAGGGCGCGCCGCGCGGTGATCGCGTCGACGCCGTTCTGGAGCAGCTCGCGCACGTAGACGCGGGGGCTGGCGTACAGGTGCTGGGACAACAGGTCCACCAACCCACGAAGGTCGACCTGGAACGTGTGCGGTGAATCCGTCGGGGTCTCTTGCGTCGTCATGGTGGGCGCGATGCTAGTGGCGCACTCTGACACTCCCCACGAAAGTCCGGCACGTAGTCCGCCGTCAGCCCCGCAGCAGTGCTGACCCGACCGTCCCTGCAGCCCGGTCGAACGCGGCCTCCCGTGCCGCCTCGTCGCCCGGCAGCAGCCCGGCGAGCTCGAGCGACACCAGCCCGTGCACCAGACCCCACAGCCCCACGGCGGCGCTCAGCACGTGCTCGGGCGGCGCCCCGCGCAGGACCCGGGCGACGGCGTCGTGCAGCACGCAGAACGTCGGGCTGTCGACGGCGGCCTCCGGTTCACTGTCGGCCGGCGTCACCCCGCGGTAGAACATGACACGGTAGAAGTGCGGGTCCGCCAGGGCGAACCGCCGGTAGGTGCGGCCGAGGGCGCGCAGGTCCGCCGCCGGGTCGTCGCCCTGCCCGACGGCGGCCAGGCGCTCGGCGAACCGCCGGAACCCCTCCTCGGAGACCGCCCCGACCAGCGCCTCACGCGAGCCGAGCAGGGCGTAGACCGCCGACGCGCTGGTCCCGGCCTCGGCGGCGACCTTGCGCACGGTGACCGCGTTCTCGCCGTCGGACGAGACCACCCGGGAGGTGACCTCCAGGAGCCGGGTGCGCAGGGCGTCGTCGTGCAGTCGGGGTCGGGCCATGTCGCGAGTCTAGAAGCCTTGACGCCAGTTTGCGAACGATGTTTGATAACACTGTTACAAAACATTCGCACCCCAGGAGGACGTCGTGCTCGAGCTCTCGGACCCGGCCCGCATCACCGCGGGCATCGTGCTGCTGACCGTCGTCGGGATCGAGTCCGGCGGCTTCTTCCTGCTCAAGGTCTTCGGCGGCCGGCTCCCCACCACCGACCTGCAGAAGAGCTTCTTCCGGGCCGGCCACGCGCACGCGGGCGTGCTGGTGATCCTCGGTCTGCTCTGCCTGCTGCTCACGGAGGCGACGGACCTGACCGGGTTCGCGCGCTGGCTCGCCGCCACCGGGGTGCTGTGCGCCGCGATCCTCCTGCCCGCGGGGTTCTTCCTCTCCGCGATCGGGCAGGGGCGCACCTCGCCCAACCGCGCCGTCGTGCTCCTGCCTGTCGGCGCGGTGGCCCTGGGCGCGGGCGTGGTGATGCTCGCGATCGGCCTGCTCCTGGCCTGAGCGGGGTCCAGGACACACCGCGAGGGTTCCCGGGCCGGGCCGCCGCCGCCGGTTACGGTGGCGGCATCATGGCGACCCGCACGTCGGCCCGGCGAGGTTCCGGGAAGAGCTCCGGGCAGGGCGCGAAGAGCGCCAAGCCCCGGGCCGCAGCGTCGAGGCGATCGACACAGCGCCGGGGGGCTACCCGCCCGGCGGCCAAGGCTGCGCCCGCACCGTCCCGCCCGCCGTGGCCGGTCCGGGCGGTCCGCGGCCTCTGGATGGGCATGGCGCACGCGGTCGGTGGCGCTACCCGCGCCGCCGGACCGCGGACGGCGCCGGAGGGGTCCGGCACGGGCTCGCAGAACGCGGAAGGGCAGGGAGGGCAGGAACTGGAACCGGACCACCGGCGCGACGGCGTCGGCTTCGCACTTCTCGCCGTGGCGGTCATCGTCGCGGCGCGTGAGTGGTGGGGGATCGACGGCCCCTTCGGCGACGGCGTGCACGCGGTGGTCGCGGGCACGCTCGGCGTCGCGGGCGTGGCCCTCCCCGTGCTGCTCATGTGGCTCGCCTTCCGCGTCATGCGCCATCCGGAGCGCACCCAGCAGAACGGCCGGGTGGCGATCGGGCTCAGCTTCCTGGTCGTCGCCACGTGCTCGCTGGTGCACATCAGCGCCGGCCTGCCGTCGCCCGCGGACGGCTTCACCCCGGTGCAGGACGCCGGTGGTGTGATCGGGTTCCTTTTCGCCACCCCGGTCGTCACCGGGCTGACCCAGTGGTTCGCCATCCCGCTCTACGTGCTAGCCGGGTTCTTCGGCATCCTCATCGTCACCGCCACGCCGGTGCACCGGATCCCCGCCCGCCTGCGCGGCCTGTACGACCGCCTCACGGGCAACCACCGCGAGGCGGACGACACGGGCGAGGACGGGCTCGCCCTGGCCGACGGCGTCTCCGCCCACGACGGCACGCCGGAGCCCAAGCGCCGCAAGCGCCGCACCAAGCAGGAGATCGCCGCGGAGAAGGAGCGCCTGGCCGGCTTCGTCGGCGACGAGGCCTTCGAGAAGGCCGCCGAGGTCGAGCAGCGTGCCGGCAAGGCCGGCAAGGCCACGACCCAGCGCATCCCGACCGGCCAGTCCGCCGGCAAGGTCACCGGCGCCCCCGCCATCGGCCCGGGTGTCCTCGGGCCGGACGGCGAGCCGGCGTCGGCGAAGAAGGACGGACCCAGGCCGCCGCGCGACGCCGAGCCGATGCCCCGGGGCGTGCAGCCCATGCTGGAGGGCGACACCGTCTACCTGCTGCCGGACGAGGACGTCCTCGTGCAGGGTCCGCCGCACAAGGCGCGCTCGGCCGCGAACGACCGGGTCGTCGAGTCGCTGACGGGCGTGTTCGAGCAGTTCGGCGTGGACGCGAAGGTCACCGGCTTCAGCCGCGGCCCGACGGTCACGCGGTACGAGGTCGAGGTGGGCGCCAAGACCAAGGTCGAGCGCATCACGTCGCTGTCCAACAACATCGCGTACGCGGTGGCGAGCGCGGACGTGCGCATCCTGTCGCCCATCCCGGGCAAGTCCGCCATCGGCATCGAGATCCCGAACTCCGACCGCGAGACCGTCGTGCTGGGCGACGTGCTGCGCTCCGGCGCGGCGCGGCGCACCGAGCACCCGATGGTCATGGGCGTGGGCAAGGACGTCGAGGGCGGCTACGTGGTGGCCAACCTCGCCAAGATGCCGCACATCCTCGTGGCGGGCGCCACCGGCGCCGGCAAGTCGAGCTTCATCAACTCGATGATCACCTCGATCCTCATGCGGTCCACGCCCGAGCAGGTGCGCCTGATCCTCGTGGACCCCAAGCGCGTCGAGCTCACGATCTACGAGGGCATCCCGCACCTGATCACGCCGATCATCACCAGCCCCAAGAAGGCCGCCGAGGCCCTCGACTGGGTGGTGCGCGAGATGGACGCCCGGTACGACGACCTGGCGACCTTCGGCTACAAGCACGTCGACGACTTCAACGTCGCCGTCCGCGCCGGCAAGGTCAAGCCCCTGCCGGGCTCCGAGCGCAAGATCGCGCCGTACCCGTACCTGCTCGTGGTGGTCGACGAGCTCGCGGACCTCATGATGGTCGCCCCGCGCGACGTCGAGGCCTCGATCCAGCGCATCACGCAGCTCGCCCGCGCGGCGGGCATCCACCTCGTGCTGGCCACGCAGCGCCCGTCCGTCGACGTCGTGACCGGCCTGATCAAGGCGAACGTGCCCTCGCGGCTCGCCTTCGCCACGTCGTCGCTCGCCGACTCGCGCGTGGTCCTGGACCAGCCCGGCGCCGAGAAGCTCATCGGCCAGGGTGACGCCCTGTTCCTGCCCATGGGCGCGGCCAAGCCGATGCGCGTCCAGGGCGCCTGGGTCACCGAGTCCGAGGTGCACCAGGTCGTCGAGCACGTCAAGGGTCAGCTCAAGCCGATCTACCGCGAGGACGTGGCCGCGCCCGCCGCGGCCAAGAAGCAGGTCGACGAGGACATCGGCGACGACCTCGACCTGCTGCTGCAGGCCACCGAGCTCGTCGTCACCACCCAGTTCGGGTCCACGTCCATGCTCCAGCGCAAGCTCCGCGTGGGCTTCGCCAAGGCGGGGCGCCTCATGGACCTGCTGGAGTCGCGGGAGATCGTGGGGCCCTCGGAGGGCTCCAAGGCGCGCGACGTGCTCGTGGCCGCCGACGACCTGCCCTCCGCGCTCGCGCTGATCCGCGGCGAGCAGCCGGCCCAGGTCTTCGACCAGGCGTCCTCCGACGACGCCGAGCCGGACGACGGCGGGTCGTACGGTTCCGCCGACCAGTACGCCGACGGGACGGACGGGCACATGCCGCCGGTCGCCCGGGACTACCACGACGACGCCGAGCCGGTGCGCTGACTCGGCCTGTGCGCTGACCTCTCAGCCGGTGCGCCGGACCACCACGGGCGGCTTGCCCGCGTGCCCCCGGGGCGGCCGGCGCTGCTCGTCCGCCGCGTCCCCGGCGGCGTCCTGGGCGATCCGGAGGCGGTCGGTGAGCTCGCCCGTGCCGAGCTGCCCGCGCTCCGGGTGCGCCAGCGCGTCGCGGGTCCAGTGCAGCCGGTGCCCGGCGGCGCGGTCCACGGTGGTCGCCGCCCAGCGCGCGTCCGTGACCCGGGCGGGCCCGCCAGGCGGCTGGACGACGTCCGCGACCAGCAGCAGGCCGACGGCGGACGCCGCCACGCAGCACTGAGTCCCCTGGTTGGACAGGAGGTTGCCGAGGCCGTAGGCCACCCACATGCCGTCGCCGCCCGGGCCGCCGCGCAGGTGCTCCAGCGGCTGCGGCACGTGGGCGTGATGCCCGATCACGAGGTCCACCTGGCGGGACCTGGCCAGGGCCTTGGCGGTCTCCTTCTGGTGGTCGGTGGGCTCGGTGACGTACTCCGTGCCGTCGTGCAGGCTGACCACCACCAGGTCCGCTCCCGCGGCACGCGCCGCCCTGGCCTGCTCGACGATCCGCCCGGCGTCGATGAGGTCCACCGACCAGGAGCCGTGGGGCGGCTCCAGCCCGTTCAGCCCGTAGGCCGCCGACAGGTGGGCGACCGTGACGGTCCGGCCCTCCCGTCGCAGCTCGTAGAGCTGGGGGCTGCGGGACTCGCGCTTGTTGCGCGCCGTCCCGGCGTGGCCCATCCCGGCCCGGTCGAGCGCCCCGAGCGTAGCGGCGATGCCGTCGTACCCGGAGTCGGCCGCGTGGTTGGACGCCGTCGAGCAGCCGTCCCAGCCCTGCTCGCCCAGGTCGCGGACGATCTCCTGGGGCGCGCGGAACACGGGGTAGCCGGCCGGCTGCGTGCCCGGTGGCGCGACCGGCACCTCCAGGTGGCACAGGGCCAGGTCGGCGCGGGCGACCCACGGGTCGATGCCCGCCAGCAGCGGCGTGTAGTCGAACCCGTCCGGCCCGGTCGCCGAGTCGTTGACCGGTTCGTGGGTCAGGACGTCGCCCCCGGCGAGCAGCGTGAGCTCGACGTCCTGCGGCGTGGGCGACGGGGAGGGCGGCGCGGCGGAGGTCGGAGGTGCGGCCGGGGAGGACGACGCCGGCGTGCCACTGGTGGGCACCGGCACACCGGGGGCGGGCGTGCAGCCCGCCGACGTGGCCGCGAGGGCGCAGGTCACCGCGGCGGACGCGAGGAACCGCAGCGGGCGGACGTTGACCACTCCCGGATGTTATGGCAGGCCGGGAAGGGGAGCGACCGGACGCCGCCGGCGGTCGGTCCGGGGTGCGGGTGAACCGCGGCTAGGCTTGAGCAATGGTCAACGACGCTCCGTCGCCCTGGAACATTGCGAACATCGTCACGATGATTCGCATCGCCATGGTCCCGTTCTTCGCCTGGGCACTTCTCGTCGAGGGCGGGGACGACACGACGTGGCGGCTCGTGGCCACGGCGATCTTCGTGGTCGCGGCGGTGTCGGACAAGGTCGACGGCTACCTCGCGCGGTCGCGCGGCCTCATCACCGACCTGGGCAAGCTGCTCGACCCGATCGCGGACAAGCTGCTCGTGGGCGCCGCCCTGATCCTGCTCTGGATCCCGCTCGGCGAGCTGCCCTGGTGGATCCCGGTGGTGATCCTGGTGCGTGAGCTGGGCATCACGTTCATGCGGATGGGCATGCTCAAGTACGAGGTCATGCCCGCGTCGCGCGGCGGCAAGCTCAAGACCGTGCTGCAGACCGTGGCGATCTCGCTGTTCCTGCTGCCGCGCGAGGGCCTCGACTGGCTCACGGTGATCGCCTGGGTCGTGCTCATGGCGGCGTTCGTCGTGACGGTCGTGACCGGCGTCGAGTACGTGTACCAGGGCTGGAAGATCCGACGCGACGCCCGGGCCCGGACGCCGCAGGCATGACGGCGCCGCGCCTGCTGGAGGCGGCTGCCGCCCGCGGCTGGACCATCGGGGTGGCCGAGTCGCTGACGGGCGGGCTGGTCACGGCGACGCTCGTGTCGGTGCCGGGTGCGTCGAAGGTGCTGCGCGGCGGCATCGTCGCCTACGCCACCGACCTGAAGGCCGGGCTGCTCGGCGTGGACGCGGACCTGCTCGCCGAGCGCGGCGCCGTGGACGAGGCCGTCGCCGCCCAGATGGCGGACGGCGTGCGCCGGGCGACGGGGGCCGACGTGGGCCTCGCCACGACCGGGGTCGCGGGCCCGGACCCGCAGGACGGCCAGCCGCCGGGTGTGGTCTTCGTCGCAGTGAGCACCCCGGTCGCGTCCGAGGTGCACCGGCTGGAGCTGACGGGCGACCGGCCGCAGATCATCGGCGACGCGGCGCGCGGGGTCATCGAGCTCGCGTCGCTGCTCGTCAGCGAGGCGTCGGGTGAAAAAACCGACTCGTACCCAGATCCGTTCCCTGAAGTTACAGACAAGTGAAACTTCTTGGCTTAATCTTGCACAGGGCTTGACGCGGGAACACTTCGGGAACAAGGCTCATACCCACGGCGTTGGTCCCGGTGTGATCACGAACAGGCCGACCACTCGGGGCCGGCGTAAGAACTCTTCGAGCGCGGGGTACGGTAGAACGACCTCCGCGCACGGAGGCCGTACCACACGCAAGGCGCGTCCGGTCCAGGCAGGGCAGGGCGTGAGGTCAGGGACAGGCACTGAAAGGGGGCGCGAGATGGTCGTACTACGGCGAGAAATCGGAGACGTGCTGCGAGACACGCGGCAGCGTCAGGGGCGCACCCTCCGCGAGGTGTCGTCGGCGGCGCGGGTGTCGCTGGGTTACCTCAGTGAGGTGGAGCGCGGGCAGAAGGAGGCGTCGTCCGAGCTTCTCGGTTCCATCTGCGAGGCGCTCGACGTGCCGCTGTCCTTGGTGCTGCGTGAGGTGAGCGACCGCGTCGCGGTGGCCGAAGGATTCCAGATTCCCGACACGATCCCGGCGGACTTCGTCGCCGGGCTGCTGGCCAGGGGAGGCGACCGGACCGCAGCGCGGCGGGAGGTCGACCCGTCCGACCTGGCACCGGTCGGCTGACAGGCCGGCTGGGCGAGAGTCGCAGCAGGGCAGAACCGGAGCGGGGCACCACCCAGGTGGTGCCCCGCTCCGGTGCGTTCGCACCCTGGGCCACGCCGGCCGCGCCGGCCCGGCCGTGCGGGGGTCGGCCGTGCGGGGGTCGTCCTAGATCGGACCGGCCTGGCACGTGGGGCACCAGAAGACCGGGCGCTCGTAGGGCTTCTCGTTCGCCGTGCCGACGGCCACCGGCGTGCCGCACCGGTGGCACGGCCGGCCCGCCCGTCCGTGCACGTGCATCTCGACGGCCCCCAGGCCGCGCGCCCGTCCGACGGTGACGCTGCGCTCCATGAGCCGGCGCGCCGTGCGCAGCAGCACCGCGCGTTCGCCGTCGGGCAGCGTGCCGGCCGGCCGCCACGGCCACAGCCGCCGCGCGAAGAGCGACTCGGCCATCCAGATGGTGCCGATGCCCGCGACCGTGCGCTGGTCCAGCAGGGCGGCGCACAGCGGCCTCTCGGGCTCGCGGGCGAGCCGCGCCACGCCGTCCGCCAGCCCGGTGGTGGGAAAGTCGGCGCCGAGCACGTCCGGGCCCAGGCCGTTGAGGATGCGGCTCTCGTCGTGCGTGCGCAGCAGGTCGAGCATGCCGAGGTGCCAGCCGGTGGCGGTCCAGGCGTCCGTGGCGAGCACGGCGCGGATGGCGGGGTTGCGGGCCGAGGCGTCACGCGAGCCCGTCCGGTGCACCTTCCAGAGCCCCTCCATGCGCAGGTGCGTGTGCAGGGTGCGGCCGTCGTCGAGCCGGGTGAGCAGGTGCTTGCCGTACGCGCTGGTCTCCAGCGCGGTGGCTCCGGTCAGGTTGGCGGCGCCCGCGCTGGGCCAGCGCAGCTCCGCGCGGACGAGCGGCAGACCTCGCAGCGCCGCGGTGAGGCGCTCGGCGGTGAGGCGCAGGACATCCCCCTCGGGCACGGACGCTCCCCTCGTCGTGGGGCTTCAGCGTAGTGCGCGGTCGGCCGGGGAAGGCGGCACAACCGGCATATCACCCATGTGATCTGGGTTGCGCCGGAACCCAGCCGCCGGGCCGCCGAGGGCCGGTCAGGGATGGCCCCGAGTGCGGGTCAGGGCGTGACCGGGGGTAAACCCGATGGCTTTCCGGCGCTCGCTCGGCAACTCTTGTCCCATGACCGTTGTAACCGCTGACCTGGGCGAACGCCCAGACCAGTCGATGGCCTCCCCAGACCCCCGCAACACCCGTACCGTGAGCTGGTTCGGCGCGACCGCTCTGCTGCCGATGATCGCCGCCCACGTGCTGGGCGCGTCGGTCGTCGACCCGGTGCTCGACCCGATCAGCTGGTACGCCTTCGTGCCCGGCGGCGGCGAGATGATCCTCGCCGGCGGGGTGGTGCTCGCCGTCCTCGGCCTCATCCTCACCGTGCGGATGTACCGCACCGGCCTCGCCGCCGGCCTGGTGCCCGCGGGCGCGATGATCGTCTACGCCGTCGCGATGGTCCTGGTCGGAGCGTTCCCCACGGACCCGCCCGGGACGGACGCGTCGCTGTCCGCCGTGATCCACCGGGTGAGCGCCGCCACGGCCTTCTGCGTGCTCCCGGTGGTCGGGCTGAGCCTGGAGCGGTCGATCACGCGGCCGCGCTCGACCTTCCCGCGGACCCTGCGGTCGGCGGCCGGTGCGCTCGGCGTGATGGTCGGGCTGTTCCTTGTGATCCACCTGTCGCTCGTCTTCTTCGCCGACTCCGGCATCGCCGCCTTCGGCCTCATCGAGCGGGTGGGGTTCGTGATCATGATCGGCTACCTGTTCCTGCTGGGCGCGACGATCGACCGCGAGGGCCCGGACGCGGCGCTGGACGAGACCGGGCCGCTCGACGCCATCGGGCCGCTCGACGGCGCCGGCCCGGCCCTGGCGTTCAGCGGACCGAGATCCGCAGACCGCGCGGAGTGATCGCGAAGCCCGCCTCGACCAGCGCGCGCGCCGTCGGATGGTGCCGTGCGGCCTCCAGCGCGGGCACGCCGTCGACCCGCTGGACCACCAGCCGCCCGAGCCGGCCCTCCCGGACCGTCCTGGCCAGTGCGGCGGCCGCGGTCGCGAGCCGGGCGGGATTCTCGGTGAACGACAGCACCGTGCGCCCGCCCCGCTCCACGAACAGGGCCAGGTCGCCGTGGGTGAGCACCACGACGGCCCCGGCCTTGCGGCCGGGCCGGTGGGCGGACCTGCTGCCGGGTGTGCCGTCGGACGCCGCTCCGGCGTCCGCCGCCGGGCCGGCCGGCCAGGCGAGCGCCGCGCCGTACGGGTTGGCGGGGTCCATCGCGGCCAGCACGACGACGCCGCTGGTGCTGGCCGCGCCGGTGGGGGCCGCGACCGCCGCCGTCCGCTCCGCGTCCTCCCGCTCCGCCTCGACGATCCGCGTGCGGTCGGCCGCGTCCACCCGCAGCCGGTCGACGGCGCCGGGCAGGGCGAACTGCGACCCGCCGAGGTGCTCCACGAAGTACCCGCGGCGCACCGCACCGCGCTCCTCCAGGCCGGACAGCACGCGATACACGTCGCGGTAGCCCGTCCCGACCCCCTCCGCGGCCGCGGCGGACCGGGTCAGCACCCCGTGCCGTTCGAGCAGCACCTGGGTCAGGGCGTGGGCGTGCAGCGTGGGGTCCGCCTCGCGCATCGGCAGGGCCGCCCAGCGGCCGCCACCGCCCACGGCCGAGGCGCCGGACCGGAGGGCCGAGGCGGGGCGGCCGGGGGACACGGCGAACCGGGACCGCCGCACCGGACGGGCGCGGGCGGCGGTGCGGGGCGCGCGGTGGGCGCCGCCGCCGCTGACCCGCTCGCGCAGCGCGCCCAGCCCGTCGTTGGTGACCTGGCCGGCCCAGACCAGGTCCCAGAGCACCTCCAGCACGGCGTCCGGCTCGGCGGAGGTGAGCTCGGCGACGCGGGGCAGGAAGAACCCGCCCGAGCCCGTCAGCAGGTCCAGCACCGCGCGGTGCAGGTCGGAGTCGAGCGGGCTCTCCTCCTCGACCGGTGCGAGCGGGGACAGCGTGAGCGGGGCTCCGTCGGCCAGGTGGAGGGAGACCAGCCCGTCCCCGCCGCCCGACCCGGGCAGGCGGGAGTGTCCCGCCCACAGCACCTCGCCCGTCACCGTCAGCTCGTCGAGCAGGGCGGGGGAGTAGTCGGTCACCCGGGCGGGCAGCACCAGGGTCTCCAGGGCCGACGCCGGGACCGCCGCGCCCGCGAGCTGCTCGATCGCCTGCACCAGCCCGTCGGCCCCGCGCAGCAGGCCCGTGGAGACGTTCTGCCAGCGCGGCAGGAAGGCGCCGAGGGCCTCCTGCTCCACGGGCTCCACCTCGGCCCGCAGGACCGCCAGGGAGCGCCGGCGCAGCAGGCGCAGCACGCCGGGGTCGCACCACTCGTCGCCCGTGCCGCCGAGCGCGCCCGGCCGCAGCCGCCCACGGGCGAGCGCGCCGTCCGCCTCCAGCCGGGCCAGGCCCTGGGCGACGACCGCGACGCCCAGCCCGAACCGCTGGGCCGGGGCCTGCGCGCCGAACGGCCCGTGCGTGCGCGCGTGGCGGCGCAGCAGGTCGCCGAGCGGGTCGGGCACCAGCTCGGTGAACGTCTCGGGGATGCCCACCGGGAGCGCCACGCCGAGCGCGTCCCGAAGGCGGCCGGCGTCCTCCGCGACCGCCCACTGCTCCAGGCCGGCGAACCGGACCCGGATCACGCGGCGTGTGGACTCCAGCTCCTCGAGCCAGCGGCCCACGGCGTGGCGGGCGTCCTCGCGGGTGCGCGCCTCCAGGGCGTCCAGCGGGTGCGGCCCCGTGCGCCGCAGCAGGTCCCACAGCCCTTCGGCGTCGAGAGCCTGCCGGTCGGGGGCGAGCCCGGCGAGCTCGGCCTCGGTGCGCTCCACGGCCCCGGGGTCGAGCAGGTCCGCGAGGTCGGCCGAGCCCTGCTCCCCGAGCAGCTCGGCGAGCAGCTCCGGGTCCAGCGACAGGGCCGCCGCGCGGCGCTCGGCCAGGGGCGCGTCGCCGTCGTACAGGAACTGCGCCGTGTAGCCGAACAGGAGCGACTGGGCGAACGGCGACGGCGTGGGGGTCGTGACCTCGACGACCCGGACGCCGCCCTGGCCGATCTCGCGCATGAGGTCGGCCAGGGCTGCCACGTCGAAGTCGTCCTGGAGGCACTCGCGGGCGGCCTCCAGCACGATCGGGAAGTCCGGGAACTGGCTGGCCACCTCCAGGAGCTGGGCCGACCGCTGGCGCTGCTGCCACAGGGGCTGGCGCTTGTCCGGCCGGCGTCGCGGCAGCAGGAGGGCGCGTGCGGCCGCCTCCCGGAACCGCGCGGCGAACATGACCGAGGAGCCCAGCTCGTCCCGGACGGCGCCCAGCACCTCGTCCGGGTCCAGCAGCAGGTCCTCGAGGGTGACCCGGCCCGGGACGTGCTGCGGGTGCGCCTCGCCGTCGAGTGCCCCGTAGCCGGCCTGGGCGTCGGTCCCGTCGAGGGTCGTGCCTGGCGCGCCGCCGTCCGCGCCCGCGTCCCACGGGTCGCCGTCCCAGCCGCCGCCCGAGTCGGGCAGCCGCAGCACGATCCCGTCGTCCGAGTGCATGGCGGCGACGTCCAGGCCGAACCGGGCCCTCAGCCGCGCGCTGATCACGAGGGCCCACGGCGCGTGCACGCGCGCCCCGAGCGGCGAGTGGATCACGACGCGCCAGTCGCCCAGCTCGTCCCGGAACCGCTCGACCACGACCGTCCGGTCGTCGGGCACGCGGCCCGTGCCCAGCCGCTGCTCGGTGAGGTAGGCGGCGAGGTTGTCCGCGGCCCAGTCGTCGAGCCCGGCCTCGCGCAGGTGCTTGCGGCCGGCGTCGACGTCGGCGGCCAGGGCGGCGTCGGCCTCGCGGACGAACGCGCCCACCGCGCGCCCGAGCTCGGCCGGGCGGCCGGGGGCGTCGCCCTTCCAGAAGGGGAGGCGACCCGGCAGGCCGGGCGCCGGTGTGACCAGCACCCGGTCGGTGGTGATCTCCTCGATGCGCCAGGTGCTCGACCCCAGCGTGAACGTGTCGCCCACCCGGGACTCGTAGACCATCTCTTCGTCGAGCTCGCCGACGCGCCGGCCCCCGCGGGCCCTGGCGCCGCTCGCGCCGCCGGTGGTGCCGTCGGCCAGCACGCCGCCGTCCGCCGCGTCGGTGGCGAGGAAGACGCCGTAGGCGCCCTTGTCGGGGATGGTGCCGCCGCTCGTGGCGGCCAGGCGCAGCGCGCCGGGCCTGCCGCGCAGCAAACCGGTGGCGCGGTCCCAGGTGATGCGGGCCCGCAGCTCGGCGAAGTCCTCGCTGGGGTAACGCCCGGCGAGCATGTCGAGCACGGCGCGCCAGGTGGCGTCGCCGAGGTGCGCGAACGGCGCGGCCCGGCGCACGAGGGCGAGCAGCTCGGCCTCGTCCCAGTCGTCCACGGCCAGCGCCGCGACCACCTGCTGCGCCAGGACGTCGAGCGGGTTGGCCGGCACGTGCATGTGCTCGATGGCGCCCGTGCGCATGCGCTGCGCGATGACGGTGGCCGGCACCAGGTCGCCCCGGAACATCGGGAACACCACGCCCTTGGAGACGGCGCCCACCTGGTGGCCCGCGCGGCCGATGCGCTGCAGCCCGCTCGCGACCGACGGCGGCGCGCCCACCTGCACCACGAGGTCCACGGCGCCCATGTCGATACCGAGCTCCAGGGAGGACGTCGCGACCACGGCGGGCAGGCGGCCCTCCTTGAGCTCGGTCTCGGTGCGGGTGCGTTCCGCCCGGCTCATCGACCCGTGGTGGGCGCGCGCGAGCACCGTCTCGGCCCGTCCGGTCCCGTCCGGTCCGGCCGGCTGTCCGGGGACCGCCTCGGGCATGCCGCGCTCCCCGGGCACGGGCCGGGGGATCCCCGCGGCCGTGCCCGACTGGCCCGGCACGAGCGCGGCCCATGTGCCGGCCGGGTCGGCGACGTCGAGGCCCTGGCGCTGGGCCCAGACCTCGTTCATCCGCGCGGTCAGCCGCTCGGCGCCGCGCCGGTTGTTGGTGAAGACGATGGTGGAGGTGTGGTCGGCCACGAGGTCGACCACGCGCTCCTCGACGTGCGGCCAGACCGAGGCCCTGCGCAGGGGCTGGGTCGCCTCGCCCGAGAGGTCGATCTCGTCGTCGCCCGTGCCGGGGCCGGCCCCGTCGGTGCGGCCCGGGTCCGGCACGCCGGCGCTGGGCGCGCTGCCCAGGTCCGTGAGGTCCGGGACGGGCACGACGACGTCGATGGCCCACTCCTTGTGCGACGGCGGCTGCACGACGACGACCTCGCGCGCCGACTCGTCGGAGCGGCCGCCGCCGAGGAACCGGGAGACGGCCTCGACCGGGCGCACCGTGGCGGACAGGCCGATCCGCTGGGCGGGCCGGTCGAGCAGGGCGTCGAGGCGCTCCAGGCTCAGGGCCAGGTGGGCGCCGCGCTTGGTCCCCGCGACGGCGTGGATCTCGTCGAGCACCACGGTCTCGACGCCCGCGAGCCCGGCGCGGGCCGACGAGGTGAGGATGAGGAAGAGGGACTCCGGCGTGGTGACCAGGATGTCCGGGGGGCGCGTGGCGAACGAGCGCCGTTCGCTCGGGGGCGTGTCACCCGTGCGCATGCCGACGGTGACGTCGGGCACGTCGATGCCGTCGCGCGCCGCGGCCTGCCGGATGCCCGTCAGCGGGGAGCGCAGGTTGCGCTGCACGTCCGCGGCCAGGGCCTTGAGGGGCGACACGTACAGCACGCGGCAGCGGCGCGCCCGCTCCTGGGGCAGCGGTGCGGACATGATCCGGTCGATCGACCAGAGGAACGCCGCGAGCGTCTTGCCCGACCCGGTCGGCGCGACCACGAGGGCGTGCTGGTCGCGCGCCACGGCGTCCCACGCGCCGGCCTGGGCGGCGGTGGGCTGGGCGAACGCACCCGTGAACCAGGTACGGGTGGCCGGGCCGAACCGGGAGAGCGGGTCGTCGGGCGAGGGCATGGTCCCCATTCTGTCCCCGACCACTGACACGGGCCGGGGGAGGTGCCGGGGCGTCGTAGGGTTGACGGGTGCGTGAACGGGACTTCTGGCAGCTGGTCGACGAGGTGTTCGGCCCCGCCTACGGACGTGCGCTGGCGCGCGAGCAGGTGCTGCCCGCGCTCGACGGGCGCACCCCGGCGGTCGCCCTGGCGGACGGCGACGAGCCGCGCGACGTGTGGCACGCGCTGTGCGACGCGCTGGACGTGCCCGACGCCGACCGGTGGGGCACCGACAAGTACCGGCAGGCCCCGCCGCCCCGTCGCTGAGGGCGTCCCGACCGCGCCGAGCGACGTTTCCGACCGCCGTGCCCGCCTCGGCGAGATGTCCTGCGACACACCGGTGTGTCCTGCCTTGCCTCGAACACGCGTTCGGCTAGACTTTGACCACAGGCACGGATTTCGGAACGTCGTCCACAGGCGGCGGCCGGAGCAGGCGTCCGTGTCAGTGGCTCCGCGTACGGTCGGCAACGACGTACCGAGCCATCCATGTCGGCGCACAGAGCGCCCAGAGACCGAAGGTGTTGCACATGCCCGCACCAGCAGACCGCGACAAGGCCCTCGAGGCCGCCCTCGCACAGATCGACCGTAGTTTCGGCAAGGGCTCGGTCATGCGCCTCGGCGACGAGACCCGCGCGCCCATCGAGGTGGTTCCCACCGGTTCGATCGCCCTCGACGTGGCGCTCGGCATCGGCGGCCTCCCGCGCGGCCGCATCGTCGAGGTGTACGGCCCCGAGTCCTCGGGCAAGACGACCATCGCGCTGCACGCGGTGGCCAACGCCCAGCGACTGGGCGGCATCGCGGCGTTCATCGACGCCGAGCACGCGCTGGACCCGGAGTACGCCAAGAAGCTCGGTGTCGACACCGACGCCCTCCTGGTCTCGCAGCCGGACACCGGCGAGCAGGCGCTGGAGATCACGGACATGCTGATCCGCTCCGGTGCGCTCGACATCATCGTCATCGACTCCGTCGCGGCCCTGACGCCGAAGGCCGAGATCGAGGGCGAGATGGGCGACAGCCACGTGGGTCTCCAGGCCCGCCTCATGTCGCAGGCCCTGCGCAAGATCACCGGCGCGCTCAGCGCGTCCGGCACCACCGCGATCTTCATCAACCAGCTGCGCGAGAAGATCGGCGTGTTCTTCGGCTCGCCCGAGACCACCACCGGTGGAAAGGCGCTGAAGTTCTACGCGTCGGTCCGGCTCGACATCCGCCGCATCGAGACCCTCAAGGAGGGTACGGACGCGGTCGGTAACCGCACCCGCGTGAAGGTCGTCAAGAACAAGATGGCGCCGCCCTTCAAGCAGGCGGAGTTCGACATCCTGTACGGCCACGGCATCTCCCGCGAGGGTGGGCTCATCGACATGGGCGTGGAGCACGGTTTCGTGCGCAAGTCCGGCTCGTGGTTCACCTACGAGGGCGACCAGCTCGGCCAGGGCAAGGAGAACGCGCGGTCCTTCCTGCGCGACAACCCCGACCTCGCCAACGACATCGAGAAGCGGGTCAAGGAGAAGCTGGGCGTGGGACCGAAGGTCGACGCCCCGGCGGACCCGGCCGCGGGTGCTCCCGCCCCCTCGGCGACCGAGGCCGCTCCGCCCACGGGCACGGTCGCGGCGGCCAGCTCGTCCTCGCGGACGACCACCACGGCCAAGGCCACGAAGACGACGGCGACGCGCGCGAAGACCGCCGTCAAGACGACGTCTTCGAAGACCGCGGCCAAGGCGGAGGCGGCCGCCGAGAAGGCTCCGTTCTGACGTGCAGTACGGTGATCCAGCGGATGGTCCCGGCGTGGGGAAGCGTCGGGGCCATCCGGCCTTTTCGGAGGGTGACCGGGACGAGCGTCGGGCGGGCGGTCGCGGGCGCCGCGGCGCCGGGCGCGGCGGCGGCGAGCGGGCCCCCCGGAAGACCGTCGCGGAGCGCCTGGAGGCCGGCGAGATCAGCCGGGACGACGCCGTGGAGAAGGCTCGTGAGGTGGTCCTCCGGATCCTGACGGCGGCGCAGAAGTCGCGTCGTGAGCTCGAGCAGTCCCTGGCCCGCAAGGGGTACCCGGAGGACGTCGTCGTGCAGGTGCTCGACCGGTTCGGCGAGGTGGGCCTGGTGGACGACGCGACCTACGCGGAGACGATCGTGCGCACCCGGCACGCCGAGCGGGGCCTGGCGAGGCGCGGCATCGTCGCGGAGCTGCGCCGGCGCGGCATCGACGAGGACACGGCCGTCGAGGCCCTCGACCAGCTCGACCCGGACGACGAGCGGGCGGCGGGCGCGCGGCTCGCCGGCAAGCTCGTCACCCGCACGCGCGGCCTCGACCGGCAGGTGCGGGTGCGCCGTGCCGTCGGCTCGCTCGCGCGCAAGGGCTACGCCCCCGGCCTGGCCTTCGAGCTGGTCCGGGACGCGCTGGCCGCCGAGGGCGAGGAGACGGACGACCTGGGCCACGCCGAGGACTGAAGCAGCGATGCCCGGTCCGGTGCCGCAACGACGTCCGGGCCGGCAACGCCAGAGGCGCCCCAGCAGGTGCTGGGGCGCCTCTGGCGACCTGAGGGATGGCAGCGCGCTAGACGGCAGCACCCGCACCCGCGCCGGGGCCCGCTCCGCCGCCCACGGGACCGCCAGGCACGATCGTGGGGTTGCCGATCCCTGGCCCCTCGGCCGTGGACCCCGCGGTACGACCGGAGAGCAGCTTCGCGAGACGGTGCGCCACGGTGGTCAGCATCCAGTTGATCACGATGAACACGACCGCCACCACGGCCAGCGTCTGCAGGGGGTTCTGCTCCTTCGACGACAGGATCTGCGCGGACCGGAGCAGCTCGGAGTACAGGATGATCTGCCCGAGCGCCGAGTCCTTGAGCACCACGACGAGCTGCGAGACCATCGCGGGGAGCATGGCGACGAGCGCCTGCGGCAGCTGGATCGAGCGGAGCGTCTGCGAGGGCGTCAGACCGATCGCCAGACCGGCCTCGCCCTGGCCCTTCGGAAGGTTCCCGACCCCGGCCCGGACCAGCTCCGCGATGACCGAGCCGTTGTACAGGACGAGCGCCAGGACCACCGCGGCGAACGGCCGGTCGGCGATCCACTGCGCCTGTGCCGAGAAGAACATGTAGAAGAAGATCATCATCAGCAGCACCGGCACGGCGCGGAAGAACTCCACGACCACGCCGGACACCCACCGGACGACTCGGTTGTGCGCCAGCCGGCCGACGCCGAGGACGAGGCCGAACAGGACCGCGCCCACGGTGGCGAACGCTGCCGAGCGCAGGGTGTTCTGCAGGCCGGGCAGGTAGTAGTACTGCCAGGCCTCCGCGGAGACGGCGTTCTCCCAGAGCGTCGACTCGAACTGGCCCTTGTCGTACAGGGCCACGGCTACCCAGCCGAGCCCGGCGACGATCGCCACGGCCGCCGCGATGTTGCCGGCCACGGACAGCGCCCGGCCCCGGGGTCCCTGGGCGTCGAACAGGACGGAGGCGCTCATCGCTTCACCGCCAGTCGCTGGGACAGCCAGGTGGTGCCCAGGCCGATCGGGATCACCAGGATCACGTAGCCGACGGCGAAGAGCAGGAAGATGGCGACCATCAGGTCGGGCCGGAACTCGATCATGGTCCTCATCAGTGACGACGTCTCGGTGGCGACCGAGGCCGCCACGGCGACGGTCGAGTTCTTCAGCAGCGCGATGAGCGTGTTGCCCAGCGGTGCGATGGCTCCGCGGAACGCCTGCGGCAGGATCACCAGGCGTGCTGCCGGCAGGAACGAGAGCCCGATCGCCCGGGCGGCCTCGGCCTGTCCCACCGGGACCGTGTTGACACCGGAGCGGATGGCCTCGCAGACAAAGGCCGCGTGGTAGACGGAGAGGCCGATCACCGCGAACCAGAAGAACGTGGAGTTCAGGTCGTCGGTGAGCGTGATCCCGAGCTGCGAGAACACCACGAGGTACATGAACGTGAGGATGATCGTCAGCGGTGTGTTCCGGAAGATCGTCACGTAGGCGGTGCCTGCCCACTGGAGCGATGCGATCGGGGAGATGCGCATCAGGGCGAGCACGGTACCGAGGACCAGGGACAGCAGCGCGGCCCAGAACGTGAGCTGGATGTTGACCCAGAACGCAGCCAGGACGTCGTACTGAGCGAAGAGCTCGGCGAACCCGGAGAAGAAGTCGTCCACGGTCACCTTTCAGGGATAGGTCAGGGGCGTCGTGCGACACCTGTCGACGACGCCGGACGTGGCTGACGCCGGCCCGACCGCGCCCCGAGGGAGGCAGTCGGTCCGGCGTCAGGCACTGTGGTCAGGCGGGGTACCGCGGGGTCACGCGCAGGCGTCCGGCGTCGGCGGGTTCAGGTCCGCGTTCGGCGTGTAGTCGGCGCCCTCGGTGTTGGCGGCCACCAGCTCGTCCCAGGTGCCGTCCTCGATCATCTCGGTGATCGCGGCGTTGATGTCCTCGCACTGGTCGGAGCCCTTCGGGAGGCCGACGCCGTAGCGCTCCTCGGAGAAGGGCGCGCCGACGACCTTGAACTTGCCGGCGTTCTCCTCGGTCGCGGCCAGGCCGGCGAGGATGATGTCGTCCGTGGTCACGGCATCGACGGCGCCCGACGCGAGAGCGGTGGCGCACTCGGCGTAGCCGCCGCGCTCCACGAGCTGCACGCCCTCGGAGTACTGGGTCTTGATGTTCTCGGCGGAGGTCGATCCGGTGACCGAGCAGAGCTTCTTGCCCTCGAGGGTCTCCGGGCCGGTGATGTCGGTGTTGTCGGCCGCGACCAGCAGGTCCTGACCGGCGACGAAGTACGGGCCCGCGAAGTCGATGAGCTCCTTGCGGTCGTCGTTGATCGAGTAGGTCGCGAAGATCATGTCGACGTCGCCGTTCTGCAGCGCCGTCTCGCGGTTGGCCGAGATGGTCTCGACGAACTCGATCTGGTCCTCGGAGTAGCCCAGCTTGTCGGCGACGTAGCGGGCGACGTCGGTGTCGAAGCCCGTGAACGTGTCGCCTTCCTGCAGGCCGAGTCCCGGCTGGTCGTACTTGATACCGATGCGGATGGTGTCGCCGCCGCCCGCGGCGGTGTCGTCGCCGTCGGTCGGCTCGCCGACCTCGCCGCCGCCACACGCGGAAAGCGCGAGTGTCGAGGCAGCCGCCATCGCCAGGAGGCCCATGGTGTGCTTGCGCATGATTGCCCTTCGGTAGTCCGGGACCCGGTCGGGGCCCCGAGGGGGTGGGATCGGTCGGAAGATCAGTGGGTCAGGATCTTGGAGAGGAAGTCCCGTGCGCGCTCGCTCTTGGGCGCGGTGAAGAACTCCTCGGGGGCGGCCTCCTCGACGATCTGGCCGTCCGCCATGAAGACGACCCGGTCGGCCGCCGTGCGGGCGAAGCCCATCTCGTGCGTGACGACGATCATCGTCATCCCGTCCCGGGCGAGCGCCACCATGGCGTCGAGCACCTCGTTGATCATCTCGGGGTCGAGGGCCGAGGTCGGCTCGTCGAACAGCATCACCTTCGGCTGCATCGCCAGGGCGCGTGCGATCGCGACGCGCTGCTGCTGGCCGCCCGACAGCTGGGCGGGCATCTTGCCCGCCTGGTTGCCGACGCCCACGCGGTCGAGCAGGGCACGGGCCTGCTCCTCCGCGGCCTTCTTGGACAGCCCGCGGACCTTGCGCGGCCCGAGCGTGACGTTGTCGAGCACGGTCTTGTGCGCGAACAGGTTGAACGACTGGAAGACCATGCCGACCTCGGCACGCAGCTGTGCCAGGGCCTTGCCCTCCTCGGGCAGCTCCTTGCCGTCGACGGTGATGGTGCCGTCGTCGATGGTCTCCAGGCGGTTGATCGCCCGGCACAGCGTGGACTTGCCGGAGCCGGACGGGCCGATCACGACCAGCACCTCGCCCTTGCGGACGGTGAGGTCGATGTCCTGCAGCACGTGCAGCGCGCCGAAGTGCTTGTTCACGCGCTTCAGCTCGACGAGGGGCGCTCCGAGGGCACGGTCCGACGTCGGAGCGTCCGCGGTGCTGTCGGCCGCCGGTTGGCCGGTGGTCGAGGTGGTCTGGTCCATCCCTTGAACCTAACGATCCGATGTTTCAAGGACCAAGTCGACGGGTCATCCCGGCACAACGTTTCGGTAACAGATGCCCGCATTGCGCCCGAACTCACCGTTCGGCGCGGCTCGAAAGGGGTCGTAAAATCGAGGCGATGTCCACGACCGCCCTGCCCACAGCCCCGCTCCACGCCGCCTCGGCCGATACCGCCGTCGGTGACGCCGCGTCCGAGCAGCCCCGCACCTACCTGGTCCGCACGCTCGGGTGCCAGATGAACGTGCACGACTCCGAGCACATGGCCGGCATGCTCGAACAGGCCGGCTACACGCGCGCGTCCAGCCAGGACGAGGCCGCGAACGCCGCCGACGTCGTCGTGATCAACACGTGCGCCGTGCGCGAGAACGCCGCCAACAAACTGTACGGGAACCTCGGCCAGCTCGCGGGCATCAAGGCCACGCGCCCGGGCATGCAGATCGCCGTCGGCGGCTGCCTGGCCCAGAAGGACCGCGGTGACATCGTCGCCAAGGCCCCGTGGGTCGACGTCGTGTTCGGCACGCACAACCTCGACGCCCTGCCGGTGCTGCTGGAGCGCGCCCGGCACAACGAGGCGGCCCAGGTCGAGATCGCCGAGTCGCTGCAGGTCTTCCCGTCCACGCTGCCGACCAAGCGCGAGTCGGTCTACGCAGGCTGGGTCAGCATCTCGGTGGGCTGCAACAACACCTGCACCTTCTGCATCGTGCCGCACCTGCGCGGCAAGGAGCGCGACCGCCGGCCGGGGGAGATCCTCGCGGAGGTCGAGGCGCTCGTGGCCGCCGGGGCCATCGAGGTGACGCTGCTGGGCCAGAACGTGAACAGCTACGGCGTCGAGTTCGGCGACCGCGGCGCGTTCGCCAAGCTGCTGCGCGCCTGCGGTCGGATCGAGGGCCTGGAGCGGGTGCGGTTCACGTCCCCGCACCCGGCTGCGTTCACCGACGACGTGATCGCCGCCATGGCCGAGACCCCGAACGTCATGCCGCAGCTGCACATGCCGCTGCAGTCCGGCTCCGACCGGATCCTGCGCGCGATGCGCCGCTCGTACCGCTCGGAGAAGTTCCTCGGCATCCTCGACCGGGTCCGCGCCGCGATGCCCGACGCGTCGATCACCACCGACATCATCGTGGGCTTCCCGGGCGAGACCGAGGAGGACTTCGCCGAGACCATGCGCGTGGTCGAGGCGTCCCGGTTCAGCTCGGCCTTCATCTTCCAGTACTCGCCGCGCCCGGGCACGCCCGCCGCGACGATGGAGGACCAGCTCCCCAAGGCGGTCGTGCAGGAGCGGTTCGAGCGCCTGCTCGCCCTGCAGGAGCGCATCGGGGCCGAGGAGGCCGACAAGCAGGTGGGACGCACCCTCGAGGTGCTCGTCGCCGAGGGATCCGGCCGCAAGGACGGCGCCACGCACCGCCTGTCGGGCCGTGCGGCGGACAACCGCCTGGTCCACTTCGGCCTCACCCCGGTGCCCGACGCCGTGCCCCTGCCCGGCGTGGACCTCACCCGGGCGCCGGCCGACCTCGACGACCCGCGCCTGGCCGACGTCGTGCCCGCGGGTGTGCCGCGCCCCGGCGACACGGTGACCGTGACCGTCACGAAGGCGGCGCCGCACCACCTGATCGCCGAGCCCGCCGACGCCGCGGGCCTCGTGGTGCGCCGCACGCGGTCGGGCGAGGCCTGGGCCGCGCGGGAGAAGGCGCGGCTCGGCGGAGGCGAGGACGAGCACTCGCACGGCACGCCGGCGCCGTCGGGCCCGGTCGCGCTGGGCCTGCCCACCCTGCGCCGCTGACGCGGTGCGGCGGGTCGGTTCCTAGCCCGCCGCGCTGTCCGGGCCGGCCTCGTCCGGCTCGGCATCGGGCGGCGGGGCGAGCGAGGCCACCGTCGAGAAGAACTGGCTCGCGGTGACCAGCCCGCACGACACCGTCTGGGCGAGCTGCTCCTCGGTGGCGCCGTGCTCGAAGTCCACCGAGACCTCGGCGTACAGGGCGAGCCCCGCGCCCTCCTCCCGGGTGTAGACCTTGGGCCAGATGCGCTCGCGGTTCCAGTCGTTCGCGGCCTGGAGCACGGCGAGCCGCGCGGCCGCCGGCAGAGCGCCCGCCCAGCGGCCCCGCACCTGCAGGATCTCGTCGTGCTCACCGAGCAGCAGGAACCAGAACCGGTTGCCGTCCCAGGTGCCGGTCACGTCGCCGTCGTCGTCGATGCGGAAGCGGTAGCCGCGGCGCGACAGGTCGTCGCCGACGCGCTGCGTGGTGAGCGGCCGCGGCTTCTCGACCGGGGCGTTCGCGAGCGTGCGGACCTGCGCTCCCGCGGGGCGGCGGGCCGCCGGAGGGCGCGGGTTGAGCAGGCGCGCGAGCCAGCGCCCTGCGCCGCCGCCGTTCCGGGCCGGGCTCATGGCGCGGACCTGAGGGGGTCGGGGAACGTCTCGTCGAGATGCTCGAAGAACATGGAGCCGGTGGTCAGCCCGCACTGCAGCAGCTGGTCGAGCTGGTCCTCGGTGACGCCGTGCTCCAGGTCGACCGTCACCTCGGTGTAGACCAGCACGGCCCCGTTGTCGCGCACGCGGACGTACGTCTTGGGCCAGATGCGCTCGGCGTTCCACTCGTTGCAGAGCTCGAGGATCTCCTCGAGCCGCTCGATGGTCAGGTCGCGGTGCCACTGCCCGCGCACCTGGAGCACCTCGGAGCTCTCGCCGACCATCAGGAAGTAGAACAGCCAGCCGTGCCACAGCCCGCCGACGTCGCCCTCCGAGTCCACGAAATAGCTGAACCCGTTCTCGCCCAGCCACTCCACCACGCGGTCGCGCGTGAGCGGCTCGGGAACGGAGGAAGGATCGTCGAGGCCGCCCGTCAGCTCGCGGAGCAGCACACCCTCCACCTGCGCCCGCAGCTCGTCGTCGTCGAGTTCCCTGGGCTCGGGCTGTTGCGGGCCGGTGGCCGCACGGTCGCCGTCGCCCGCCGTGTTCCGGCGTCGTGACCCGAAGAACCTCACCTGACCACAGTACCTGCCAGACCCCTCCTCCCGCTGCGCCCTTCGTCCGGAAAGCCGGGTGGAATCGCCCAGGAACGGCCAGGCGCCGCGCCCGGTGCTACTTTCATCCATCGTGCACGCCGTGATCCTGCCCGCCACCCCGCTGCTCGTCCCGGGGATGGCCCCTGGCCTGCGCACGGACCCGCTCGCGGGCGTCCGCGCCGCCGTGGCGGCCGCGCTGGCCGGGCTCACCGACGGCGGCCGCGTGCCGCTGGTCCTGGCGCACGGCCGCGCCCTGCGGCACGGCCGCATGCGCCCGTCCCTGGCGGGCTCCGGCATCGATGACCGCTGGCTGCCCGGCTCCCCGCCCGGTGCGGGACGGCGCTCCGGCGCGGCCTGGTCCTGGAGGGACGAGATCCGTCCGGCCGCGGGGACCGGTGCCTCGGTGGCGCTGCTGGCGCTCGCGGACGTGCTGGGCGACCGGGTCGCGGAGGTCGAGGTGCTGGAGGTCCCGCCGTCCTGGCCCGGACCGGTCGCCGGACCCGACCCGCTGCTGCGGGACGCCGCCGGCCTGGTCGTCGCGGGCGGGGGAGTGCCGGGCGGCCTCGACAGCGACCCCGGGACGCTGACCGACGGCGTCCGGGCTGCCCTGCGCGCGGCGGGCGCCGACGGGTGGACGCCGCAGGTCCAGGTCTTCGCGCAGTCGCACGACCACCTGCCGCCCGAGTACCGCGTGACCGTCCTGGCCTAAGGTGTCGGGGTGATCGTCGTCGCCGTCGTGGGGCCTACCGCCACCGGGAAGTCGGACCTCGCGCTCGACCTGGCCCAGGCGCTGGGCGACGCGCCGGGCGCCGTGGCGAGCGAGATCGTCAACGCCGACGCCTACCAGCTCTACCGCGGCATGGACGTCGGCACGGCCAAGGTCCCGCCGGCCGAGCGGCGCGGCATCGTGCACCACCAGCTCGACGTGCTGGACCCCACGCAGGACGCGTCCGTGGCGCGCTACCAGGAGGCCGCGCGTGCCGACCTGGACGCGATCGCCGGCCGGGGCGCGCGCGCCCTCGTCGTCGGCGGGTCGGGCCTGTACGTGCGGGCGCTGCTGGACCACATGGACTTCCCGGGGACGGACCCGGCCGTCCGGGAACGGCTGGAGGCACGGGCCGAGACCGAGGGCCGTCGCGCCCTGCACGCGGAGCTCGCGCGGCTGGACCCGCAGGCCGCCGAGAGCATCGGGCCGCACAACACCCGCCGCATCGTGCGCGCGCTGGAGGTCATCGAGATCACCGGCCTGCCGTACACGGCCAACCTGCCGCGCCAGGAGTACGTGCGCCCCGCGGTGCAGATCGGGCTGGACTGCCCGCGGGAGGTGCTCGACGCGCGGGTCGGGAGCCGCGTGGACCGGATGTGGGACGGCGGTCTCGTCGACGAGGTGCGCGGCCTGGCGAGCCCCGAGCAGGGCGGCACCGGGAGCGGGCTCGGCGTCACCGCAGCGCGCGCCGTCGGCTACTCCGAGGTGCTCGCCTGGTGGCGCGGCGAGTCCACCGAGGCCGAGGCCAGGGAGGCCGTCATCGCGAACACACGGCGCCTCGCGCGCAAGCAGATGGGCTGGTTCGGCCGCGACCCGCGCGTGCACTGGCTCGATGCCGCCTCGCCCCACCTGCTGGACGACGCGCTCGCGGTCGTGGCCGCCGCCGACGCCGGGACCTTAGCGGTTGCCGGGACCGAGCCGGTGCGCCGTAGCCTGGGGTCATGACGCAGCCCGCGACCAGCCCCGTGCCCTCCACCCCGACCCCCGGGACCCTCGCCTTCACCAAGGGCCACGGCACGCAGAACGACTTCGTGCTGATCGCGGACCCCCAGGGCCTGCTCGACCTGACGCCGGCCGACGTCCGCCGGCTCGCCGACCGCCGCGCCGGGATCGGCGGCGACGGCGTGATCCGGCTCGCGCCGACCGCGGCCCTGGCGAGCGCGGGCGAGGAGGCCGCCCAGGCGGCCCTGGCGCAGGACCCGACGGCGGAGTGGTTCATGGACTACCGCAACGCCGACGGCTCCGTGGCCGAGATGTGCGGCAACGGCGTGCGCGTCTTCGCCGCGTTCGCCGAGCAGGAGGGGCTCGCCGACCTGTCCGCCGGCCCGCTCAGCCTCGGCACGCGCGCCGGCGTCAAGCGCGTGACCAAGGAGGCGAACGGCTGGTACGCCGTCGACATGGGCCGCTGGTTCCTGCCCGGCGGCGAGTCCGCGGCGGCCGACGGCTACGACGCCGCGGTCGCGGTGCGCGGCTGGACCGCGCCCCGGCCCGCGCTGAGCGTCGACCTCGGCAACCCCCACACCGTCGTCGCCCTCGCGAGCGTCGAGGAGCTCGCCGCGCTCGAGCTCTTCCACGCCCCCGAGGTCGCGCCCGTGCCGCCGCACGGCACCAACGTCGAGCTCGTCGTGCCGCTCGGCGAGGAGGAGGGGCCCGACGGCGTCGTCGGGCGCCTGCGCATGCGGGTGCACGAGCGCGGGGTGGGGGAGACACCGTCGTGCGGCACGGGCGCCTGCGCCGCGGCGCTCGCGGTGCGGACCTGGCAGGGCGGCTCGTCCGGCGACGGCGCCCCCGACACGTGGTTCGTCGAGGTGCCGGGCGGCGAGGTGCGCGTGCGCGTGCTGCCGGGCGGCAACGTCGAGCTCGCGGGCCCGGCCGAGCTGGTCTACTCGGGCCGGGTCACGCTCTGACAGGTCAGCGGGTCACCCGCAGCACGCGGAAGCCCTTGGACGACGTCGTCCGCTCGACCGGGAGACCGAGCGCCTCGGTGATCCAGCGGGCGAGCGAGTCGGAGCCGAGGTTCTTCTGCACCACGAGCCAGGCCGCCGCGCCCGGCTCCAGCCGGGGCAGCCAGCGCGTCAGGAGGTCGTGCAGCGCCTGCTTGCCCACGCGGATGGGCGGGTTGGACCAGCAGGCGGCGAACCGGACGTCGTCGGGCACCTCGTCGGGCAGGGCCGCCCGGACGTTCTCCAGGCCGAGCCGCTCGGCGTTGCGCCGCACCAGGTCGAGCGCCCGCTCGTTGACGTCGACCGCCCAGACCGTGGCCTCCGGCGCCGCCAGCGCCAGGCCGATCGTGATGGGGCCCCACCCGCAGCCGAGGTCGAGCAGGTCGCCCGTGGCCGGGGGCGCGGGCACGTGGTCCAGCAGCACGGCCGTCCCCTTGTCGAGCCCGCCGGGGGAGAAGACGCCGGCCGCCACCTCGACCTCCAGCTCGCGCCCGGCGAGGCGGACGGTCCGGGTGCGGCGCTCGTCGTCCGAGGCGGGCTGTGCGGTGAAGTAGTGGTCGCTGGACACCGGACGATCCTAGGCGGTTGCCGCCCGTGGCGACCGGTGCCAGCCTGCGGGCATGGAGATCGCCGAGGCCACCGTGGAGCGGTGGGACGACGTGCAGATCGTGTTCGGAACGCGCGGCGGCGCCCACCACTGCCAGTGCCAGCGCATCCGGCTGGGTGACCGCGCCTGGTGGTACATGCCCGTCGAGGAGCGCGCCCACACGCTGCGCGAGCAGCTCGACCCGCCGCCGGGGGCGCCGACGTCGGGCGCCCTGCTCGCCTACGTCGACGGCGAGCCGGCAGGCTGGGTCGCGGTGGCGCCCCGCACGGAGTTCGTCCGGTACCGCGGCAGCCAGGTCCCGTGGGCGGGCCGGCACGAGGACAAGGACGACGCCGGCGTGTGGGCCGTCACATGCTTCGCCGTGCGCGTGGGGTACCGCAAGCAGGGCCTGATGTACGAGCTCGCGGCCGCCGCCGTCGAGCACGCGCGGGAGCGGGGCGCGCGGGCGGTCGAGGGCTACCCGATCGCCCCGGACCCGGGACAGGAGATCTCCTGGGGCGAGGTCAACGTGGGCACACCCGGTCCGTTCGGGGCGGCGGGGCTGACGGAGGTCAGCCGGCCGACCAAGCGGCGCCGCGTGATGCGCCGGGACTTCTGACGGCGCCCGGCGGCGTCCCGCGCCACGATCCCGCGGAGGACCCGCCGGACGATCGCGCGGGAAGTCCCTGTGGGAAGTCCCTGTGGAAAGACATGGCCGCGGGACTTTCGGGCGTGGGATCCTTGTTCTACGAGAGCAAGATCCATCGAGAGTTAGGTAGTACATGACCCACACCCCGACAGAGCCCGAGCTCCCCGCAGAGGAGACGCCCGAACTCCGCGCGGCCCAGGCAGACGCCCAGGCGATCGCGAACGATGTCGTGGCACGGGTTCTCGCTCGGGCGGGGACCGCACGTGCCGACGGCGGAACGGTGCACACCGTGGCCGACGGCGACCAGCTGGACCTCGAGGAGCGCACCGCGCTGCGCCGCGTGGCCGGCCTGTCGACCGAGCTCGAGGACGTCACCGAGGTCGAGTACCGGCAGCTGCGCCTGGAGAAGGTGGTGCTCGTCGGCCTGTTCTCGGGCGGCGAGCACGCGGCCCGCGACGCGGAGATCTCGCTGCGCGAGCTAGCCGCGCTGGCCGAGACGGCCGGCTCGCAGGTGCTGGACGGCCTGCTGCAGCGCCGGCAGAAGCCCGACCCCGGCACGTACCTCGGCTCCGGCAAGGCGCTGGAGCTGGCCCAGGTGGTCCTGGCGACCGGCGCCGACACGGTGATCGTCGACAGCGAGCTCGCCCCGTCCCAGCGCCGTGCGCTGGAGGACGTGGTGAAGGTCAAGGTCGTCGACCGTACGGCCCTGATCCTGGACATCTTCGCGCAGCACGCGAAGTCCCGTGAGGGAAAGGCCCAGGTCGAGCTCGCCCAGCTCGAGTACCTCCTGCCGCGCCTGCGCGGCTGGGGCGAGTCGATGTCCCGCCAGGCCGGTGGCCAGGTGGGCGGCGCGGGCGCCGGCATGGGCTCGCGCGGTCCCGGTGAGACCAAGATCGAGCTGGACCGGCGGCGCATCCGCGACCGGATGGCCAAGCTGCGGCGCGAGATCGCCGCGATGAAGCCGGCCCGCGAGACCAAGCGGCTGAGCCGCAAGCGCAACGCGATCCCCGCGGTCGCGATCGCGGGCTACACCAACGCCGGCAAGTCGTCGCTGCTCAACGCGCTGACCGGCGCGGGCGTGCTGGTCCAGAACGCGCTGTTCGCCACGCTGGACCCGACGGTCCGGCGCACGAAGACCGAGGACGGCCGCGTCTACACGTTCACCGACACCGTCGGGTTCGTGCGGCACCTGCCGCACCAGCTCGTCGAGGCGTTCCGGTCCACGCTGGAGGAGGTCGGCGACGCCGACATCCTGCTGCACGTGGTCGACGCGTCCCACCCGGACCCGGAGGGACAGATCGCGGCGGTCCGCGAGGTGCTGTCCGAGATCCCGGCCTTCGAGGACGTCCACGAGATCGTGGTGCTGAACAAGGCCGACGTCGCCGACCCGACGGTCGTCGGCCGGATCCAGCGGCGCGAGCGGCACACCGCCGTCGTGTCCGCGCACTCCGGCGAGGGGATCGCCGAGCTGCGTGCCCGGATCGCGGCCGAGCTGCCGCGCCCGGGTGTGCACGTCGACCTGGTGGTCCCGTACGAGCGGGGCGACCTGGTGCACCGGGTGCACGAGCACGGCGACATCGAGCTCACCGAGCACGTCGCCGCCGGCACGCACCTGCGCGGCCGGGTGGACGAGCAGCTCGCCACCGAGCTGCGTCAGGTCGCCGTGGCGCACTGACCCGTCCCGCCGCACCTGTCAGACGCCCAGTTCCCTCCGGGGACCTGGGCGTCTGACACGTTTCCGGGACCTGGTCCCGGCACGTGACGGACTACGCAAGCGGCTTGCAGTGCCGCGCAACCACTGCAAGCGATTTGCGTTCGTCGTGGCTAGGATCGATGTCATGTCGAGACGGCTGGCGGATGTTGCGAAGAAGGTAGGCGTGAGCGAGGCGACGGTCAGTCGCGTGCTCAACGGGAAGCCGGGGGTGTCCCAGGGCACGCGGGACGCCGTGCTCACGGCCCTCGACGTGCTGGGCTACGAGCGGCCCACCAAGCTGCGGGGCAGCCGCGGCAAGCTCGTCGGGCTGGTCCTGCCGGAGCTCGTCAACCCGATCTTCCCCGCGTTCGCCGAGGTGATCGGCGGGGCGCTCGCCCAGCAGGGGTTCACCCCGGTGCTGTGCACCCGGACGGCAGGCGGCGTCACCGAGGCCGAGTACATCGACCTGCTGCTCCAGCAGCAGGTCTCGGGCGTGATCTTCGCGGGGGGCTTCTACGCCGAGCGGGAGGCCGACCACGCGCACTACCGGCGGCTGGAGGACCTGGGGCTGCCGGTGGTGCTGATGAACGCCTCGATCGAGGACCTGGCGTTCCCCCGTGTGGCCTGCGACGACCTCGTGGCGATGGAGCAGGCGATGGGTCACGTCACCTCGCTGGGGCACCGGCGCGTGGGCCTGCTGCTCGGCCCGGCCGACCACGTGCCGTCGGAGCGCAAGCTCGCCGCCGCCCAGCGGTTCGCGCAGCGGCAGGGCCTGGAGCTCGACCCGGGCCTGGTCGTGCACTCGCAGTACTCCCTGGAGAGCGGCCAGGCCGCGGCCAACCGGCTCATCGAGGCCGGTGCCACGGCGATCGTCTGCGCCAGCGACCCGCTGGCCCTCGGCGCGATCCGGGCGGTGCGCCGGGCCGGGCTGTCCTGCCCGGCCGACGTGTCGGTCGTGGGCTTCGACGACTCCGCGCTGATGAACTCCACCGACCCGGCGCTGACCACCGTGCGCCAGCCCATCGAGCCGATGGGCCGGGCCGCCGTCGACCTGCTGGCCGGGCTCATCGCCGGCAACGACGTGCCGCGCGACGAGCTGCTCTTCGAGCCGGAGCTCGTGGTGCGCGCCTCCACCGCCGCGACGAAGGTTGTCGCGAAACGATAAACTTCTTGTCGAGTTCTTGCGCGGTCGTTGTCACGTGAATTACGGTTCACGGCATGACGACGACGTCCGACGCGCCCCTCGAACCGCGCCCAGCCTCCAGCGAGTGGTGGCGCAGCGCCGTGATCTACCAGATCTACCCCCGCAGCTTCGCGGACGGGAACGGTGACGGCACCGGGGACCTCGCCGGCGTCCGCTCCCGGCTCGGGTACCTGCGCGACCTCGGCGTCGACGCGATCTGGTACACGCCCTGGTACGCCTCGCCCCTGGCGGACGGCGGCTACGACGTGCGCGACTACCGCACGATCGACCCGGCGTTCGGCACGCTGGCGGACGCCGAGGCGCTGATCGCCGAGGCCCGCGAGCTGGGCATCCGGACGATCGTCGACGTGGTGCCCAACCACATCTCGTCGGAGCACGAGTGGTTCCAGGCGGCGCTCGCCGCCGGGCCAGGGTCGCCGGAGCGCGAGCGGTTCTGGTTCCACGACGGCAAGGGCCCGGGCGGCGAGCAGATGCCCACCGGCTGGGTCTCCAGCTTCCAGGGCGACACCTGGACCCGCACCACGAACCCGGACGGCACGCCCGGCCAGTGGTACCTGCACCTGTTCACCCCCGAGCAGCCGGACGTCAACTGGAACCACCCCGACGTGCGGCAGGAGCACGAGGACGTGCTGCGGTTCTGGTTCGACCGCGGCGCGGCCGGCATCCGGATCGACTCGGCGGCGCTCATCATCAAGGACCCGGAGCTGCGCGAGGTGCCCGCGACCCCCGGCCCGGGGGAGCACCCGCACCTGGACCGCGACGAGATCCACGACGTCTACCGCGGCTGGCGCAGCGTCGCGGACGACTACGCGGAGCCGCGCGTGCTGGTCGGCGAGGTGTGGCTCGCGGACCAGGGGCGGTTCGCGCAGTACCTGCGCCCGGACGAGATGCACACGGCGTTCAACTTCGACTTCATGGCGCGTCCCTGGGACGCCAAGGAGCTGCGTGAGTCGATCCGGACCACGCTCGAGGCGCACGCCCCGGTCGGCGCGCCGGCCACGTGGGTGCTCTCCAACCACGACGTCACGCGGCCCGTGACCCGGTACGGCCGCGAGGACTCGTCCTTCGACTTCGCCGCCAAGCGGTTCGGCACGCCGTCCGACCCGGACCTCGGCACCCGCCGCGCGCGGGCCGCGTCCCTGCTGGTCGCCGCGCTGCCGGGCGCCCTGTACGTCTACCAGGGCGACGAGCTCGGCCTGCCCGAGGCCGAGGTGCCGCGCGAGCTGATCCAGGACCCCATGCACTTCCGCTCCGAGGGGGTGGACCCGGGCCGCGACGGCTGCCGCGTCCCCCTGCCGTGGACGCGCACGGGCGCAAGCCTGGGCTTCGGGCCCGACGGCGGCTCGGCGCCCTGGCTGCCCCAGCCGGCCGGCTGGGCCGACCTCTCGGTCGAGGCGCAGGACGCCGACCCGAGCTCGATGCTGAGCCTGTACCGCCAGGCGCTGCACCTGCGCCGTGGCCTCCCCGCACTGCACGCCGACGAGTTCGCGTGGCTCGACCTCGGCGGGGACGACGTCCTCGCCTTCACCCGCGGCGCCGGCTTCGCCTGCGTCGCCAACCTCGGGAACAACCCCGTCCCCCTGCCCGCCGGGGCCACGGTGCTCCTGGCGAGCGGCCCCGTCGACGGCGTCGTCGGACCGGACATCGCTGTCTGGCTCGGCCTGCCGTCCTGATCCTCGGCGACCGGCCGAGAACCACCTCTACCCCCAGACGTGCCGACCCAGCGGCACACGACCAAGGAGTGACAATGAAGTCAGCACAGAAGCGCGCGGCGTTCGCCCTGGTGGGTGTCCTGTCGCTCGCGGGAACCCTCACCGCCTGCGGTTCGTCCTCGGACGCCGCGGACGAGCCCGAGGGCCCCGTGACCATCGAGGTCTCCATCGACGCGGGCCTCGAGCAGGCCGCGATCGACGCGTTCGACGAGCGCATCGCGCAGTTCGAGGAGGCCAACCCGGACATCCAGGTGGAGACCAAGGAGTTCACCTGGTCCGGCACCACGTTCGCCGCCGAGCTCGCGGGCGGCACGCTGCCCGACGTCTTCCCGATCCCGTTCACGGACGGCCGGGCCCTTATCGAGCGCGGACAGATCGCCGACGTCAGCGAGCTCGTGGCCGAGCTCCCGTACGCGGACCAGTTCAACCCCACCATCGCCGCTGCGGGCCAGGACGCCGAGGGCAACATGTGGGCCGTGCCGATCGCCGCCTACAACCAGGGCCTGCACTACAACCGGGCGCTCTTCGAGGAGGCCGGCCTCGACCCGGACAACCCCCCGGCCACCTGGGACGAGGTCCGCGAGGCCGCCAAGGCGATCTCGGACAAGACCGGCCAGGCCGGCTACGCCCACATGACGCAGAGCAACACCGGCGGCTGGATCCTCACCACGGAGACCTACGCGCTGGGCGGCCGCATGACCGAGGGCGAGGGCGAGGAGACCACCGCGACCGTCGACAACGACGCCACGGTCGCGGCGCTGGAGATGCTCCGCGAGATGCGCTGGGAGGACAACTCCATGGGCTCCAGCTTCCTGTACGACTGGGGCACCATCAACCAGGACTTCGCCGCCGGCAAGATCGGCATGTACGTCTCGGGCGGCGCCAACTACCCCAACCTGTTCACCCAGAACCAGATGAACCCGGACGAGTACGGCGTCACGGTGCTGCCCCTGGAGGGCGACGACGCCGGCACGCTCGGCGGCGGCACGCTCGCCGCGGTGAGCTCCGCGGCGTCCGAGGCCGAGCAGGCGGCGGCCGTGAAGTGGATCGACTTCTACTACATCTCCAAGCTGACCGACCAGGAGCAGGCCGTCGCCGAGGCCGAGGTCGCTGCCGAGACCGACCAGCCCGTGGGCGCGCCGGCACTGCCGATCTTCGACCGCGAGACCTACGAGCAGCAGCAGGCGTGGATCAAGGACCTGGTCAACGTCCCGCTGGAGAACTTCGCGCCGATGACGGACCAGATGTTCGACCAGCCCGTCATCCCCGAGCCCGCCGTCGCCACCCAGGACGTGTACGCGGCGCTCGACCCGGTGGTCCAGGCGGTGCTGACGGACGAGAACGCGGACATCGACGCACTCCTCGCCGACGCCCAGACCCAGGTCCAGGGACTGCTCGACCGCAGCTGACCTGCCGATGACCACACTGTCCAGCCCGCTCCGGACGACGACGGCGGCAGCCCCGCCGTCGTCGTCCGGACCCCGCCGGCGTGCCCGCCGCACGCCCCGGGACTGGCTGCGCGACGGCGGCCTGAGCACCCTGGTCATCGCACTGCCGATGATCCTCGTGTTCGGGGTCTTCTCCTGGTTCCCGATCGGCCGGGCGCTCGTCATGAGCGTCCAGCAGACCAACCTCATCTCGACCCCGGAGTTCGTGGGGCTCGACAACTTCGTGTTCGTGCTGCAGGACCCCCTCCTGGGCAAGGCCGTGGCGAACACCCTGTGGTTCGCGGTGCTCGCGCTGGTGTTCGGCTACCCGCTGCCGCTGGCCGCCGCCGTGCTGATGAGCGAGGTGCGGCGCATGCGCGGCCTGTTCTCGGCGCTCGCGTACCTGCCCGTGGTCGTGCCGCCCGTCGTGGCCGTGCTGCTGTGGAAGTTCTTCTACGACGCCTCGCCCACCGGCGTGTTCAACACCATCGCCGGCTGGGTGGGCCTCGGGCCGTTCCCCTGGTTGCAGGACGCGTCCAGCGCCATGCCGTCCCTGGTGCTGGAGGCCACCTGGGCCGCGGCCGGCGGGACCGTCATCATCTATCTCGCCGCCCTGGTCGGGGTACGGACCGAGCTCTACGAGGCGGCCGAGGTGGACGGCGCGGGCGTGTGGCGCAAGATCTGGCACGTGACCCTGCCGCAGCTGCGCGGCGTCCTGTTCATCACGCTGATCCTGCAGGTCATCGGCACCTCCCAGGTTTTCCTGGAGCCGTTCCTGTTCACCGGCGGCGGCCCCAACAACGCGACCCTCACCATCCTCATGCTGATCTACGACTACGCGTTCGGCAGCAGCCTCGGCGGCAACTACGGGGCCGCGACCGCCCTGAGCCTCATGCTCGCCGGCGTCCTGGCCGTCCTGTCCGCGATCTACTTCCGCGTGACCCGACCCTGGAGCAGCTGACATGGCAGGAAACAACCGGCCGGGCGCCGGACCCGCCGTCGCCGAGCGGGGCATCGTCTCGTCCCACGACCGGCGCCGGGCGAGCGTACGCGGCTCGCTCGGCGTGCTCCAGGGCGGCCTCCTGGTCACCCTTGTCCTCGCCGGGCTCGGGCCGATCCTCTGGCTCGCCAAGGCCGCCGTCACCCCCACGCAGGACACCCTGCGCCAGCCGCTCGGCCTCTTCCCCAACGGCATCGACTGGGCCAACCTCACCACCGCGTGGGGCCGCGCCGAGATCGACCACTACTTCGTCAACACTCTGATCCTCGCGGTGGGGGCCTGGTTCTTCCAGCTCCTGGTCGCGACCACGGGCGGCTACGTGCTGTCCGTGTTGCGTCCGCGGTACGGCAACCTGATCTTCGGCCTCGTGCTGGCGACGCTCTTCGTGCCGGCGGTCGTGCTGCTCGTCCCGCTCTACCTGACGATCCTCGACGTACCGCTGCTGCACATCAGCCTGCTCAACACCTTCTGGGCGGTCTGGCTGCCGATGGGCGCCAGCGCGTTCAACGTGCTGCTCGTCAAGCGGTTCTTCGACGGCCTGCCCCGCGAGGTCTTCGAGGCCGCACGGGTCGACGGCGCCGGGCCCTTCCGGCTGCTCTGGTCCGTCGTGCTGCCGATGTCCAAGCCCATCCTCGGCGTCGTCTCGGTCTTCGCCGTGATCGCCGCCTGGAAGGACTACCTCTGGCCGCTGCTGGTGCTGCCCGACCCGGACAACCAGCCGCTGTCCGTCCGCCTGCCCGCGATCGCGCCCTACCTGGAGCTCGACGTGTTCCTTGCGGCGCTCGCGATCTCGACGGTGCTGCCCATCGCGCTGTTCCTCGCTTTCCAGCGGCTGTTCCTCAGCGGCGCGGGTCTGGGCGGGGCCGTGAAGGGGTAGCTGGGGACGGCGTCCGGCGGGTGCCCGGGCCTGTGGACGAGGCAGGGTGGATGTCGGTGGTCCGGCCTAGGATCGAGCGTGTGACCAGCCTTCCCGACGCACCCGCCGCAAGCACCGATTCCGCCGAGATTCCCGAGGTGGAGGAGCTGCTCGACCTCGCCGTCGGACAGCTCGGTGGCGGGCGCAGAGAGGGCCAGCACCGCATGGCCGTCGCGGTCGGCGAGGCGATCGACAAGGGCGAGCACCTGCTGGTGCAGGCGGGCACGGGTACGGGCAAGTCGCTCGGGTACCTGGTGCCCGCCGTCCGGCACGCGGTGGCCGCCCAGAGCAAGGTCATCATCTCGACCGCGACGCTGGCCCTGCAGCGCCAGGTCATCACGCGTGACCTGCCGCTCGTGGCGAAGGCCGTGGCGCCGCGGCTGCCGCGCGAGCCGCGCGTCGCGCTGCTCAAGGGCTGGCACAACTACCTGTGCGTGCACAAGGTGGGCGGCGGCTACCCGGAGGACGAGACCACGCTCTTCGATCTGCCCGGCGGGGAGGACCACCCCAAGACGGAGGAGGCGGCCGGGGGTGCCGCCCGCAGCCGCAGGCGGGACGACGGCGCCTCGCTCGCCGACCATGTCCGGCGCCTGCACGAGTGGGCGGGCGAGACCGAGACGGGCGACCGCGACGACCTCGTGCCCGGCGTGCCGGAGCGAGCCTGGCGCCAGGTGTCCGTCACGGCGATGGAGTGCCTGGGCGGCAAGTGCCCCATGCTCGCCGAGTGCTTCCCGGACAAGGCGCGGGCCGCCGCCCGCGAGGCCGACGTCGTCGTGACCAACCACGCGATGCTCGGCATCGCGGCCACGGGCAGCCCGGGCGTGCTCCCGGAGCACGACGTCGTGGTGGTCGACGAGGCGCACGAGCTCACCGACCGCGTGACGTCGTCGGCCACCGTGGACCTGTCCATGGCGTCGGTGGAGAGTGCGGCCCGACTGGCCCGGCGGCACGCGGGCACCAACACCGACACCCTCGACGCGGCGGCGCAGAGCCTCGGCACCCTGCTGGTCACCGCGCCGGCCGAGCGGTTCCCGAGCGGGTTGCCGGACGAGCTGCGCGTGGCGGTCGGCGCGGTGCGCGACGCCGCGCGCGAGGTACTGAGCACCCTCAAGCCCGACGCCGGCGGCAAGGGCGCCAAGGGCAAGGACGCAGGTCAGCCCGACCCGGGGCTCAAGATGGCGCAGGGCGCCATGCTCCAGCTCTTCGAGACGGCCGAGCGCATGGCGGCGCAGGACACGACGGCGGACGTGCTGTGGTGCTCGCGCCCGGACAACGGCTGGGGCGGGTTCGGCGACAACGTGACGCGGCTGCACGCCGCGCCGCTGCACGTGGCCGGCCTGATCCGCACGCACCTGCTGGGCGAGTCGACGGGCGTGTTCACCTCGGCGACCCTGGCGCTCGGCGGCACGTTCGACGCCGTCGCCGGCACGCTCGGGCTCAAGGGCGAGGACGCCCCGCCGTGGCAGGGCCTCGACGCCGGCAGCCCGTTCGACTACCCGCGCCAGGGCATCCTCTACATCGCGCGGCACCTGCCCGCCCCCGGCCGCGAGCCGACCACGGAGGCACAGCTCGACGAGATCGCCGAGCTCATCACGGCCGCCGGTGGCCGCACGCTCGGGCTGTTCTCGTCCCGGCGCGCGGCGAACGCGGCGGCGGAGGCGATGCGGGAGCGGCTGGACTTCCCGATCCTGGCGCAGGGCGACGACCAGCTTCCCACCCTCGTGCGGGAGTTCGCCGAGGACCCGGCCACGTGCCTGTTCGGCACGCTGTCCCTGTGGCAGGGCGTCGACGTGCCGGGGCCGTCCAACCAGCTCGTGCTGATCGACCGCATCCCGTTCCCGCGCCCGGACGACCCGGTCAAGGCGGCGCGCGCCCGCGCCGTCGAGCAGGCGGGCGGCAACGGGTTCATGGCGGTGTCCGCGCAGCACGCGGCGCTGCTGCTCGCGCAGGGCGCGGGCCGCCTGGTGCGCAGCATGGACGACCGAGGCGTGGTGGCGGTCCTCGACCCCCGGCTCGCGACGGCGCGGTACGCGTCGTTCCTCACCCGGTCGATGCCAGGGTTCTGGCCGACCACCGACCCGAAGCTGGTCCGCGCCGCGCTCGCCAGGCTCGACACATAGCCTGAGGGCATGGCAGCCCCCTCGGACGTCTCCGCAGCCCAGCCCGCCGGATCCCGCACCACCAAGATCGCCGTCGTGGGTGCGGGGGCCGTGGGATCGACGCTCGCCTTCGCGGCGCTGACCCGCGGCTCGGCCCGCACCATCGCCCTGCTCGACATCGACCGGCAGAAGGTCGACGCCGAGGTGCTGGACCTGCAGCACGGGCTGATGTTCACGTCCCAGGCGCACGTCATCGGCTCGGACGACCCGGCGGTGTGCGAGGGGGCCGACGTCGTGGTGGTCACGGCGGGCGCCAAGCAGAAGCCCGGCCAGAGCCGCGTCGACCTCGCCGAGGCGACGATCGGGCTGATGCGCACGATCCTGCCCGGCCTGGTCGAGGTGGCGCCGGACGCGACCTACCTGATGGTGACCAACCCCGTGGACGTGGTGACGTACGCGGCCCTCAAGATCTCGGGCCTGCCGCGCGAGCGGCTCTTCGGCAGCGGCACCGTGCTCGACTCGTCGCGGCTCCGCGTGGTGCTCGCGGAACGGTGCGGGGTGGCCGTCGGGAACGTGCACGCCTACATCGCCGGGGAGCACGGCGACTCGGAGATCGCGCTGTGGAGCTCCGCCTCGATCGGCGGCGTGCCGCTGCTCGACTGGGTGCCGGTCGGCGGCGCCGCGCCCCTGGACGCCGCGGTGCGCGCGGAGGTGCACCACGAGGTGGTCGACTCCGCCTACCGGATCATCGCGGGCAAGGGCGCCACCAACTACGCCGTGGGCCTGGCCGCGACCCGCATCATCGAGGCGGTGCTGAAGGACGAGCGCCGGATCATGCCTGTGTCCTCGCTGCTGGACGACTACCACGGCATCAGCGACGTGTGCCTGTCCGTGCCGTCCCTGGTGGACCGGCGGGGCGTCACGGACACCGTCCGGGTGCCGATGTCGGACGACGAGCTGGCCGGGCTGCGCGCGTCGGCGGAGAGCGTGCGGGCGGTACAGCGAAGGTTCGGGTTCTAGGTCCCGACCGACGGGAACGGGCTCGACCAGCGACTGCCGGTCGAGCCCGTTCCCGTCGGTCGAGCCTGTCGAGACCTCAGAGGCTGCGCAGCACCGCGACGACGCGGCCCAGGATCTGCGCCTCGTCACCCGGGATGGGCTCGTAGGCGGGGTTCTGCGGCAGCAGCAGCACGTGCCCGTCGGTCTGCTTGAACGTCTTGACCGTGGCCTCGCCGTCGATCATGGCGGCGACGATCTCGCCCTGCTCGGCCACGTTCTGGCGGCGCACGACGACCCAGTCCCCGTCGCAGATCGCGGCGTCGACCATGGAGTCGCCCGCGACCTTGAGAAGGAACAGCTCGCCGTCACCGACGAGCTGGCGGGGGAGCGGGAACACGTCCTCGACGACCTGCTCGGCGAGGATCGGGCCACCGGCCGCGATGCGGCCGACGAGCGGCACGTACGACGGCGGCGGCGTGCTCGCGTCGTCCGGAACCGAGCCGCCCCAGTGCACCTGGCCGCTACGCCGCGGCTCGGGCCAGTGGATCTCGCCGCGCGTCGGCTTCTCGACCTGCTCGGCCAGGGGCTCGACGAGCTCCATGGCGCGCGGCCGGTTCGGGTCGCGGCGCAGGAAGCCCTTCTTCTCCAGCATCTGGAGCTGGTGCTTGACGCTCGACGGGCTGGCCAGCCCGACGGCCTCGCCGATCTCGCGCATCGACGGCGGGTAGCCGCGTGTCTCGAACGACTGCCGAATCGTGTCCAGCACAAGGCGCTGCCGCTCGGTGAGGCGGTCCGCCGGCGAGATCGCGTGCACGTCGGCGACCGCCCCGTCGCCCGGCGCGTCCAACGTGGCGACGCCCGAGAGTGCCGTGTCGACGGCTCTCGTGTCGCTGGTCCCGTCCCGTCCCGTCATGCCCGTGCCCCTCCCGTTCCGACAAATGTTCTCCTGTGCGCTGCCCACTCTAGATCACAAATGTGCTCGGCTCAAACGAATGTTCGAGCGTGTCTCGACTTCTACGGTGTCCCGTGCTACACAATGGTACGAGCGTTCGACGAACGTGTGTATGACGGACAAGAGTTCGAGTCACCTTTCGAGGAGGGGCCATGGGGGACGTGATCCCGCTGCGGCAGTACACCCCGGCGTACGGACCGGCGTACGCGTCGGTGCCCGGGTCGAGCGCGGCGCGGGCGTATCAGCCGCGCCCGACGTACCCGCCGAGCCGGGCGTCCGCACCGCCCCGGCCCCGTCCGGCCGGCCACTCGTACCCGGTGCGCGGGCCGCGCACGTTCGCCGACCGGCTCGGGCTCGCGGGGCTGCGGCTCACGCGGCGCGGCCGGGTCGTGCTGGTGCTGCTGGTGATGCTCGTGGTCGCGCCGATGGCGACGTGGGGAGCGACCGCCGTCGCCAGCTCGCCGGGCGAGCCCACGGAGGTCCGGGTGCACGCGGTGCAGCCGGGGGAGACGCTCTGGGGCTTCGCCGAGCAGGTCGTGAGGCCCGGGGAGGACGTGCGGCAGGCGGTCGCGCGGCTGCAGGACCTCAACGAGATGACGTCGGGCACCGTGCGGGTCGGCGAGCTGCTGCTCCTCCCGAAGGAGTGACCGGAGGGCCCCGCGGAAGGGGCCGGACGGGCCGCAGAAGTGGACGGAGGCCACGATTCGCCGTCAAATGTTGCGGCGATGTTGCATGGGGGTGGTTTGCCCGCTTACGGTCGGGGCGCGACCGGATGTCTCCGGTCCGTGGCCGACCACGCAGGAGTGAGCATGCACTGCCCGTTCTGTCGCCACGCCGACTCGCGCGTGGTGGACTCACGGACCGCCGACGACGGCCTGTCGATCCGGCGCAGGCGGCAGTGCCCGAACTGCAACCGGCGGTTCACCACCGTCGAGACGGCCAGCCTGTCGGTGGTCAAGCGGTCCGGCGCCACCGAGCCGTTCAGCCGCGACAAGGTCGCCGCGGGCGTGCGCAAGGCGTGCCAGGGCCGACCCGTCAGCGACGACGACCTGGCGATCCTGGCCCAGCGGGTCGAGGAGACCCTGCGCAGCAACGGCAGCGCGGAGATTGACGCGTACGAGGTGGGCCTCGCGATCCTGGGCCCCCTGCGCGAGCTCGACGAGGTGGCGTACCTCCGGTTCGCGAGCGTCTACCAGTCGTTCGACTCGCTCGAGGACTTCGAGAGCGCCATCACCTCCCTGCGCGCGGAGCGCGCCGAGCGCGCGGCGGAGCGCGCCGCCGCGCAGGCGTAGCGGCCCGGACGGGCCGCTCGCAGGCGAGGGTACGAAAAGCGATTGGCACCCCGGCGCGCGGTGGGGCAGGCTGGGGCCGACGACGGACCCGATCGAGGGACCCCCGAAACAGGAGGAGGTGATCGGTGTGACGGACGAGAAGCCTGGTGCCGAGGAGGCAGTGGCTCAGGACGCTGAGGCGCCCAAGGCCGCGACCGCGCCGAGCGTGGACGCGAAGGCACGGTTCAAGGAAGCGCTGGACCGGAAGAACGCCGCACGCGGCCGTTCCGCCGCAGGCGACGTGAACACGGGCTCGGTGCACGGTTCGGAGACGACCGGCCCCGTGCAGAAGATGTTCCGCCGCAAGTCCGGCTGAGCCTGCTCGACCGAGGCCGCTGACCAGGTATCTGAGCTGGTCAGCGGCCTTTGCCGTTCTCGCGAGGCGCCTAGAGAAGGAAGAGGCGACCCGTGATGACACGGTTGATGACACAGTTCGAGTACCCAGGGGTGCCCGTCAATACCAGTCGACACGCGACGTTGGCGGTCCCGGTGGCACACCTCAGGTACATGACAGACCCGCTTAGCAAGCCCGGGGACCGCACGCCGATGTGGACTCTCGAGGAACTTTGCGCGTACCTGCGCACGACGCCAGCGACGGTCCATGCGTGGCGCAAGCACGGGCAGGGACCCCGCGCCGACAAGGTCGGGCGCCATCTGCTGTTCGCTGACGCGGACGTGCGCGCCTGGCTCAAGTCCCGTGTCGCGGGCACTGACGGCGATGACGACGGGGCTGCGCCGGAGCATCGCACCACCGGGTCGGGGTGGTGAGTCATGGGCGGGACCGAACTCAAGCCGGGCGAACACGGCTGTATCTCCGTCAAGCAGACCGGACCCAAGACGTGGCGGGCAAGAACTAGCTGAAGCTCCTGCTGGAGAGATTGTGCCCGTCTCTCGAAACGCATCCCATGAGGACAAGGCGCGTCTCGCAGTACAGGCCGCGGTCGTCAAGCTCCTCGCGGCTGGACGTGGCTCGGACGAACTCAAGCCGGATTCGAAAGTCGGACTCGCATGTCGCCAGTGGATCACCGAATTGCAGGTGCGTTCTGCGTGGCCACGGCCACCCTTGAGGACGCAGACGATCGATAAGTACGAGTATCAGCTCGCCCGATATGCAGTGTTTCGCGGCGTGGGCGACGGCCTCCGGGTCTCAGACCTGGCCGGACCTCGTCATAGTCTTCGGAAATGGAGAGTCGGGGGCCGACGGAGCTCGAGGAGCTGCCTGATGGGTCGCTACGTGGGCCGGACGATGTCGCTTACCGCCGCACACCTCAGCGCGTCAATCGCCGGCTCGGGAGAGAGTTGCTCGCCGCTGGCGCCATCGTGGTCACGGAGCATCGGCAAGGGAAAGCACAAGGCGCTCAACCATTGGCGTGTCTCGCCAAACCGGAGGTGGCGATGAACGAGCCGGACCCTTGCTCGCGGTATTCACACCCGGCCTGGGGCGTCGTCTACATTGCCGAGGCTCCAGGACCGCTACCGCTGGTCGAGGCACAGGAACCGTCGTGGTTCGCGGCATTGGGCGAGGAGACACAGGAGCAGCTGCGGGATCGGTGGTGGCGGGACCTTGTTTCCTGGCTCTCTCACGAAGGAGCCAATGTCGTTGTCGTGTCGCTCACAACGTTGGACTTTGAGACGGCCAGCGAGGCTGGCTACACGCGAATCGATAAGTGGCATTGGCGCGCGGCCTGGGAACCAAGCGCGGCTGAGGCCCTCTACCGGATGGATCCGGACTGGGCAGTCGTGAAGAGCGGAACCCGGCAGTTGCTTTCGATGTTCGAAACCTGGGACGGGGTCACGACAGAGCAAGACCTACGCGAGCCCTGGTTCGCCGTTCACGAGAACTAAGATTTCACGCGCCGGATGCTGCTTCGGCATCGGGGGCATTGTCCGGCAGCACCTCCATCATGTGCGTGTGACACTCAAGGACCTTTGGAAACTGTGATGCTCAGAGCCGTTGGCTGACACGGTTCGTGACACAGTTGCCCGGCTGGAGGGCCCTCTGACACGCGTCATGACACTGTTGCAGGACCCACGGATGCCTACGGTTGCCCAGCGTCTTGTCCCCGTGTCATGGTGGGGCACACAGTCCGGGAGCGGCGGAATATGACCGTTCTGGCCGCCCCTTATCGTCGGGCGGTGCGGATCGAAACGCGCCTCGCGAGCGGTCCCAGCGCCTTTGCGCGGTCCAGAAGATGTTGCGGCACCGAGAGGAACCGGTGCCCGAAGAAGAGCTCAGCGATCCGTCCCGGTCGGGAGCGGCGTCGACGGCTCCGGCAGGGCGATCGCGCGGAAGACGTTCTCCGGGTCGAAGCGGCGCACGGCCGCGAGCAGCCGCTCGGTGTTCGACGCCGTCGGCCTACGCGATCTGGGTCGCTTCGCCCGGCCCCAGCATGATGTGGGGGCCGCGGTTGCCGAACGCGGTCTCCGTCACGGCACGCGCCGGGCGCCACCCTGACGGCGGCGCCCAGCAGCGGCCTGCGTCAGCGGCGCCTCTCGATCGTGAGATCGCCCTGCACCTGGGCGCGGATGTGGTCGCTGGCCAGCATCGCGTGCGGGAAGCCGAGGTCGACGGCGCTCACGTCGTCGAGCTTCTCGAGCTGGGCAGTGCTGAGGTCGACGTCGAGCGCTTCGAGGTTCTCGGCGAGCTGCGCCGGCGTGCGGGCGCCGACAACTGGAGCGGTGACGCCCGGGCGCCCGAGCACCCAGGCCAGGCTGACCTGGGCGGGCGTCCGGCCGATCGCGGCGGCGATCTCCTTGACGGTGTCCACGATCGCGAGGCTGCGCTCGTTCACGCCGCCGAGCGCGACGTTGAACTGCTTCCGCGCGCTCCCGCCGTCGCCCGGCGAGGCCCCGGCCAGGTCCTGACGTGAGTACTTCCCCGTCAGCACCCCGCCGGCGAGAGGGGACCAGAGCACGCCACCGAGTCCCAGCTCCTGAGCCATCGGAAGCAGGTCTCGTTCGCCGGTGCGCTCGACGAGGTTGTACTCAAGCTGCATGGCGACCAGCGGGGTCCAGCCGCGGAGGTCCGCGATGGTCTGCAGGCGGGAGACCTGCCAGGCCGGCGTGTTCGAGATCGCGATGTAGCGGACCTTCCCCTGGCGGACCAGGTCGTCCAGTCCGCGCAGGATCTCCTCCACCGGTGTGCCAGGGTCCCAGACGTGCAGGTACAGCAGGTCGATGTAGTCCGTGCCGATCTGGCGGAGGCTCGTCTCGACCGATGTGAACAGGTTCTTGCGGCTCGCTTCGCCGGAGTTCGGATCTCTCGTGTCACGGAGCGTCGTGTACTTCGTCGCGATCACCAGGGCGTCACGCCTGCCGCGCGCGAACTCGCCGAGCAGCCTCTCGGAGGTGCCGTCGGTGTAGGTGACGGCGGTGTCGACGAAGTTGCCACCACGGTCCACGTACTCGTCGAACAGGTGGCGGGCCTCGTGCTCGTCGGCTCCCCAGCCCCAGTCGTTCCCGAAGGTGGCCGTCCCGAGAGCCAGGGGAGAGACCCGCAGGCCGGAGCGGCCCAGCTGACGGTAGGTGTCGAGTGTCAGTGGCATGTCATTCTCCTTCGATGGTGCCGACGCCGGCGCGTGTGGAGCTCGTCGGAGTGCCACGAGCGATGGTGTTCACGCGCCGAGCCCGTAGCCGCCGGCGACAGTGATGTCCTGTCCGGTGATGTACCGAGCACGGTCTGACGCGAGGAAGGCGACGGTCTCGGCTACGTCCCGGGGGGACCCGAACCGGCCGAGCGGGACGCGCTCGCGCATCGCCTCGCGGGCGTCGTCCGGCAGGCCGAGCTTCGAGAACAGGGGTGTGTCGATCGGGCCAGGGCTGACGGAGTTGACCGTGATCTGGCGAGGGGCCAGCTCGAGGGCGAGCGACGGAACCATGGCGAGCAGTGCGCCGCGGGTCGCCGCGCCGACCGACGCCCCCATGCTGCCGCGGCGTGCCCCGACGCCGACGGTGAGCACGACGGACCCGCCGTCGGCGATCTGTGGCAGGAGACCCTGGAGCGTGAAGTACGGGCCCTTGAGGTTCACGGCGACCTGGCGGTCGAACGACGCCTCGGTCACCTCGGGCAGGAGGGCGGGCTGAAAGGTTCCCGCGTTGAGGAACAGGAGGTCGAGTGCGCCGAGCCGCTCTGCGACCACCCCTCGGATCTCGTCGACTGCCGAGACATCGCCGGCGTCGGCGTGGATCACGGTGACGCCGCGGGGCAGCTCCTCCCGCGCACGGGCGAGCGAGGCCGGGTTCACTCCGGTCACGGCCACCCGATGGCCCAGGTCGTGAAGTACCAGGGCTGTGGCGCGCCCGATGCCGGACGTGCCACCAGTGATGAGTGCTGAGGGCATGACTCTCCTTCTGAAGCAAGCCTGATCGCTGTAAACGGGGGGTCCTCCGTTTAGGCTCACTGTACGCTAAGTGAGAGTGGCTCCCGTTTGGTGCCGCCGTCATGGGTGAGAGGGATCGCATGCAGGATCGATCGAGCGCGCTCCGGGCCGATGCGCGCCGCAACCGGGAGCGCATCATCGCGACCGCTACCGAGGTCTTTGCGACCGACGGGCCGATCTCCCTGGAGCAGGTCGCCAAGCGGGCCGGTGTCGGCAGTGCGACCCTGTACCGGCACTTCCCGACGCGTGAGGACCTTGTCGAAGAGGTTTACCGCGATCAGGTGCGCCCCCTGCGGGACGAGGCGAAGCGTCTCCAGGGCGAGCTGGACCCGGCGCGAGCCCTCTGCGACTGGATGATGTACTTCGCCGAGTGGGCCGCGGAGCGCCACGGTGTCTTCGAGACGCTCGTCGTGATGAGCGCCTCGGGCAGGTTCGGGACCGGGCCGGTCTGCGACGAGGTCCTGAGGATTCTCGCCATGCTCCTCGAGTCCGGCGCCGATGCCGGGGTGCTGCGCAGCGATGTCGAACCGCTCGATGTCAGTGCGCTGCTCGCCGGAGCGTTCTCGGTCGCCGGTGCGCCCACCCAGCGCGTCCAGCTCGGCCGTCTGCTCGCCCTCGTCGTCGACGGGCTGCGGCGACATTGAGGGACGCCGCGTGGGCGTGGCCACGTGCTTCACGGGGATGTCCGAGGGCTCCAGGAGCCATCGGGATCGCTCCATCCGCTGCCGGATGATCCATGTGTCGGGCTCGTGCGGCCGGTGCGTCAGCGGGCGTTCAGCGTGGCCTCAGATGGCCCGTGGGTTACTTCGTTCGTCCGACCGTCGCGCGCGCCCGCTGCCACCGGCGCAGCGTACGTTCGGTTCAGGCCGAATCTGGTGGTGGGAGTGCCCGGGCGCGGTCATTGTCGTGGGACTGCACGACGAACCCGTGGGAAGGAAGTCCAGTGTCCGAGCTGAACGCGGAGCACGCCCGGCGAGCGATCATCGAGCACACGCGACGCCTGGGGGAGTCCGCTGCCGCGGCCGGGCCCGTCGCCGTCGTGCCGACCACCCCGGAGTGGACGATCGCCGACCTGGTCGAGCACGTGGGCCAGACCCAGCACTGGACCGCGCAGATCATCGAGGACCGCGTCACCGACTTCGCGCAGCTGCCCACCGGGACAGCCGCCGCTCCCGCCGACCCCGGCCAGTGGGTGACGTGGCTGTCGGGATCGGCGGACCGGGTGGCGAACGCGTTCTCGGACGGCGCGCTGGACGTGCCGGTGCTCAACGCCGCGGGCGACGACCGGTCCGGAGCGCGGTTCTGGTTGTCCAACGTCCTCAACGAGACGGTCGTCCACGGCTTCGACGCGGCGAACGCGGCGGGACAGGCGGACGACATCGACGCCGACGTCGCGGCCGAGCTCGTCAGCCATCACCTCGCGATGCTCACCTCGCCCACGTGGGAGACGCAGCGGCCCGGGTCTGCCCACGCGATCCGGGGCACCGGGCAGACCCTGCAGTGGCTGGCCACCGACACCGCCGACGGCGCGGGTGCCTGGTTCGTGGAGCGGCGCCCCGACGGGGCGGCCTGGAGGGCCGGAACCGGGCGGGCCGACGTGACGGTGACCGGCACCGCGGGATCGCTGCTGCTCACCCTGACGCGGCGGATCCCGCTCACCGACGTCGAGACCACCGGCGTCAGGGTCGACGGCGACGCCGACCTCATCCGGCACTGGCTCGAGAACACCGCCCACATCGCCGACTGACGACGAGCAGCCCACGGCGGAACAGTGCTGCGACAGCGATGAGCGCAGCGGCCGGCGCTGCCCGCCGGTGCCCATGGTTGCCCTCGATCGGTGGGCATGCGACAGTTGCCTCGTCCAGGCGAGAAACCGCGGAACATTGCGGTTTCTGCAGGTCGCCGGGCCAGCAAGCAACAACAACAGACCGCGCTGCGCGGGTTCGCGAAGCGAACTCCTCCGTTACAGGAGACGTTCCGCCGCAGTCCGGCTGAGCCTGCTCGACCGAGGCCGCCGACCGGTTGTCAGACCTGGTCGGCGGCCCTCGTCGCCCTGCGGGGATGGCTCGCGGGAAGAGAAGGAGACGGGAATGCCTCAGGTGATCGTCGTCGGCGCGGGAGTCGTCGGGCTCTCGGCCGCGCACGAGCTCGCGCGGGCGGGTCACCAGGTGCGGGTCGTGGCCGACGCGGACACGGCCGACACCGTCTCCGCGGTGTCCGCCGCGCTGTGGTTCCCGTACCGGAGCGAGCAGTCTGCTGCCGCGGACCTGCTGCTCGAACGCTCCCTCGCCCGGTTCGAGGAGCTGCTCGCCGTGCCGGAGGCCGGGGTGGCGCGGCGCCCGGGAACCGTCCTGGAGCGGACGGCGGACCCGGACCGGTCCTGGGCGCGCCTGTTCCCCGACGCGGCCGCGGTGCCGCCGGACCTGCTCCCTCCAGGGGTCCTGTCCGGTGTCCGGGTCGCCGTCCCGTTCATCACGGTCCCGGAGTACCTGCCCTGGCTCGTGCGGCGGCTCGAGAGTCTCGGGGTCGCGTTCGAGCGCCGGACGGTCACCGCCGTCGCGGAGCTGACCGGTTCCGCCGACGCGGTGGTGGTCGCCGCCGGGCTCCGCTCCGGCGAGCTCCTGGGCGACGACAGCTCCGTGGTCCCGGTGCGCGGGCAGGTCGTGCGGCTGGCGAACCCGGGCCTCACCGACTGGATCACCGACGACGACAACCCGGACGGGCTCACGTACGTCTTTCCCCGGAACGCCGACGTCGTGGTCGGCGGGGTCGCCGTCGAGGGCTCGTCCGACGCCACCGTCCACGCCGACGTGGCGGCCGCGATGCTCGCCCGGGCGACGCGGCTGGTCCCCGAGCTCGCGGGGCTGCCGGTCCTCGGGCACGCCGCCGGGCTCCGGCCCGCGCGGCCGACGCTCCGCATCGAGGCGGTGCCGGGCCACGCGGTCCCGGTGGTGGCCGCGTACGGCCACGGCGGGGCCGGCGTGACGCTGTCGTGGGGCACCGCCGAGCGGGTCGCGACCCTCCTCGGAGATCTCCTCCGGGGCTAGGCGCCGGCGTCTTCCCACGCGCGCAGGTAGGCCTTGATCGCCTGACGGTTGCGCTGCAGCGTGTCGATGCGCCGTTCGATGCTGCCCAGCTGGTGCCGGAGTCCGTCCAGGTCCGCGACGACCGGGCAGTCGCCGAGGGCCCGGTGATCCGAGTCCGCCAGGCACGGCAGGACCTCCCGGATCATCTCGGTCGTGAACCCGGCTTCCAGGAGCTCGCGGATCTGCAGCACGCGTTCGACGGCGGGTTCCCCGTACGTCCTGTACCCGTTGCTCGACCTGAACGGGTGCAGGATGCCGACCTGCTCGTAGTAGCGCAGCAGCCGTGGGGTCACCCCTGTCCGGGCAGCCAGTTCTCCGATCTTCACCAGCACCTCGCCTGTTCTGTCATGACCTGGACGATCGTGCCGCCCCCTGCTGCTTGACCCTGACATTAATGAGAATGTTTACGGTTTTCCAGTTCCTGAGCGGTCGGTCGATCCCGGCCGCATGTCACGACGACGATGAGGATGACGACGTCATGAGTCCTATGACGAGATGCAGCAGGTCGGAAGTACCCGGCTGGACGGCTGACCGGATGCCGAGCCAGGAAGGGCGGACGTTCGTGGTCACCGGGGCCACCAGCGGACTGGGTCTGGTCACGGCGCAGGAGCTGGCCGCGCGCGGAGGCCGGGTGCTGCTGGCGGTGCGCGACGTCGCGCGTGGAGAGGCGGTCGCGTCGTCGTTGCGTCACGCGCATCCCGGCGCGCAGGTCGAGGTGCGCCAGGTCGATCTCCTGGACCTGGGCTCGATCCGACGGGCCGCCGACCGGATCGCCGAGGAGGCCGCCGTCGACGTCCTCATCAACAACGCAGGGATCGCGTCGGCCGGGCACGCCGTCACGCCGCAGGGCTCGGAGACGCACCTGATGGCCAACCACTTCGGCCACTTCGCACTGACGGCGCTGCTGGAGCCGGCGTTGCGGCGCGCGTCCGCGCCCAGGGTCGTCACCGTGACCTCGTACATGCACGAGCGGGGCACGCTCGACCTGGACGACCTTGCCTGGGTGCGTCGGCCCTACACGCCGCTCGCCGCCTACTCGGCATCCAAGCTGGCCAACGCCGTCTTCGGAGTAGAGCTTGCTCGACGCGAGCGCACGTCGCCGCGGCCGATCACGAGCGTTCTCGCCCACCCGGGGTACAGCAACACGCCCATGCAGCGGAAGGGAAGCGGGCCGGCGGGTGTGGCCATGCGTCTGTCCGGCAACCTCTTCGGGCAGGGCGCGGAGATGGGGGCGCTCCCGCAGCTCTTCGCCGCGACCGAGACCGGTCTGGAGGCCGGCGCCTACGTCGGCCCGGACGGCAGGGGCGGACGCTCCGGATACCCGCACCGTGCGACGCTCTCGCCCGACGCACAGGACCCTGCCCTCGGGCAGCGGCTCTGGGAGCGCTCCGAGGAGATCACCGGCATCCGGTGGCCGGACGTCTGACCGGCGAACCCCGGCGACCTGAGCCACGGGGCGGTGCGGCCGGCTGGACCGCACCGCCCGTGGGACCGGGCGCTCTCGCCCGGCCCACCTCGGGTGGGAAGGCGGCGGGGATGCGCCGTCGGACCCGTGCGCCGATGCTGGGGGTATCGGTCGTCCGCACCCGACGGAGGGAACCGGGATGTCAGGTGGAACCGGCCTCGACTACGCCGTGCGCACCGCGACGCGGCCGGGGCTCACGCGGGACCTGCCGCACGGTCCCGAGGACCTCCGGTGGGTCGCGAACTCCGCCACGCTGATCCTCGGCGACCACGACGCCGTCCTGGTCGACACGTATCTCTCCGTCGACCAGAACGCCGAGCTGGTCGAGTGGGTCAGGTCCTTCGGCCGTGACCTGACCCATGTCTTCGTCACCCACGGGCACGGTGACCACTTCTTCGGGCTCCGGCAGCTCCTGGACGCCTTCCCGGGCGCCCGGGCGGTCGCCTCCGCGGGGACGGCCAGGGAGGCGCTCGGCCGAGGCCGGGCGGAGGCGCGCGACGGAGCCTGGGGGAGGCTCTTCCCGGGCCAGATCCCGCAGATCGCCTACCCGACTGCTCTCGACGGCGACCACCTCACGCTCGAGGGGCACCGGCTGGAGGTCGTCGAGACGGGCTTCACGGACACCCGGGACACGACCGCGCTGTGGGTGCCCGACCTCCGCCTCGTCGTGGCCGGGGACGTGGCCTACAACGACACGCACCTGCACACCGCCGAGACCACCGCCGCCACGCGCGAGCAGTGGGCCCGGGCCGCGGAACGACTGGCCGGGCTCGATCCGGTGGCGGTCGTCGCGGGCCACAAGAAGCCGGACGCACCGGACCGTCCGGCGGTCCTGGCGCAGACCGCGGAGTACCTGCGCGCCTTCGACGCCGTCGTCGAGGTGTCCCGCACCCCGGAGGACGTGTACGACCGCATGCTCTCGCTCCATCCGCGCCGTGCGAATCCCGGCGCCCTGTGGAGCAGCGCGCGAGCGGCCATGGCGTGAGCCGCTCGCCCGACCCCGGCCGGCCGGGCGTTACCGGGCCAGAGCCGTCCCGAGGAACTCGCGGATCAGGGCGGAGGTCTCGTCGAGGGCGGACTCGAGCAGGAAGTGCCCGCCGTCCAGCAGGGCGATCCGTGCGCCGGGCAGGTCCCTGGCGAAGGCCTGGGCGCCGGCGGGGCCGAAGATCTCGTCGTTCCGTCCCCACACGGCCAGCAGCGGGACCTGGGAGTCGCGGAAGTACTTCTGCACCTCGGGGTACAGGGGCCGGTTCGTGGTGTAGTCGCGGAAGAGCTGGAGCTGGACCAGGTCGTTGCCCGGGCGGGACACCAGCGCGAGGTCGTGCTCCCAGGTGCCGGGATCCACCAGCGTGGGGTCGGGCACGCCGTGCAGGTACTGCCACCGGATCGCCTCCCGGCTGAGCGCGAAGCGCACGCCGGGCTCCGTCCGCTCGTTCTGCTCCTGCCCCCACGCCCACACGTCCGTCCAGAAGCTCTCGACGAACCCCTCCTCGTAGGCGTTGCCGTTCTGGCTGATGATCGCCGTGATCGCGGTCGGGTCGGCCAGTGCGAGACGCCAGCCGATCGGCGCGCCGTAGTCCTGGACGTAGATCGCGTACCGGGTGACACCCAGGTTCGACAGCAGCCCGGCCGTGATCCGCGCTAGCGCGTCGAACGTGTAGTCGAACTCGTCGGCGCCAGGTGCGTCCGACAGTCCGAAGCCGAGGTGGTCGGGCGCCACGACGTGGTAGTCCTCGGCGAGCCGGGGGATCAGGGCGCGGAACATGTGCGAGCTCGTCGGGTACCCGTGCAGCAGGACGACCGTGGGTGCGTCCGCCGGTCCGGCCTCGCGGTAGAAGATCCGGTGACCGTCGACGTCGGTGAACCGGTGGTGGATGGCCGCCATGATGCTAACCCTCTCAGTTGGTGTTGTCTGGTTATGACAGCACCGCGGGTGCTAACCTGTCAACACCGACTAAGGAGGTTAGGGATGGACCTGGTCACCCGGGACGACGAGAACCTGCTGCTGGACCTGCTGAACACGACACCCGTGGTCGACGGCGAGCGGGTCGACGAGCTCGCGGACCGACGGGCCGCGATGAGCTGGGCCACGGCGCGCGACGGGGCTGGGTCCGCCGAGGAGACCGTGGCGCTCCGGCGCGTCCGGGACGTGATCGAGCGCGCCGTCCGCGACGGCTCCGGGCCGCAGGCGCTGGCGGACGACGTCGAGCGGATCGTGCTGCGTCCCCGGGTGCGCGACGGCGCGGTCCGCTGGGAGCTGCAGGCGTCCGCGGAGGAGCGGCTCGCGGCACGCGCGCTGCTCGCCTGGGTGGCGATCGGAGAGCGCGACCCGGGCCGGCTGCGGCCGTGCGCGAATCCCGAGTGCCGCCGTTTCCTGCTCGACCGCAGCAACGCGAACACCGCTCGCTGGTGCTCGATGGCCCTCTGTGGCAACCGGTTCAAGGCTCGGCGCCACTACCAGCGCACGCGCGTCGCCGAGCAGTAGGGTTGGCAGGCCCGGCTGTCCTCCGCAGATCGTGACCGGAAGGTGTTCCCGCGTCCGACTTCTCGGCACTAGGATCGTCGGCGTGCCGCACATGAGGATCCGGGATGCCGCCACCTACCTGGGGGTGAGCGACGACACCGTGCGCCGGTGGGTCGACAAGGGCCTGCTGACCGCGACCAACGACGAGTCGGGCCGCAAGGTCGTGGACGGGTACGAGGTGGCCCTGGTCGCGCGCCAGCAGGCCACCCTGCCCGGCCCGCCCGGCGGGACCGCGAGCTCGGCGCGCAACCGGTTCGTGGGCCTGGTCACCGACATCCGGACGGATGCGGTGATGGCCCAGGTCGAGCTCCAGTGCGGGCCGTTCCGCGTGGTGTCCCTCATGAGCAGCGAGGCGGTACGCGACCTGGGCCTGGAGCTGGGCTCGGTCGCGGTGGCCGTCATCAAGTCCACGACGGTGATCGTGGAGGCAGCCAAGGGAGAGTCATGAGGCGAACGCTCTCGATCACGACCGCCGCACTGCTGCTGGCCGCCGCGGTGGCCGGCTGCGGGTCCGGCGGGTCGGGTGACACCGGCGCGACGGACGGTGCCGCTGCCGCTGCCGAGGAGACGACCCTGACCGTGTACGCGGCGGCGTCGCTGACCGCGACGTTCGAGCAGATCGGCGACGAGTTCGAGCAGGCGCACGCAGGTGTGCAGGTCGAGTTCAGCTTCGCGGGCTCCTCGGACCTGGTGGCGCAGATCCAGGAGGGTGCCCCGGCCGACGTGTTCGCCTCGGCGGACGAGGCCAACATGGAGAAGCTGACCGCGGACGGGCTGGAGGGCGCCGAGCCGGTCGCGTTCGCGTCCAACACCCTGGAGATCGCGGTGCCCCCGGGCAACCCCGCCGGGGTCGCGGACCTCGACGACCTGGCCGGTGACCTCAACCTCGTCGTCTGCGCCCCGGAGGTGCCGTGCGGCGCCGCCACCCAGAAGGTCACCGAGTCGGCGGGCGTGGAGCTCGCCCCGGTGAGCGAGGAGCAGTCGGTGACCGACGTGCTCGCCAAGGTCACCACCGGTGAGGCCGACGCCGGGCTGGTGTACGTGACCGACGTGATCGGCGCGGGCGACGAGGTCGAGGGCATCGAGTTCCCCGAGGCGGCCGCCGCGGTGAACGTCTACCCGATCGCGCCCGTCGCGGACAGTGCGAACGCCGACCTGGCCCAGGAGTTCGTCGACCTCGTCCTGGCCGAGGGCGGGCAGACCGTCCTGCGGGACGCCGGGTTCGCGCCGGCCCCGTGACATGGCGGCCCCGTCCGGCCGGGTCGGCGTCCCGGCCTGGATCTTCGTCCCCGCCGCGGCGGGAGCGGCCTTCGTGCTGCTCCCGCTGGCGGCGATCGTGCTGCGCACGCCGTGGAGCCGGTTCCTCGACCTGCTCGTCTCGCCGGCCTCCGTCGAGGCGTTGCTGCTGAGCCTGCGCACCTCCGGCACCAGCACCCTGCTGTGCGTCCTGTTCGGCGTTCCCATGGCGCTGGTCCTGGCCCGCACGACCTTTCGCGGGCAGGGCGTGCTGCGGTCCCTCGTGCTGCTGCCCCTGGTGCTGCCGCCCGTGGTCGGCGGCATCGCGCTGCTGTACACGTTCGGGCGGCGCGGGCTGCTCGGCGAGACGTTCGAGGTGCTCGGTATCCAGGTCGCGTTCTCCACCACCGCGGTCGTGCTGGCGCAGACGTTCGTCGCCCTACCCTTTCTCGTGGTCAGCCTCGAGGGTGCGCTGCGCACCGCCGGGCAGAGGTACGAGGTCGTGGCCGCCACGCTGGGCGCCCGTCCGACCACCGTGTTCCGGCGCGTCACGCTGCCGCTCGTGCTGCCCGGCCTGGTCTCGGGCGCCGTGCTGGCGTTCGCCCGGTCGCTGGGCGAGTTCGGGGCCACCATCACCTTCGCCGGCAGCCTGCAAGGCGTCACCCGCACCCTCCCGCTGGAGATCTACCTGCGCCGGGAGACCGACGCCCAGGCGGCCGTGGCCCTCTCGCTGGTCCTCGTGGTGGTCGCGATCCTGGTCATCGGGTTCGCCCGGCAGGGCAGGAGCAGCCTGTGACGTTCCACTACGACGCCGCCGTGGCCGACCGGGGCGTCGACCTCACCTTCGACATCGCCCCCGGCCGGACCCTCGCGCTGCTGGGCCCGAACGGCGCCGGGAAGTCCACCGCCCTGGCCGTGGCCGCCGGGCTGCTGCGCCCCGACACCGGCCGGGTCGTGCTGGACGGGCGTCCCCTGACCGTCACCGGTCACGACGAGCGGGACGTCCTGGTCGCCCCGCACGACCGGCAGGTCTCGCTGCTGGCGCAGGAGCCCCTGCTCTTCCCGCACCTGAGCCTGCTGGACAACGTCGCGTTCGGACCGCGCAGCCGCGGCGCGGGCCGGGCCGGGTCCCGGACGGTCGCCCGCCACTGGCTGGGCGAGGTCGGCATCGCCGAGCTGGCCGACCGGCGCCCCGCCCAGGTGTCCGGCGGGCAGGCGCAGCGCGCGGCCGTGGCCCGGGCCCTGGCCGCCGACCCGCGGCTGCTGCTGCTGGACGAGCCGATGGCCGCCCTCGACGTCGCCGTGACCCCGGCCCTGCGCCAGACCCTGCGCCGGGTGCTGGCCGACCGCACCGTCCTGCTGGTCACCCACGACGCCCTGGACGCCCTGCTGCTCGCCGACGAGGTCGCCGTCATCGAGGACGGCAGGATCGTCGACCAGGGGGAGACCGCCCAGGTGCTCGCCCAGCCCCGCAGCCGGTTCACCGCGCAGATCGCCGGGCTGAACATGATCACCGGGACCTGGCGGGACGGCGCCGTGCTGACCCCGGCCGGCCTCCGGATCGAGGGGCAGCCCGACGGTCCCGTGCCCCGTACGGGCGACCCCGCGGTGGCGGTGTTCCCGCCCCGCGCCGTGTCGGTGTTCCTCGACGACCCCGGCGGCAGCCCGCGCAACGCGCTCCGGGTGACGATCACGCACCTGGAGCCGCAGGGCGGCCAGATCCGGGTGCGCACCGAGGAGCTCAGCGCCGACGTCACGCCCCAGGCGGCCGCCGAGCTCGACCTCGCCCCGGGGTCAGCGGCCTACTTCGTGGTCAAGGCGACCGAGATCGCGGTCTACGCCACTTGAGGGCTGCCGGCCCGCGCCGCGGCCCGCGCCTCGGTCAGGCCGCCGTGGGCGCGTCGAACCGGGGCGTGGTGCCGAGCAGCTCGCTCACGTCCCCGCTCACCTCGCGGGGTGCGGCGCCGCGCGTGAACACCACGGCGGGGCCCGGCGCCGCGGCGCCGACGGCGGTCCCGCCGATGCGGGCGGCATCGTCCTGGACCGAGAGCCAGGTGCCCTCCCGCAGGCCGAGCACGGGTACGTCGTTGACCTCCAGGAACTCCGCCAGCCGCTGCTCGCGGGTCTCGCCGCGGTGCGTGCTGCCCGGGTCGGCGTCGAGGAAGTGCGGGTTGAGCTGGAACGGCACGAGGCCCAGGGCCTCGAACGACGCAGGCTGCGTGATCGGCATGTCGTTCGTGGTGCGGATGGTCGGCCCGGCGATGTTGGTGCCCGCGCTCGTGCCCATGTAGGGCAGGCCCGCGCGGACCCGGGCCGCGAGCGGGGCCAGCACGTGGAGGCGCTGCAGGGTGTCGAGCAGGCGGAACGTGTTGCCGCCGCCCACGAACACGGCCTCGGCCCGCTCGATCTCGGCCCGCGGGTCGGCGGCCTCGTGCAGCCCGGTCACGCGCGTGCCGTGCGGCGTCAGCGCCGCCGCGACCTTCGCGGTGTAGGCGTCGTGGTCCGCCAGGGCGTAGGGGACGAACGTGAGGGCGGCGCCGTCGAGAAAGGTCAGCACGGTGTCGAGCGCGTGCTCGAGGTAGCCGGCGGAGTGGTTCGTGGAGTTCGACAGGAGCAGCAGTCGCATGGGTGTCCTACCTCGTGGTGGTGGGGTTCTCTGGCAGTCGTCGGGCTCAGGGGCGCGCGGTGCGCGACCGGCCGCGCCGCCAGTCGCGCTGGGCCGGGGTGGGCGGGCGGTGCAGCAGGCCGGCGAGCTGCTTCGCGGCGTCGAGCAGCGCGGGCACCTGCTCGCGCAGGTCGTCGTCGTACTCGAACACCTTGGGCTCGACCACGGAGATCGATCCGACCGGGTTGGAGCCGATCAGCACGGGCGCCGCGATGGCGCGGGTCGTCGAGTCGTACTCGCCGTCCGACCAGGCCCAGCCGGCGCGGTAGGTCTCGTCGAAGAGGCGGTCCAGGCCGGCCTCGTCCACCTCGGTGAGCTCGGTGTATCGGGCGAACGGCCGCCCGCTGAGCATGTTCCGCCGCGCGAGCGGGTCGAGGAACGCGAAGTAGGCGCGCGACGTCGCGCCCGCGTGGGCCGGGTAGAGGTCGCCGACCAGGGGGTGCGAGCGGACGGGCCCGTGCTCGCCGTCGACGGCGGCGATGCAGCGCACGTGGAACCCGTCCGGGATCGTGAAGGAGGCCGTGCGGCCGGTCGTCGCGGCGAGCTCCGCCAGGACCTGCTCGGCGAGCCGGGCGAGCCCGCCGCCGCGCTCCCAGAGCGCGGCCATGCGCCACATCGCGGGGCCGAGCCGGTAGCGGCGCGTGTAGGGGTCGGCGGCCAGGAAGCCCTGCGCCGCCAGCGCGGCGAGCAGGCGCTGGCTGGTCGACTTGGTGATGCCGAACTCCTCCGCCAGCTCGAAGACGCCCCATTCCGTGCGCGTCTCGCTGTACGAGAGCAGCACCTGGAGAGCGCGGTCGACGGTCTGCAGCGGGGAGCTGCTCTCCGGCGCCGGTGGTGTCGGTCCGGACGTCGCGGGATCGGGTGTCTCTGCTGGTGGCACGGTCGCTCCTCTCGGTCGACCGCATCGTAACCGACGGCCCGAAATATGAATGTAACTCCCAGATAGTGGGACCTGGTTGTCGGTGGGGGCCGTCGTGGCGCACGGTGCTCGGCAACGTCCTCCACCGGGCGGCCACCGCGCCGTCCGCAGCACCACTCCTCGAAGGGGCTCACCCCATGGCAGCTTCACCCGTCAGCGATCCCGCGCAGGCCGTGGCGACTGCGCGGCACCCGCGGGCGTTCGAGCCGCGCACGGCGATCATCACCCTCGCGATGAGCGTCGTCGGCGCGGTCATCGGCATCCACATGATCACGACGCTCGGCGTCTCCCCGAACACCAGCGTCATCGGCGCCGTCGTCGCGATGCTGATCGGCCGCATCGGGTTCGCCGGGCTGCACCGGATGCGCGACGTGAACCGCCAGAACCTGGTGCAGTCGGCGATCTCGGGTGCGACCTTCGCCGCGGCCAACTCGCTGCTGACGCCGATGGCCATCCCGTTCCTGTTCGGGCGGCCCGACCTCGTGTGGCCGATGCTGCTCGGCGCGAGCCTCGGCCTGGCGATCGACGTGTACGTGCTCTACCGCGCGTACGGCTCGCGGTTCCTGCCCGCCGACGCGGCCTGGCCGCCGGGTGTTGCCGCAGCGGAGACGATCCGCGCCGGGGACAGGGGCGGCAAGCAGGCGGCCCTGCTCGTGGGCGGCGGGATCGTCGGGTTCGGCGCGTCGTTCCTCGGCCTGCCGATGTCCGCGGCCGGCATCGCGATGATCGGCAACGTCTGGGCGCTGCTGATGTTCGCCGTCGGCCTGCTGGTGGCGCAGTACGTGCCGGCGCTGACCGGCCTGGACCTCAACGCCTTCTACGTGCCGCACGGAGTGATGATCGGCGCGGGCCTCGTGGCGCTCGCCCAGATCGGCGTCATGCTCTTCGGCCGGCCGTCCCGACGGGCCGTGGAGAAGGAGGCCGCGCTCCAGGAGGCCGCCAAGGACGACCCGTCGCTGGTGCCGACGGTGAGCGAGCGCACGCTGCGCAGCGCGCTCGGGTCCGGGTTCGTGATGTTCCTCCTGGGCGCCGTCGTGCTGGCGATCGCCGGTGGCGTCTGGGTCGAGCTGCCGTGGTGGGGCATCCTCGGGTTCGCGCTCTTCGCGGCCGTGGCCGCCATCGTGCACGAGCTCATCGTGGGCCTGGCCGCCATGCACGCCGGCTGGTTCCCGGCCTTCGCCGTGACGCTGATCTTCCTGATCCTCGGCCTGGTGCTGCAGTTCCCGACGGTCCCGCTCGCCCTCCTGGTGGGTTACTGCGCCTCGACGGGCCCCGCGTTCGCCGACATGGGCTACGACTTCAAGGCGGGCTGGCTGCTGCGCCGCGACCGCCGCCCGTACACGGCGTTCGAGCTGGACGGCCGCCGCGAGCAGCTCAAGGCGTCGATCCTCGGCTTCGTCGTGGCCATCGGCATCGTCGCGCTGGTCTGGCCCAGCCTGTTCGAGAGCGGCCAGGTGCCGCCCACCGCGAAGGTCTACGTGGACACCATCCAGGCCGGGATCACCGACCCCGCCGTGCTGGTCAACCTGCTCGTCTGGGCCGTTCCCGGCGCCGTCGTGCAGCTCGTCGGCGGACCAAGCCGCCAGCTCGGGGTGCTCCTGGCCACCGGCCTGCTGGTGGCCACGCCGAACGCCGGCTGGCTCGTGCTCGTCGCCCTCGTCGCCCGCCTGGTGTGGCGCCGCGTGCGCGGCGAGGAGGGCGAGCGCGAGACCGCGCTGGTCGGGGCGGGCCTGATCGCCGGCGACTCCCTGTACTCGGTCGGAAGGATGATCTGGCGATGACGGCGCGCCCCGCACGGCCGACCCGGCTCGGCGTCGTCACCATCGGGCAGACGCCCCGCGTCGACCTGACACCCGAGCTCGCCCCGCTGCTGCCCGGCGTCACGCTCGTCGAGCGCGGCGTGCTCGACGGATGCTCCCCGGAGCAGGTCGCGTCCTTCGCGCCCGAGCCCGGCGACCACGTGCTGACCACCCGGCTCGCCGGCGGAGGGTCCGCCGTCATCGGCGAGGCCGCCGTGCTGCGGCGGCTGCCCGCCCTGATCGCCGACCTGGAGCGCGAGGTCGACGCGGTGCTCCTGGCCTGCACCGGGCCGTTCCCGGCCCTCGCGCACAGCAAGCCGCTGTTCGTGCCGGACCGCATCATCGCGCACGCCGTCGCGGCGTTCGCGGGCGACGGCGGCACGGTGGGCGTCGTCGCGCCTCTCGCGGAGCAGGCGCAGGACACCGTCCGCAAGTTCTCCCGGGTCCTGGGAGCGGGTACCCGCGTCACCGTGGCGGCGAGCTCGCCGTACACCGAGGGCGAGCCCGCGCTGCGCGCGGCCGCCGTACGGCTGGCCGACGACGGCGCGGAGGTGATCGCCCTGGACTGCTTCGGCTACACCGCCGCGATGCGCGACGTCGTGGCCGAGGCGAGCGGCCTGCCCGTCGTGGTCGCCCGGTCGGTCGCCGCGCGGCTGGCCGCGGAGGTGCTCGGCGCATGAGGCTCGATGTCCCCGTGGTCGACGCGGTCCTCGCCGCGGCGGGCGCGGCGCTCGGCCGGCCCGTGCCGGACTGACCCGGCCCCGCGCACCCACCCCCCACACCCGGACCAACCACCCCACTAGGAGGCACACCCATGTCCTGGAGCCATCTCATCGCCGTCTTCGACCTGCTCGACGACCCTGCCGTGCGCGGCGCCGCCGTGGCCGAGCACCTCGCGAGCCTCGGGGCGGCGCCCGACACCATCGAGGTCGAGGTCGTGGACGGGCCCGGTGGCACCACCGACTTCGTCCGCGTCGTGATCCCGGGGACCGACGGCAAGCGCGCCGGCGGCGGCGCCCCGACGCTCGGCGTGCTCGGCCGCCTCGGCGGCCTGGGCGCGCGTCCTGAGCAGATCGGGTTCGTGAGCGACGGCGACGGCGCCCTGACCGCGCTCACCGTCGCCGCCAAGCTGACCGCGATGCGGACCCGCGGCGAGCACCTGCCCGGCGACGTGATCGTCGCGACGCACGTGGACCCGGACGCGCCCACCCAGCCGCACGACCCGGTGCCGTTCATGAGCTCGGCCGTGGACCAGGAGACGAGCAACCGGCACGAGGTGCTGGACGAGATGGACGCGATCCTGTCCGTCGACACCACCAAGGGCAACCGCGTCTGCAACCACAAGGGCATCGCGATCACGCCCACGATCGTCGACGGCTGGATCGTGCGGGTCTCCGAGACGCTGCTCGACGTCGCGAGCCGCACCACCGGCCGTGCACCGGCCGTCATGCCGATCACGATGCAGGACATCACGCCCTACGGGAACGGCCTGTTCCACGTGAACTCGATCGTGCAGCCCGCCACGGCCACCGCGGTGCCGGTCGTCGGCCTGGCGATCGTCACCGAGACGGCCGTGGCGGGCTCCGCCACGGGCGCCACCGACCTGCACGACGTCGAGACCGCCGTCCGCTTCGCGATCGAGACCGCCAAGGACTTCGGGCGCGGGATCGCGCAGTTCGCCGACGCCGACGAGGTGGCTCGGCTGCAGGAGCTGTACGGGAGCATGGCCGGGCTGCGGACGGTGGGCGCCGCGGCCGTCGTCTGACGCAGGCGCGGCGCGCGACCGGCCTAGGGCGCGGTCGCGCCCCGGGACGCCCGGCCGCGTGCCACGGCCCGCGTGACGGCGGCGACGACCGCGCCGCCGGCGAGGGTGCCCACCAGCACCAGCAGCGCGCCGACGGCCCAGAGCCCGGAGTCGTCGTCCGACGCCGCCTGCACCGTCCACGCGACCGTGAACGGCAGGGCCACGGCGAGCACCGCGACCCACGCGGGGACGGTCAGCGCGCCGACCACCACCAGTGCGACGAGCACGAGCGCGCAGGCGACCACCTGGGGAGCCTCGTAGGGTCCGGTGACGGCCCCCGTCGCGGGGTCGACGTCCCGGACGGTGTCCCGGCCCAGGAAGATCCACCAGGCCGCGACGGTCAGCACGACGAGGGCGAGCATGGTGAGGGCGAGAGAAGGTCTCCGTGTCGTCATCTCTTCACTCTGCCAACAACTGGTCACAGAAGTGCTGTGACATCCCGGCGCGGCGCGCGTCTGAGGTACATGACACACCCGACCGGCACCGTGACGTCGTCCTCCATCACCGACCTGCGGACGGCCCCTGTGGCCGCTCCCCACGAGAGCACCGTGACCCGCACCCTGGTCGCTCTCGACATCGACGGAACGCTCCTGGGGCCCGACGGGATCGTCCCGGCCGTGACGGTCGGGGCCGTCCGGGAGGTGCGGAGGTCGGGCCACCACGTGGTCCTCGCCTCGGGCCGGTCGCTGGTGGGGGTCCTCCCCGTCGCGGGCCAGCTCGGCATCGACCAGGGCTGGGCCGTCGCGTCCAACGGGGCGGTGGTCGCGCGTGTCGACACCACCCTGCCCAGCGGCTACCGGATCGAGACGATGCACTCGTTCGACGTCGGGCCGGTGGTCCGCCTCGCGCGCGCCGCCCTGCCCGCGGTGCAGGTCGGGGTGGAGGAGGTGGGCTGGGGGTACCGGGTCAACCGCGTCTTCGAGCGGGGCCTGGTCAACGGCGAGCAGCGCCGGGTCGCGGACACGGAGCTGTGGAACGTGCCGTCCGCCCGCGTGATCCTGCGCGGGGACGGTGTGCTGACCCTGCTGGAGCCGCTGCGCGAGCTGGGGGTCACGGCGACCCCCGCCGGACCCGACTGGGTCGACGTCACGCCGCGGTCCCTGAGCAAGGCGACGGCGCTGGAACGCATCCGCGAGCGGGTCGGGGTGGATCCGGCCTCGACCCTCGCGGTGGGGGACGGGGTCAACGACCTGGAGATGATCACCTGGGCCGCGCGCGGCGTCGCGATGGGGCACGCGCCGGCCGCCGTCATCGATGCCGCGGACGAGGTCACCGGACCGATCGAGGAGCACGGCGTGGTGGCGGTCCTGAGCACCCTGAGGTGAAATATGGTCCTTCCGGTATGCACCGTTGTGGATGGTTCGTGCGTCTGAGTTGTGCCATCCCGTTGCGGGCCACGTGGGTTCCTCAGGAGGACGTATCCCTATGCGCAAGAGACTCGTCGTTCGTTCCTCAGCGGTCACGGGGGCGCTCGCCCTCGCGCTGTCCGGCGCGCTCGCCGCGAGCCCGGCCGGTGCCGCGGACCCTGGCGGGCTCGCGGGCCCGGCAGGGCTCGCGGCCGCGGGCGGGCAGCAGGAACCACCCCGCGTGCCGACGTCGGTCGGCTACGGCGGCGCGGTCAGCTCGCTGGACCCGGTCGTCTCCGAGGTGGGCCTGAAGGTGCTGCGCCAGGGCGGCAACGCCACCGACGCCGCGGTCGCGATGGCCGCGGCGATCGGCGTGACCGACCCGTACAGCGCGGGGATCGGCGGCGGTGGTTTTTTTGTGCACTACGACGCCGGCACCGGCGAGGTCGAGACCATCGACGGGCGCGAGACGGCGCCGGCCGGCGTCGGGCCCGACGTCTTCGTGGACCCGGCCACGGGGGAGCCGTACCCGTTCTACCCGGACCTGGTCACCGGCGGCGTCAGCGTCGGCGTCCCCGGGACGCCCGCCACCTGGGACCGTGCGCTGGAGCGGTGGGGCACCACGACGCTGACCCAGGCGCTGCGCCCGGCGACGGCGGTCGCGGAGCAGGGCTTCGTCGTGGACAAGCTGTTCCACGACCAGACCGTGGCCAACCAGGAGCGGTTCGAGGCGATCACCTCCACGAGCGACCTGTTCCTGCCGGACGGCTCGGCGCCGGCCGTGGGCTCGGTGTTCCGCAACCCGGACCTCGCCGCGACCTACCGGACGATCGCCGCCGGGGGCGTCGACGCGTTCTACGAGGGGGCGCTTGCGCAGGAGATCGCCGGCGCCGTGCAGGCCCCGCCGGTCGCCGAGGGCACCGACCTCCCGGTGCCCGCCGGCTCGATGACGGCGGAGGACCTCGCGGCCTACGAGGTCGTGGACCGTGACCCGACCGTCTTCTCCTACCGCGGGTACGACGTCTACGGGATGGCGCCGCCGGCGTCGGGCGGGACCACCGTGGGCGAGGCGCTGAACATCCTGGAGCAGTTCGACCTGGCGCCACTGGACGACACCGCCGTACGGCACCACTTCTTCGAGGCGAGCGCGCTGGCGTTCGCCGACCGGGCCGCGTACCTGGGCGACGGCGATTTCGTCGACGTGCCGGTCGCCGGGCTGCTCGACGACACGTTCGCGCGGGAGCGCGCCTGCCTGCTCGACCCCCGGGCCGCGGCGCCCAAGCCGGTCGCCCCGGGTGACGCCCGCTCGTACGACGGCGTGTGCGACGGGACGGCCTCGCCCGGCACCGTGCCCGAGGACACCGAGAGCACGTCGACCACGAACCTGACGGCCGTGGACAAGTGGGGCGACGTGGTCGAGTACACCCTGACGATCGAGCAGATCGGCGGGTCGGGCGTCGTGGTGCCCGGGCGCGGGTTCCTGCTGAACAACGAGCTCACCGACTTCAGCATCGAGTACGACGCCGACGACCCGAACCGGATCGAGGCCGGCAAGCGCCCGCGCTCGTCCATGGCGCCCACGATCGTGCTGCAGGACGGGAGCCCCGTGCTCGCACTGGGGTCGCCGGGCGGGTCGAACATCATCTCGGCGGTCTCCCAGATGCTGGTCAACCGGATCGACCTCGGCATGACCGTCCAGGAGGCGATCGCCGCGCCACGGGCGGCGCCGCAGAACGGCACGCGGACGACGGCCGAGCAGGCGTTCGTCGACGCCTACGGCACCGCCCTGACCGCGTACGGGCACACGCTCGTGCCGACCGCGAACGCCATCGGGGCGGCGACCGCCATCGAGATCGGCCCGGACGGGCTGCTGACCGCCGTGGCGGAGCCGGTGCGGCTCGGCGGCGGCTCGGCCCGCGTGGTGCGGCCCGCCGGGCAGTGACGTGAGCGGGGGGTGCGGGTCACGCCGTGCGGGCCCGCACCCCGCGCTCCTCGCGGAGCAGGACCTCCAGCGCAACGAACGCCAGCACGTCCAGGACCAGGCCGAACGCCGCCGTCCACCGCACGGCCCGGAACACCAGGAGCTGCGTGAACAACAGGCTCACGAGCACTGCGCGGCGCACCCAGACGGCGCCCTGGAGGTGGTTGCGGCGGCCCACCACCACGCCGACGCCCAGCAGCACGACCGACACGCCCACGGCCGCGAGGATCGCGGCGCCCGTCCATGCCGGCACGCCGGGCACCTGCCCGGCCAGGACGCGCACGCCGACGGTCGCCTCCGCCGCGCCGACCAGCAGGAGCAGCACGATGACCAGCCACGCGGCCCACGCCCGGTCCACGAGCGCGTCCAGCCACCGGACCACGCCCCGCACCCCGGCGCGGACCGGGTCGGGCACATCGGCGTCGTCGGCGGGCACGGTCTCGACCAGGTCGGCGACCAGGCGGGCGCCGGGCTCCCCGGCGCCCTTCGCGGCGAGCCCGCGCGCCTCCTCCCGGGCCGCGGGCGTGAACCCGCCGGCCAGGCCGGCGGCGAGCCGGTCGGCGGCCACGGCGAGGTACTCGGCCGGGTGGTGCGCCCGGCGGCCGTGCAGGCCCTCGACGACCAGCACGAGCACCACCGTGACGAAGTAGATGATCGCGGCCGTGGGGGCGTAGAAGTAGTCGTTGTCGGAGGTGACGAACTTGCCGACCTCGTCGATGAACAGCCCGAAGCCCACGCCGCCGAGCAGGGCGCCGAGCGAGCGCGGCACCGGGCCGACGTACGACAGCAGGAGCATCATCGCCAGGGCCATGAGGAGCCCGCCCCACAGCACGTGGGCGAGGTGCAGCCCGCCCCCGCCGATCTGCGGGTAGCCCGTCGCCGCCAGGTACGCCCGGGTGGCGAGCACGGTCACGACGCTCGCCACGAGGAACGTCACCAGGTGCCGCACCGCCGCCGTGTCGCGCGGCGCCCCGAGCCGCAGCAGGTGGCCGCGGCCCGCCAGGCCGCCCGTCCCGGTCGTGCGATCGTTCGTCATGCCGTCTCCCCTCGACCCGGCACGGGTCGCGCCGTCGTCACGGTGCATCCTTCCGTACGGTGCGGGCCGGTGGGCAGAGGCCGGCCGGGCTCAGGCGGTGCCGGGGCTGCCCGCCGGCGGCGCCTGCCAGCGGTAGCGCAGGGAGACCATCCGCAGCGCGAACACCAGCGCGGCGACGGCCGAGCCCGTGCCGAGGTTGAACCAGCCCGCCCACACCAGCGCGCTGGTCAGCGCGGCCCCGAGCAGCGCCGGGATGGCGTACAGGCCCCGGGCGCGGAAGATCTGCGGCACGTCGTTGGCGATGACGTCGCGGATGACGCCGCCGCCCACCGCCGTCACCAGGCCGAGGATCGCGGACGCCACCGGGTTCATCCCCGCGGCGAGCGAGACGAGCGTGCCGGTGACCGCGAAGAGGGCCATGCCGGCGGCGTCGAAGGTGATCAGCAGGTCGTGGAAGCGCCGCACGACGTGTGCGAAGAAGTACACGACCACCGCGGCGACCACGGGCGGGACCAGGTAGACGGGCGAGTCGAAGGCCCGGGGCACGCCGACGTCGAGGATCACGTCGCGCAGGATGCCGCCGCCCAGGCCCACGCAGGTGCCGAGCAGCAGCGACCCGACGATGTCGAACTGCCGCTGGGCGGCGAGCAGCGAGCCTGACACGGCGAAGAAGAAGACGCCCAGGAGGTCCCCGGCGAGCTGCGTCCACTCCACGTCAGGTTCCTTCCGGCGGCGGCGAGGTCACGGGACCGGGACCGACGACTCCCGGGTCACTATGCGGCACGGTAGCTCCTCGATGCCCGAGGCGGCCTGTCCCTCGATCGCCTCGAACAGCCGCCGCGCGGCCACGCGGCCCACCTGCTCCAGGTTCATGTCGACGCTCGTCAGCTGCGGCCGGGTGTTCGTGGTGAGCACGGCCCAGTTGTCGAACCCGATCACGGAGATGTCCCGGGGCACGTCGCGGCCCGACTCGCGCAGCGTGTCGAGGACGCCCCGGGCGATCTGGTCGCTGCCGCAGAAGAAGCCGTCGACGTCCGGGTACTGGTCCAGGATCATGGCCGCCACCCCACGGCCCCAGCCCTCGCTCCACGACCCGAAGAACGTGCGGCCGCCCACGAGCTCCAGCCCGGCCTCCGCCATGGCGCGCTCCGCGCCGCGGCTGCGGTCCTGCGCCGCCGCGTAGGAGGCGTCGCCCGTCACGTGGGCGATCCTCCGGCGTCCGCACGCCATCAGGTGGTCGATCGCCAGTCCGCCGGCCTCCACGTTGTTGGCCGTGATGGAGATGTCCTCCGGGTTCTCGGACGGCGCGTACGCGTAGACCACGGGCACCGGCAGGTCGCCGGCCAGCGGCGGGCGCGGGTCGGTGCGCGAGCCCACGACGATCAGCCCCTCGACGCGGCGGGACAGCAGTGCGCGGATGTGGTGCTGCTCGCGGATCGCGTCCCCCCGCGCGTCGCACAGGAAGACCGACACCTGGCCGGCGCCGAAGGCGTCCTCCGCGCCCATCAGCACGGGGATCGAGAAGCGGCCCTCCAGGTCGGACGTGAGCAGGCCGACCGTCCCCGTGCGGCCCTGGAGCAGCCCGCGCGCCAGCGCGTTGGGCGCGAACGAGAGCTGCTCGGCGGCCTCGAGCACCCGGGTGCGGGTCTCGGCGCGCACCTGGGCGCGACCGTTGATCGCCTTGGACGCGGTGGCGATCGAGACGCCCGCGAGGCGGGCGACGTCGGTCAGCGTGGCGTTGCGCGGCGTTTCGCCCGAGGCCATGGCTTCCTCCTGGAGTGTCGATGTCGAACAGTACCGAAAAGGTGTAACACAAACGTGACGAAGGTTCGTCCTTGACGCGGTGGCACGCCCACCCTACAGTCGCAGAAAGCCTTTTCGGACGGTTTCGGCAACGGGTATCCCATCCTCGTCGAACGGCCGAGTGACGACGAAGTCAAGGAGACGGATGATGGCTACCCACCGCAGGGCGAGCGCGAGGCTCGTGGCCTCGTTCCTCGCGGCCGGCCTGGCGAGCACGGCGCTCGCCGCCTGCAGCGCGTCGGACGGCGACGGAGGCACGCAGGAGGCGCAGGTCTCGGCCGAGGGCGTCGACGACGGCACCGAGCTCACGCTCTGGACCCGCGCCCCGCTGGAGCAGCAGGCGAACCTGCTGGTCGAGGCGTACAACGCGTCGCACGAGAACCAGGTCGAGCTCACGGTCGTGCCGAACGACGACTACGTGGCCAAGGTCGGCGCCGCCGCGGGCAGCGGGGGCCTGCCCGACCTGTTCGCCGCCGACATCGTGTACGTGCCCAACTGGGTGCAGCAGGGCCTGTTCGCCGACGTGACCGACGCGATCGCAGAGCTCGACCACGCCGACCAGATCAACCAGGGGCACCTGGCCGGGGGCACGCTGGACGGCCGGCAGCACGTGCTGCCGTTCGTGCTCGACGTCTCGGTCATGTTCTACAACAAGGACCTCTACGAGCAGGCCGGCCTGGACCCCGAGCAGGGGCCGACGACGCTGGCCGAGTTCTCCGAGCAGGCCAAGGCCGTCGACGAGCTGGGCGGCAACGTCAACGGCACCTACTTCGGCGGCAACTGCGGCGGCTGCCTCGTGTTCACGTGGTTCCCCCAGATCTGGGCCGGGGGAGAGGACGTGATGAACGCCGAGGGCACGGAGTCGCTCCTCGCGGGCGAGACGGCCCAGGAGGTGTACGGCGTCTGGAAGGACCTCGTGGACTCCGACGCCGTGGGCGAGGGCTCCAAGGAGGAGACCGGCGCCACCTGGACCGGGCCGTTCCTGGAGGGCGAGGTGGGTGTGATGCCGTTCCCGGCCACCATGCTCGCCACCGCGGACGAGGCGCTGGGCGAGGTGGGCGTCGCCCCCATCCCGGGGCCCGACGGCGGGGCGTCCACCTTCGTGGGCGGCGACGGCATCGGCATCTCCAAGGACTCGGAGAACGCCGACCAGGCCTGGAACTTCATGTCCTGGCTGATGTCGGAGGAGGCACAGGTCGAGGTGCTCGCCAAGAACGGTGACGTGGTCTCGCGCGCCGACCTGGCGGAGAACGAGTACTCGTCGAAGGACCCGCGGGTCCTGGCCGTCAACGAGGTCGCGGCGCAGGGCCGCACCCCGCTGGCGATCAACTTCCAGCAGGCGTTCAACGCCCCCGGCAGCCCGTGGATGACCATGATCCGCAACGAGGTGTTCGGGCCCGGCGGCACCGTGGAGCCGGACAACGAGGAGATCACCGCCGTGCTGGGGCAGTAGCCGCCCCGCCGACGTCAGCGTGGTCCCGCCGCCGCACCGGGCGGCGGGACCACGCGGCCCGTGAACTCGCCGTGTGAACAAGGAGCCTCCCGTGCCCGCGAAAACCTCCACCCGTCCGCCTACCCGGCCCGCCGTCGTCGCCGTCGCGCGCCGCCGTGCCCTGCACGGCTGGGCCTACGCCGCGCCAACCGCCCTGCTCGTGGTGGGACTGTTCGTGCTGCCCGTGCTGCTGGTGGGTCAGATGTCGCTCTCCGACTGGCCGCTCCTGGCCGGCAACCAGGGGATCAACGCCCCGCAGAACTACGTGGACGCGCTGACGCACCGGTTCTTCTGGGACTCGGTGGTCTTCACGCTGAAGTACACGGTGATCGCCACGGTGCTGCTCATCGGGCTCGGCCTGGGGCTCGCGCTCCTGGTGCAGGAGTCGAGCCGCTGGTCCGCGGTGCTGCGCACGTCGATCCTGGTGCCCAGCGCCCTCGGCCTCGCGTCCGCGTCGCTGCTCTTCTACGCGCTGTACTCGCCCCAGGTGGGCCCGTTGTCCCCGCTGCTGCAGCGCCTGGGGCTGGCCGACGGGCCGGTGTCGTTCCTCGGCACCCCCGAGAGCGCGCTCTGGTCCACCGTGTTCCTGGTGGTCTGGCGGTTCGCCGGCTTCTACATGCTGCTGCTCATGGTGGGGCTGCAGGGCATCCCGCACGACGTGATCGAGGCCGCTCGCATGGACGGCGCCAACCGCTGGCAGACCTTCGTGAGCGTGACCCTGCCGCTGCTGCGCCCGTCGCTGGCGCTGTGCACGGTGCTGTGCGTCACCGGCTCGCTGCTGGCGTTCGACCAGTTCTACATCCTGACCAAGGGCGGGCCGGACAACAGCACGCTCACGGTCGTCCAGCTCATCTACAACGTGGCCTTCCAGGGCCAGAACGACCTCGGCGTCGCCGCCGCGCTGTCGATCGTCGTCCTGGTCGTGCTCGTCGTCGTGAACGTGGCCCAGATGCGCGCCATGCGCGCAGGCCAGGAGGACTGACATGACAACGACCGCACTCCCCGCCAGCCCGCCCCGGCCGCAGGTGCGGCGCCGGCCGCGCGCGCCCCGGGCCCGGCTCGCGGGGATCGCCATGCGCACCCCGTACTGGGTGCTGACCGGCGCCCTCGCGCTCGTCTTCGTCTTCCCGCTGATCTGGGCCGGGGTCGCGTCCGTCGCGCCCCAGCCCGGCAGCAGCCAGGTCGACGGCTGGGGGCTGGGCAACTACGCCACCCTCATGGAGTACCAGGCCGGGCTGCCCCAGTACCTCCTCAACTCCACGCTGGTGTCCGGGATGACGGTGCTGTTCACGCTCGTCTCGTCCGTGCTGGGCGGCTACGCGTTCTCCCGGTTCAAGTTCCCGGGCCGCGACGTGCTGTTCCTGCTCACCCTCGCGATCCTCATGGTCCCGTACGCCACGCTGCTCATCCCGCTGTACGTGATGCTCAACGCGATCGGGCTGCAGAACACGCTGGTCGGCCTGGCACTCGTGCTCACGGTGTTCCAGCTCCCGTTCGCGACGTTCATGATGCGCATCTCGTTCGACGCCGTCCCACGCGAGCTGGACGAGGCCGCGCTCGTGGACGGCTGCTCGTCGTTCCGCGCGCTGCGCACCGTGCTGCTCCCGGCGGTCAAGCCCGGGATCATCACGGTCGGCCTGTTCGCCTTCCTGGCGGCGTGGAACGACTTCGTGGCGCCGCTCATCCTCATCTCGGACTCCACCAAGATCCCGCTCCCGCTCGCCGTGGCGAACCTCCGGGCGCAGGTCATGGGCATTGTCGACTACGGCGCCACCGAGGCCGGCGTCGTCGTCATGGCCCTGCCGTGCGTCGTCCTGTTCCTCCTGCTCCAGCGGCACTACGTCCGCGGGTTCATGTCCGGCGCGCTCAAGGGCTGACCGCCCGTGCGCCGCTCAGCCCGTCCACCACTTCCCGGAGGTCTCCGCATGCTCTTCCCGACCGGACACCGTGGCGCCGCCACGCCCGCGCCCGTCGTGCCCTCGACCGGGCGCCTGACCCCCCTCGGCCTCGACCAGGTGCGCATCACCGGGGGTCCCTGGGCCCGCCGCCAGGAGGTGAACGCGACCGCCACCCTGGCGCACATCGAGCACTGGCTCGAGCGCGAGGGCTGGCTGGGCAACTTCGACCTGGCGGTCTCCGGCGGCCTGGCCGAGAAGCGGCGCGGCCGGGAGTTCAGCGACTCCGAGGTGTACAAGCTGCTGGAGGCCATGGCCTGGGAGCTCGGGCGACGGCCGGACGAGGACCTGCAGAGCCGGTTCGACGCGATCGTGCTCCGGGTGTCCGCCGCCCAGGAGCCGGACGGCTACCTCGGCACGCGGTTCGGCCGCCCTGGGCAGCAGCCGCGCTACACGGACCTGGAGTGGGGCCACGAGCTCTACTGCCAGGGCCACCTCTTCCAGGCTGCGGCCGCGCGGGCGCGCACCGGCCGGGCCGACGACCTCCTGGTCGACGTCGCCCGGCGAAGCGCCGACCACGTGTGCGCGACGTTCGGAGCGGACGGCAGCCAGGGGATCTGCGGGCACTCCGAGGTCGAGGTGGGCCTGGCCGAGCTCGGCCGGGCGCTCGGCGAGCCGCGGTACCTCGCGCAGGCGGCGCTGTTCGTCGAGCGGCACGGGCACGGCGTGCTCGCCGACATCGAGTTCGGCCGCTCCTACTACCAGGACGTCGTGCCGGTGCGGCAGTCCGAGGTGCTGCACGGGCACGCCGTCCGCGCCAACTACCTGGCCGCCGGCGCGGTCGACGTGGCGGTCGAGACCGGCGACACCGAGCTGCTCGACGCCGTCGCCGGCCAGTGGGCGCGCGCCCAGGCCCGCCGCACGTACGTGACCGGCGGGCAGGGCTCGCACCACCAGGACGAGGCGTTCGGCGACGACTGGGTGCTGCCCCCGGACCGCGCGTACTCGGAGACGTGCGCGAGCGTCGGCTCGGTCATGGTGTCGTGGCGCCTGCTGCTGGCCCGCGGTGGTGTGGAGTACGCCGACGCGATCGAGCGTGCCCTGACCAACGTGGTCGCGACCTCGCCGGCCCACGACGGTCAGTCGTTCTTCTACGCGAACACCCTGCACCAGCGCGTCCCGGCCGAGCACGTCGACACGGACGTGGTGAGCAAGCGCGCCGAGGCGTCGCTGCGCGCCCCGTGGTTCGAGGTCTCGTGCTGCCCGCCCAACGTGGCGCGCACGTTCGCGAGCCTCGCGGCGTACGTCGCCACGGTGGACGACGGTGGGGTCCAGCTCCACCAGTACGCCCCCGCCGAGATCCGGGCCGAGCTGCCGTCGGGGGAGCGGGTAGAGCTCGACGTCGTCACGGACTACCCGGCCGACGGGCGCGTCGAGGTGCGCGTCGTGGCCGCGCCCGCGGGGGACTGGACGCTCACCCTGCGGGTGCCCGCGTGGTCGGCGTCGGCCCGGGTGCGGGTGGACGGCGGGCCCGTCCGCGAGGTGGGTCCCGGGCTCGTCGCGGTGCCCGGCCCGCGGACGGGCGGCGCGGTGGTGCTCGACATCGACGCCGCCCCGCGGTTCGTCGTGCCCGACCCGCACATCGACGCGGTCCGCGGCTGCGTCGCGGTGCAGCGCGGCCCGGAGGTGCTGTGCCTGGAGTCGGTGGACCTGGAGGCGGTCGGGCTGGGTGCTGGTGCTGGTGGCGGCGCCGGTCGCGGCGTGGACGACGTCGTGGTCGACACCTCGGTCCCGCCATGGGAGGTGGACGGCACGGTGTACGTCCGCGCGGGCGTGCTGGGTGCTGGTGCTGGTGCTGGTGACAGCAACGGTGCCGGCTGGCCCTACACGGCGGCGGACGACGTCGCACCGCGGCCCCGCCCCGAGCTGCACGACGTGCCGCTGGTCGCGTACCACGACTGGGCCAACCGCGGCCCAGCCACGATGCGCGTCTGGCTCCCGACTCTCTGACAGCACCCGACCGCGCCCCGCCCGTCGCGGCTGCTGTCCGGCACCGCGGCGGGGAGCGTCTTCGCGAGCTGACTGTGTTGCGCTGCGTAGACGTTGTCGACACAGCGCAACACGTCTCGGAGAACTACAGTCACCCTGGGCCGGACCGCACGAATGCTTCGAAGGAGCGAGTCTCCTGGCTGGAGGAACAGCGCGAGTGGACGGGGACGGCGAAGCTCTGTCGGAGCAGCGCGGCCGGCGGACCCAACGGGTCAGCGCGGGGGATCACGAAGCCTTGATGGTGCACGGCTCAGTGGCGCGGTGGGCAGTACCGCTCTTGGTGCTGCTCACGGTGGTGTCAGGATGTACGGCCGATGTCGACGCCCAGGTGAGACCTGCGGCGGAGGACACGTCTCGCGTCGAGTCAGGTGTCGTCGATGTTGCGCCCGGCGAGCACAATTCGATAGGCACGATGACGCTCTGCGTCGAGGGCGCCGCTGGAGGTGAGGTCACGGCCGTCACGACTCCGCCGGACTCGGGAGTCGAGGTCGTGGCCTACTCCGTGGCCAACGGGCCCAGCGATATCGGCGGCTTCCGGGAGCCGCTCGAAGACCTGGGCGCGGACACGACGCGCCACACGATCGAACGGGAGTGCGTCAAGGACGGAGAAGCAGGTTCGGTGCAGGTTGCCACCCTGCTGATCGAGGTGGTCGCCCAGGAAGACCGGTCGGCGAGAGCAGACCACCTGACCGTCCATTGGGAAACCGATGGAAGCACCGGCGAGTTCGACGTCCAATGGGCGATCCGGCTCTGCACCACCGTCGACCAGCGGACCACGGACTTCTGCCGGCAGCATCTGCAGGACGCAAGCTCCGGGTGACCTGGGCGAGTCGGTGTCGGGCACGAGGGCGGTGGGAACCCTCAAAGTTCCCACCGCCTCGTGTGCTGCCCTGTGCGCCGCTCAGGGCAGGCAGCTCACCGCCGGGTACTCCGTCTCGACCTCGCGGGTCACCCGCTCGCCGTCGACCTCGCCCGTCACCCGCACCACCGCGGCGCCCGCGTCGGCTCGCGCCGCGCGGACCGCGAACGACTGGTACGCGACCCGCCCCGGCGCGACGTCCGTGAACGAGCGCGTGCCGTACGGGGTGGTGAGCGTGACGTCCACCGGGCCGTCGTGGTCGTTCACGGCGCGCACGGCGAGGGTCGCGCTACCCGCGAGGCAGCGGACCTCGGCCGTGACGGTCACGGCGGGAGACGCGGGCGAGCCCGTGCCCGGGTCGTCGGCGAGCACCCGCCACTCGGTGGCGGCCACGGCGGCGTACTGCGTACCGTCGCCGTTCGCGTGGACCGTCGCCCGCAGGCGTGACGTCGTGACCGGCCCGAACGTCATGCGGTTGAACGCCGCGGTGCTCGTGCCGGCCGCCGACGGTTCGGGCACCGGCGCCCAGTCCTGTGCGGCCGCGTCCCAGTAGGACAGCTCCCAGGAGTCGGGCTCGCCCACGCCCGCGCCGGTGCCCTGCGGCTGGTCGGCCCAGAACTTGATCTCCGCGGCGGTCAGCCGGATCGGCCGGGGCCACGTGTACTGCACCCACTGGGTCGCCGGGTGGTCGCCCGACCACGTGCCCCAGATCTGCGCCTGCGGCGGGCTCGCGGGGTCGAGCCCGTCGTTGAGCGCGAGCACCGAGTTCCAGCCCGCCGTGTACGACGCCGTCGGCGTGGCCAGCGCCGCGACGTTGCCGGTGAGTGGGCCGCTGAGGTCCGCGGGGATCGTGACCGTCCGGGCGGTCTCGACGTTGCCGGCCCGGTCCACGGCCCGGTACCGCACGTCGTGCCGGTCCCCGTCCGGAGCGGATACCGCGCCGGAGTACGGCTCGAACCCGCCGCCGTCCACCGCCACCTCGATCCGCGCGACGGCGGACGTGGCGTCCGCGGCGGTGACCGCCACGGAACGGGCCTGCTCGTCGACGGTCGCCGTGCTCCGCGGCGCGGTCGCGTCGATCCGCACGTCCAGCGCGGCCTCGGCCGACGTGTTGCCCGCGCGGTCCGTGGCCGTCGCGGTGACCGTGTGCTCGCCGTCGCCCCCGACCTCGACGTCGGTGTACCGGACGGGGTCGGTGACGACGGGCTCGCCGTCGTCGACCGAGGTCGCGAGCGTGACCCGGCCGCCGCCGTCGTCGGTGCCCGCGACCCGGACGCGCACCGCCGAGCGGAACCAGCCGCCCGTGCCCGCGCTGCCGCTCGGGGTGAGGGTCACCTCGGGCGCGGTCTCGTCCCCCGAGGTGTCCCCGGGGTCGACGACGGTCACGGTCGCCGTCACGCGGCCCGCGGCGTAACCGAGCACCGAACCCTCGACGGTCAACGAGCCGGGCTCGGCGACGTCGTCGGCGGTGAGCGCGTCCCAGTAGGCCGGAACCTGCAGGAACTCCCCACCCGGGTAGGCCGCGCGCACCGTGCCGGGCAGGTCGGTCTCGCCGACCTCCACGGTCAGCCGCGGCGGCGTCACGGTCTCGGCCTGCTCGGCGAGCACCTCCCACTCCTCGACGGCGACGGCGGAGTACGTCGAACCGTTGGTCGACGCGTCGAACACCGCCCGGAGCTGCGTGGTGGTCACCGGGTCGAACGACGTGGGCTGGAAGCCCGCGGTGCCGGCCGGGTACCCGTCGGCGCCGGACACGTCCGCCCAGGAGCCGTCGTCGGCGTCCCAGAACTGGATGCGCCACGCGTCCGGCGCGGCCACGCCGACGCCCGAGCCCCGCGGCTGGTCGTTCCAGAAGTCGATCCGCGACCCGAACACGCGCACCGGCTGGTCCCAGGTGTACTGCACCCACTGCTGCGGCGGGTTGTTGCCGGTCCACGTGCCCCACATGTCCGGCGGCAGCGGGTTGGGGCGCACGATCTCGTCGTTGAGGGCCTTGACCCAGTACTGCGTCGGCACGGGGTCGTTGGACACGGTGACGCGGGCCTCCTGCGCGATGTTCGCCCGCGGCGTGCGGTCCGGCTGCCGCACCGGCGTGGTCGTCACCGGGAGCATCCGCGGCGGGTCCTGCGTGTCGTCCCACTCGACCTCGTCGATCGCGACCGACCGGCGGAAGTGGTTGCCGCCCTCGGCGTCGGCCGTGTGGTACGCGATCCACCACTGGCCGTCGAGCTCCACGATGCCCGGGTGGCTCGTCGTGGACGAGACCGGCCGCAGGATGGTGCCCCGGTAGGTCCACGGCCCCTCGGCCGACGGCGCCGTCGCGTACGCGATGCAGGCGTGGTAGTTCGCCGGGGTGCACGCGCTGGTGGGTCCGGCGTTGTTGCCCGCGTAGGCCAGGTAGTAGGTGCCGTTCCGCTCGAAGAGCCAGGGCGCCTCGAAGAACCCGGTCAGGCCCGTGACGGTCCGGACGTCGCCCACGGGGGTCCTCATGTCCTGCGCCAGCTCGACCCGCCGCAGGTTGCCGAAGCTGCCCCAGTACATGAGCACGCGGGCGTCGGCGCCGGCGCCGTCCACCAGCACGGTCGGGTCGATGTTGTGGATGGTGTTGGGCGTGGGCAGGCGCTGCGAGACGATCGGCCCGCCCGCATGGTCGGTCCAGGGGCCGGTGGGGGAGTCGGACACGGCGACGCCGATGCCGAACTTGTCGCTCGACGGGCTGGCCGCCTCGTGGACCGGGACGTACCAGTAGTAGCGGCCGTCGAGACCCTCCTGCACCTCGCCCGCGTACGCGCGGCCGGGGCTCGCCCAGTCGAAGACGTCCTCGGGGCGCATCAGGGACGGGTGGTGCGTCCACCGCCCCGCGTCGGGGTCGGCCGTCACGAAGGCGCCCCACTCGTTCATGATGAAGTCGTTGCGCGTCTCGCCGGCCTCGTCGTGGCCCGTGTAGACGTAGAGCTTGTCGGCCCCGGTGTCGTTGCCGGGGGCGCCGGCCGGGACGACCAGCGGGGCGGGGTCGGCGGAGTAGTAGCTCCCGTCGGCCAGGATCGGGTTCTGCGTGCTCGTGAACTCGTACGAGTCGGCGGCGGAAGCCGGCGCCGCCGGTACGGAGAGCGCGGCGGCGAGCACCGCCACCAGCGTGCCGGCCGTGGCCGGCCGTCCTGCTCGGACCTGTCTCATGTCGTCCTCCAGTCGTGGCACTTCGTCGTGGCGCACTGACGCGCCGACCCTGCCACACGGCCGTGCGCCCAACAATGGGTTTCGGTGTTTTTCGGTATGGATGAGGCCGCAATGGGTGATCTCATACCGAAAACACCGAAAACCATTGCCGGAGTCGGAGGGGTGATGCTTCACTGGTCGGCGCCGGGCCCCTCGATGGTGAGCGGGCCGGCGGGAACCACCACCTGGCGGACACGTCGCGAGCCAGGGTGGGGAGCGCAGCGATGCGCGGCCTCCGCCCGTGCGGCACACCTCGTCCGTCCGAGTGCCTGGCAGTCGACGGAGAGGACATGTGATGTCGGCACGAACACGAAGAGGGGCGGTCGCGGCCGCCGCCGTGGCCGCGATGGTCGTCTGCGGGAGCGTGGCGGCGCTGCCCGCGCACGCAGGACCCGTCCACGCGGCGTCCCCGGTGCTCCCCGGGAACGAGGACGACGTCGGCGTCTACACCGACGGCCTGACGGACTCCCTGGACATCGGCGACCCGGTCTACCGCAACCTGGACACGGTGCAGGACGCGCTGGAACCCGGTGTCCCGTACACCGCGGACAGCATGTACCGCTCGATCTTCGACGCCGACGTGGCGGCCGGCGGCACCGACTTCTACCTCGACCGGGTGCTGGGCGTGACCGGCGCGTCGGGCAACAACGTGCTCCAGACCCGCGGGCGCACCCTCTACCTGCGCGGCGCCGGCGGTGCGAGCTGGAGCACGATAGGCTTCGGCGGCAACGCCTTCGCGGGCGGCCCCAACGACCTGGGCGCCTTCTACACGATCACCGTGCCCGGGCAGACCGTCGCCGAGGTGGGCAGCGCCCGGTTCAACGCGCCGAGCCACGCGAAGGCCCGGTACACGATCGGGTCCACGGGCGTGACGGCGGACCTGCGCAAGCTGATCACCTACGACAACACCGCGCTCTCCGCGCTCACCTTCACCAACCCGGGCGCCACCGACGTCACCTTCACGGTGCGGGCCGCCTCCCCGACCGCCCGGGGCGCCGCGGACGCCGACGACGAGCTGACCGGCACGCGCACCCTGACCAGCGGCGCCAACAACGGGCTGGTCGACACCCCGTGGTCGTCCGTGACCGTGGGCCTCAAGGCCGACGGCTTCGCGCGTAACGGCACCAACCTGGACCGCGAGGTCACGGTGCCGGCCGGCGGCACGGTGGACCTCTCCGTCGTCGGGTCCCTGTACTCGGCGAGCCTGCCCGCAGGGCAGGAGCAGCTGCGCGAGTACGCGGCCCTGACCCCGGACGAGGCGTTCCGGACCGGCGTGACGGCGTTCAACGAGCGCTGGGCCGCCGACATCCCGTACATCGACGTGCCGGACCCGGCCATCGAGAAGGCGATCGTGTACCGCTGGTGGGGCGAGCGGTACAACAGCCTGGACGCGAACGAGCCGGGGTACGTCTACCAGTACCCGACCACCATTGAGGGCGTGAACCTCTACCAGAACTCGGTGGTGCTCACGCAGCCGATGCACCTGCAGGACACCAAGTGGATCCGCAACCCGTACCTCGCCTACGGCCAGGTGCTGAACGTCGGTGAGCTGTCCGGCTCGTCGGCGTTCCTGGACAGCCCGGGCCACACGAGCTGGAACAACCACTACTCCCAGTACCTCGGCACGGCCGGGCTGGAGGCCTACAACGTGCACGGCGGCGGGGCCGACGTCGCCGAACGGTTCGCCTACTACTTCGAGCAGGACGGCGTGGGCCAGCTCGAGCACTACGACGGCAACGACGACGGGCTGATCGCCTACGACACCAACTACATGCCGGGCAACGACGCCGACGCGATCAGCTTCGGCTATCCGAAGGCGAACGGCGGGGCGCCGGGTGCACGCACCATCGAGCGGCCCGAGTCGGCGTACGTCTGGGGCGCCTTCGACGCCGCGAGCAAGCTCTACGAGATCGCCGGGGCGGACCCCGAGCGAGTGAGCAGCACGGCCGCCGAGGCCGACCGCATCCAGGAGGCCGTGCTCGACCGCCTGTGGAGCGAGGAGACGCAGATGTTCCTCGCGGGCACGTCGCACGGTGCGACGTCGGCGGCGTCGTCCGGCGGCAGCGCCAACCCGCTGCCCGCGGGCGAGCGGGACCTGATCCCGGCCAAGGAGTCCAACCTGTACGACGTCTACGCGGAGAACCTGATCCCCGCGGACGAGTGGGAGACCTACGTCGACGGGTTCCGGTTCCTGCGCTACGGCGACAACTTCCCGGTCTTCCCGTTCTACACGGCCAACCAGTACGACCGGTCGAAGTTCGCGATCGGCGGCTCCAACAACTTCTCGAACATCAACTTCACGGTGCAGTACCGCGGCGTGCGCGCCGCGCTGCGCGACTACGACCCGGAGCAGCGGTACGTCACGCCCGAGTACGCGGCCAAGCTGCTCGACTGGATGGCATGGAGCATCTACCCGAACGGTGACGCGCGGGTGGCCAACCAGGCCGAGTACTACTCGGGCTGGAACCCGGCCACGCAGACCTTCAACCGCAACAACCCGAACCACGTGATGCTCGGCAACATGAGCTACATCTTCGTCGAGGACATGGGCGGCATCCAGCCCCGGTCCGACGACCTGATCGAGCTCGCGCCGATCGACCTCGGCTACGAGCACTTCATGGTGAACAACCTGCGCTACCACGGGCACGACGTCACGATCGTCTGGGACCCGGACGGCACGCACTACGGGCTCGGCGCCGGCTACTCGCTGTTCGTCGACGGGGAGCGCAAGGCCGCGGCCGACCGGATCGGCGGCTTCGTCTACGACCCGGCCGCCAACGAGGTGGTCGAGGCCGACGAGGGCCTGGACGTCACGGTGGTCGCCGACGAGGGCACCGACCTGCCGTCCGCCGTCGACACCCCGATCGAGGACGAGCGGGTGGTCTCCTACCTGAGGACCGCGGGCATCGACCTCACGCAGGACGCCGAGAACCTCGCCCAGGGCGCGACCCTGAGCTCGTCCGCGACCCAGGACGGCGCGCGCCCGGCCGCGTGGCGCACCTTCCACACCCCCGGGTTCTCGACCAGCTCGATGAACTACACGCCGGGAGCCATCGCGACCACCGAGCGGCCCGTGTCCCTGGACGCGGTGACCGACGGCGTCACGGTGAACGAGCCCTACTGGGGCAACTACGGCACCGACGGTGACACCGGGTACGTGGAGCTCGACCTGGGCGACCCGGTGGCGGTCGACAACGTGAAGGTCTGGTTCGTCGACGACCGGCAGACCGGCGGCTACGCCCCGCCGCGCCGCTACTCGATCCAGGTGCCGGACGGCGACGGCGGCTGGACGGCGGTGCCCGAGCAGGCCAAGGCACCCAAGGTGCCCGGCCCCAAGGCCAACGAGGCGCTGTTCCCGGAGACGACCACCGACAAGGTCCGGGTCGCGTTCACCAACGCCCCCGGCCGCTGGACGGCGATCTCGGAGATCCAGGTGTTCGACTCCGGACGGCCCGTGCCGCCGGTGGAGAACGACCCGCCGACGGTCACCGCGACGTCGGACGAGGGCGCGGACGGCAACCTGTCCACCGTGCTGGTGGCCACCGCCACCGACGACGGCGTGCCGGAGGACGGCGAGCTGTCCTACGGCTGGGAGACCGTGTCGGCGCCCGAGGGCGCGGGCGTGATCTTCGCCGACGACGCCGCCCTCACCACCCGGGTGACCGGCACCGCCGAGGGCGAGTACGTGTTCCGCTTCACCGCGACCGACGGGGCGCTCAGCACGTCGCGCGACGTCACGGTGACGCTGGCCGAGCGCGAGACGACCGCCGAGTTCGGGCGCCTGGCCACCATCACGACGAGCGGTTCGGCGTCGTGGGAGAACCCGACCCGGGTCAACACGGAGTCCACGCCGGCGAGCTCCAACCCCGGCGCGGGCAACGGCTGGGGCACCTGGGGCCAGGCGCAGAACGGGACCAGCCCCGCGCAGGCGGCCTGGATCCGGTACTCGTGGAGCGCCCCGGTGCTGGTCAGCTCGACGGACATCTACTGGTACGACGACAACGGCGGCACCCGCACCCCGCGGGCCGACACCTACGTGGTCGAGTACACGACGGACGGCACCACGTGGACGCCGGTCACGCTCGCAGACGGCTCCGCCTACGCCGGCGCCCTGGCCCGGAACGCCTACAACCACCTGGCCTTCGAGCCGGTGGAGGCCAGCGCGCTGCGCATCCGGATCTCGGGCGTGCAGTCCGGCGGCGCGGGCACGGGTGTGCTGCGCTGGCGGGTCAACGGCGACACGGTGGACACGGTCGCGAGCCCGGTGGTCATGCGGACCACTGTCGGCGTCGTGCCCGACCTGCCCGGCGCGCTGGACGTCGTCTACTCGGGCGGCACGCGCGGCACCCTGCCGTTCACCTGGCAGGAGATCACCCCGGCGATGGTCGCCGAGACCAACGTCGAGCCGTTCACCGTCTACGGCACCAACGCCGAGCACGGGCTGATCGCCCAGGCGCAGGTGTACGTGCGGCCCGAGACGGCGCAGGACGGCATCGCCATCCAGGGCGCGGAGCAGTTCGAGCGGACCGTGGAGGTGGGCGAGCTGCCGCACCTGCCCACCCGCGTGGCCGTGTCCTACAACGACGGCTCGCGCGACAACCAGGCGATCGGCGTCGAGTGGGACTTCGACGAGTCCCTCGTCGAGCGGCCGGGCGTGCACGTGGTCACCGGGCGGCTGATCCTGCCCGACTACGTGAGCGAGGCCGGCACCACGCAGACCACGCTCACGCTCACCGTGCTCGGCGACCCCGCCGAGGGGCCCGTGGTCACCGCCACGGCCGAGCCGCGCTGCCTGGCGGGCCGCGCGACGCTCGCGGTCCGGGCGGTGAACGACGAGGACGGCCCGCTCGACATCGCGTTCGCCACCGCGTTCGGCGACAAGTCGTTCTCCGGCGTCGCCCCGGGCGCCGCGGCCTACCAGTCGCTCGCCACGCGGGCCGGGTCGGTCACGGCGGGCACGGTCACGGTCACGGCGTCGGACGGCGCCGGCCGCACCTCCGAGATCAGCGTCGAGTACCCCGCGCTCACGTGCGGCTGACGGAAGGGAGCACCATGCACAGCGAACCGAAGAGCACGCCGGACGCCGCGCCGGGCACGGCGGGGGCCGCACCAGGCACGTCGGCCGTCTCCCGCCGGTCCCTGCTCCGTCTCGGGGCGGCCGGCCTCGCCGGGGGCGTCGCCGCCCTCGGGCTCGCCGGCGGGGCGGCCGCGGCCGCCCCGCTGGGGGCCGGCCCCGCCGGGACCGGCCTGGCCGCGGCCGCCGCCCGGCTGCCGCGCCGGTACCTGCGCCTGCTGGATCGGTCGCCGGCGTCCGACCGCTGGCTGGCCGCGCCGTTCCCGCTGGCCGACGTGAGCCTCGCGCCCAGCGTGGCCACCCGGTCGCAGGACCAGCTGCTGCACCTGTTGCGGGTCTATCCCGTGGACCGGGTGCTGGCGGTCTTCCGCCGCAACGCGGGCCTGGACACCCGGGGCGCCAACCCGCCGGGCGGCTGGGAGGGCTTCGGCCACGCCAACGAGCAGCCCTGGGGTCCGGACGACTACCCCGGCCGGGCCAACGTGCAGACCGCCAACCTGCTGCGGGGCCACTACGGCGGCCACTTCCTGTCCGCCCTCTCGCTCGCGTGGGCGTCCACCGGGGAGCAGGTGTTCCAGGACAAGGTGGACCAGGTCGTCGCCGGCCTGGGCGAGGTCCAGGCCGCGCTCGCCGCCATGGGCCGGTTCACCCACCCGGGCTTCCTCGCCGCGTACGGGGAGTGGCAGTTCAGCCGGCTGGAGGGTTACGCGCCGTACGGCGAGATCTGGGCGCCGTACTACACGTGCCACAAGATCATGGCGGGCCTGCGGGACGCCTACCAGCTCGCCGCCAGCGACCAGGCGCTGGAGATCTGGGCCGCCATGGCGGACTGGGTCTCCGGCCGCCTCGACCCGCTGCCCGCCGACCAGCTCGAACGGATGTGGGGCATCTACATCGCCGGCGAGTACGGCGGCATGAACGAGGTGCTCTGCGACCTCACGTCGATCACGGGGGAGGACAAGTACCTCGCCACGGCCAGGAAGTTCGACCTGACCCCGCTCGTCGACGCCTGCGCCGAGGGGCGGGACACGCTCAACGGCAAGCACGCCAACCAGCACATCCCGCAGTTCCCCGGCTACCTCAAGGCCTACGAGCACACCGGCGAGGAGCGGTACCTGGACGCCGTCACGGGCTTCTGGGGCATGGTCGTGCCCGGTCGTACCTACGCCCACGGCGGCCACGGGGAGGGCGAGCTGTTCGGCCCGCCCGGCACCGTCGCGGGCGACATCGGCGCGCGCAACGCCGAGACGTGCGGCACGTACAACATGCTCAAGCTGTCGCGGCTGCTGTACCTGCACACGCTCGACCCCAGGTACATGGAGTTCTACGAGCGCGGCCTGCTCAACCACATCGTGGGCTCCAAGCGGAACACCCGGTCGGACACCAGCCCCGACGTCACCTACATGTACGGCGTGAACCCCGGCACCCGCCGCGAGTACGGGAACACCGGCACCTGCTGCGGCGGCACCGGGCTGGAGAACCACGTCAAGTACGCCGACACCGTGTACCTGCGGTCCGCCGACGGCGCCGCCCTGCACGTCAACCTCTACCTCGCCTCGACGCTGGACTGGCCCGAGCGCGGGCTGCGCGTGGTCCAGGAGACGCAGTACCCGAAGGCGGGTTCGACCCGCCTGACCATCGAGGGCACGGGCGAGCTCGACCTGCGCCTGCGCGTGCCCGGCTGGGTGCGCCAGGGCTTCGCCGTCAAGGTCAACGGCGTAGCCCAGGACGTGGACGCCGTCCCCGGCACGTACGTGAGCGTCGCCCGCACCTGGGCGTCCGGCGACGTGGTCGACGTCGACATGCCGTTCAGCGTCCGGGCCGTGCCGACCGTCGACGACCCGGCGGTGCAGAGCATCGAGTGGGGACCCACCGTGCTGCTCGTGCGCGACCCCGCCACGAGCTACCTGGACATCTCCCTCTACGGGCACATGGGCCTGGACGGCACGCTCGACAGCGCGTTCGAGGCGACCGGCGACGGCTACTTCCGGCTCGGGGACCGCGTCCTCGAGCCCGCGTGGTCCGGCGACCACACGAACTACCACATGTACGTGCGCCGCGCGGAGCCCCGCGTCGTGTTCGCCGGCCTCGACAGCGGGGTCGCCAACGCGGCGCGCCCCGACGGCACCACCCTGCTCGACGCGGTCTGGGCCGACGGCGGGTTCGCCACCCGGGCGGCCTTCCTCGCCCAGGTGCAGCGCACGACGGAGCGGTTCGTCGCCGACGGCCTGCTCAGCCGCCGGGACGCCCAGCGCGTCCTGCTCACCGCGGGAAAGGCGGACATGGCATGACGACCACACGCACAGCCCCCGGGCGCTGGGCACTGGGGCGCCGGGCACGGGCGCGCCGTGCCGCCGCCGTCGTCGGGGTGCTCGTCCTGGCCCTGGCGGGCCTCGTACCGGCCTCCGCGGGCCTGGTGCCCGCCGCGGCCGCGGACGCGGAACCCGCCAACGTCGCACCGCTGGCGGTACCCACCGCCAGCTACACCGCCTCCTGGAACCGCGTCACCGCGGTGAACGACGGCGCGGGTGTCAGCACGGGCGGCGCCCACGACGCCACGTGGGCGACCTGGGGAGAGGACCCGCGCCCGGCGAGCCAGTGGCTCGAGTACACGTGGGAGGCACCGGTCCGCGTCGACCGGTCGGCCCTGCGGTTCTGGTCCGACGGCGCGGACGCCAACGGTGACAACGTGCGCGTCCCCGCCTCCTGGACCATCCAGTACTGGGACGAGGACGCCGGGGAGTTCGCCGACCTGCCCGCACCCAGCGGGTTCCCGACCGACCGCCTCGGCGTCAACGAGACCACCTTCGAACCCGTGGAGACCACCCGGCTGCGGGCGACGTTCCAGGCCCTGCGGGGCGGGGCCGAGAACTCCTACTCGGCCGTCGGTGTCTCCGAGTGGGAGGTCTGGGGTACCGGCGGCACCGTCGAGCCGGAGCCGGAGGACCCGTTCGGCCCGATCGACCACACCCCGGTGCACATCCCCACGCAGGTGGGCGAGCTGCCCGAGCTGCCGGACCGGCTCGACGCGGTCTACGAGGACGGCCGGGTCGTCCGCGTTCCGGTGACCTGGGCGGACGTGACGGCCGACGCCGTGGCCGAGCCCGGCTCGTTCGAGGTCACGGGTACCTCGCCCGACCTGGTGGAGCCCGTGACCGGCACGGTGTACGTGCGCGACGGCGCGCCCGGCGCCGTGGTCGGGGTCGACAACGTCGCCGTGGTGACCCTTGCCGGCGTCGCACCCGTGCTGCCGACCGCCGTCACGGCGGAGTACGAGGACGGGTCGCGCGACAGCCGCATCCCGGTCGCCTGGGCCGACGTCGACCCCGCCGACTACGCGGAGGCCGGCGGCCTGTTCCTGGTGGCGGGCGCGGTCGAGGGCACGGACGTGCCCGCCGAGGCCGTGGTCTTCGTGCTGGAGCCCGACGAGGCCGAGGACACGGCGCCGCCGTCGGTCACGGTGACCACCGCGCCGGCCGCCGCGCCGTCGGGCTGGTTCCTGGAGCCCGTCACGGTCACCGTGCGGGCGACCGACAACCGCGACCCGGACCCGCGCGTCGAGGTGGCGCTCGACGGCGGCGACCCGGAGCCGTACACCGGGCCGTTCACGCTGGAGGACGGCACGCACACGGTGCGCGCGACGGCGACCGACGCGGCGGGCAACACCGGCGAGGCGGAGCGCGAGCTGCGCGTCGACTCGGCCGCGCCCGTGACCACGGCGTCCGTGGAGAACCTCGGCGCGAGCGTCGAGATCACGCTGGCAGCCACCGACGGCTCCGGCTCCGGCGTCGACCGCATCCAGTGGGAGGGCCCCGGCACCTTCTGGGGCACCTACACCGGGCCGTTCACCCGCGCGCTGACGGAGACCGAGCAGGTCATCGAGTTCGCGGCCACCGACACGGCGGGCAACGCCGAGGAGCGCCGCTCGCTGACGCTCCCGGCCGCCGGGGCGGACCTGCCCGTCACGGCGGAGGCGTCCGCCCGCTGCGTGGCGGGCAAAGCGCACGTCGCCGTCCGAGCCGTCAACGGCTCGGACGTCCCGGTCGACGTCGTGCTCACCACCGAGCACGGCACGCGGTCCATGGCAGGCGTCGAGCCCGGCGATGCCGCGTACCAGTCGTTCGCCACGCGTGCCGCGTCGGTGCCCGAGGGCACCGCCTCGGTGACCGCCACCGGCACGGTCGACGGCGAGGAGGTCACCGTGCGCCACGACCTCACCGTCCCGGCCATCTCCTGCTCCTGACCGCACCTGACCTGGAACCGCCACGAAAGAGAAGAGACGACATGAAGAACCACCGCACCACCCAGCGGATCGCGGCGGCCGCCGCGGGCCTGGCCGTCGCGACGGTCGGCGCGCTCGCGGCCACCGCCGGCACGGCCACGGCCGCCGACGGCGACGAGGCCGGCGTCGACCTGTCCGTGTCCATCGTGGACAACACCCCGGGCGCGCTGACGCTCTCGGTGGCGCCGAACGACGGCGTCGTCCTGGCCGAGGAGGGCTCCGACGCCGAGGCGCGCCAGTTCCTGGGCACCCTGCCCACGGTCACGGTCGCCGACACCCGGGACGCCGAGGACGTGCCCGAGGGCTCGTACTGGGCCGTCGTGGGCCAGGCGAGCGAGTTCACCGCGGAGGGCCGGGACCCGATCGGGCCCGAGTACCTCGGGTGGGCGCCGCGCCTGCTGACGCCGTCGCCGTCGGGGGACGTGGCCGCGGGCGAGCCCGTGTCCAGCGTGCTCCCGGACGGGTCGGGCGGCGCCGCCGTCGGCCTGGAGGGGCAGGAGCTGCTGCTGTCCACGTGGGCCGCGGGCTCCGAGGCCGGCCCCTGGGACGTCACGGCGGACCTCACGCTGCGCACCCCGGCGGACGTGGCCCCGGGCGACTACTCCTCCGTGCTGACCCTGTCCCTCTTCGAGGGCTGATCCCCGACGTGTCGGACGCGCAGGTCACCCGGGTGATCTGTGCGTCCGGCACGTCGCCCGAACCGACCGAGCCAGGAAGATCCGTGCATGCGCATCCCCACGAAGGTCGCGGCGATCGTCACCCTCACCACGCTCGCGCTCGCCGCCTGGCCGGCCCCTGCCACGGCCGCGCCCGTTCTCCCCGCCGCCGATGACGGCCGGGTCACCTGGTCCGTCGTGCCCGCCGACGCCGCGGGGCCGGACGGGCGCCGCGTTCTCGACCTGGAGCTCGCCCCCGGGGAGCGGGCGACCGAGCATGTGGCCGTGAGCAACCACTCGGCGGAGGAGGTGACGTTCGCGCTGTCGGCCAACGACGGCTACCTGACCGAGCGCGGGAGCTTCGACATGCGGCCCTCCGCGGTCGAGCCGGTCGACGGCGGCGCGTGGATCGCCGTCCCCGACGAGGTCGTGGTGGGGCCGGGGGAGACCGAGGTGGTGCCCGTCGAGGTGGCGGCGCCGGCCGACGCGCTGCCCGGCGACCACCCGGCCGGCGTCGCGGCGTCGGTGCGCTCGGGCGGGGAGATGCAGGTGGAGTCGAGGGTCGGCGTCCGCGTGAACCTGCGGGTACCGGGGGACGCGGTCGCCGCCCTGGACGCCGACCTGCTCGGGGTCTCCTTCATGCACGAGCCGAGCCTGTTCGAGCCCGGGTCGCTCGTGGTGCGGTACGCCGTCGTGAACGACGGGACGGTCGCGCTGAACACCACAGCGCTGGTCGGCGCGGACAGCGCGCTGGGCGGGCCCCACGCGTCCGCGCCGCGCGGCGAGGCGCTGGAGGTGCTGCCCGGCGGACGGCGTGAGATCAGCGTCGAGGTGCCGGGGGTCTGGCCGCTCGGGCCGTTCGGCGTCGAGGCCGTCGTCGGCGCCACCGTGGCCGAGGGTGCCGTCGGCGGCGACGTGCCCGCGCCCGCCGATGTCGTCCTGACGGACACCGCCTGGGCGCTGCCGCTGCTGCACGCCCTGGTGCTGCTCGCGCTGGTGCTGGTCGGCTGGGCGGTGCGCCGGGCGCTCCGCGCGCGCCGGTCGCGGCTGGACCGGCTCATCGAGCGGGCCCGCGCGGAGGGCCGGGCGGAGGTGCTCGCGTCGCGCGGCTGACGGCTCCGGGCGCTCCTGATGTTCCGGGCCTGCGACGAGCGTCTGCTCGCATCGACGAGACGACTGCCCGTTCGGGGCTGACGTTCAGTCCACGAGATTCGCAGCCGATTCTGCTGTTGGCAGAGTGGGCTGGTTCAGCGAGCGGTGCGAACGGGTGTGCCATATGTTGATGGCATGACGCG
>NZ_JBFAKX010000011.1:0-232298 GCF_040655935.1 Promicromonospora sp. NPDC050262 | reverse complement strand
TCGTTGACGGTTTGTGCGTGGGCGGCGGCGAAGGCGCCGGCGAGGCGTTCCTCGGCGCGGCGTAGCCGCATGGTCACGGCGTGGGGGCGTACGCCCAGGTCGGTGGCGATGTCGGTGACGGCCATGTCGTGGACGTGGCGGTCCAGGAGGATCTTGCGGTCGTCGTCGGCGAGGTCGGACAGCGCGGTGCGGAGCATGGAGACGTCGGCTTCGCGTTCGGCGTCGAGCTCGGCGCCGGCGGCGGGTGGGGTCAGGCCGTCGAGGGTGTCGTCCTCGACGGCGTGGGTCCTGCCGGCCTCGCGGGTCATGGAGATGGCTTCGTTGACCGCGGCCCTGCGCCAGTAGGGGGCGGGGTCGTCGATGGTGCCGCCGGTCGAGACGATGCGGACCATCTTCTCCAGCGCGCGGCTGGTCGCTTCCTCGGCGTCGATGCCGGGTACGCGTGCCGCGACGGAGCGCACGACGTTGGGCCGGTGCACCACCCAGTCGTCAATCCGCAGGTCACCTGTGGTCGTCACGCGAACCTGCTCCCCTCTGCGCATAGTGTCCGGTTTCGACTCGCTCGGCAATGATCGCACCACAGATGCACGTTTGTGCAACTTTCCGGCGTGATCGGACGGCGTGGCGGCGCCGCTGGGGGGCGCGGCCGGCACGGCCTCCGACATGGCCCCGGGCGGGGTCTCGGGCGCGGGTCTGGTCGTCTCCATCAGGTGCTCACCTCCGGGTGGTCGCGAACGTGGTCGATACGGCGTCGAGGCCCTGCGGTCCGGCGGTCGCGTGGATGATCGCGAGCGCGACCTCGCAGGTGGCGGCGATCAGGTCGCTCGCCCCCCACGCGTCGGCCAGGCGATAGAGGTTGACGGCATCGCCCTCCGCGTACGCGCGCAGGTACTGGGCGCCCAGACGAACGAGTTCGGGGTGCTCGGTGTGTTCCATGCAGCCCAGACGCGCGAGCTGCCCGGATGTCACAGCACTTCTGGAAATTTCTTCGGATTGTTCTGTGACGTCCGGTTCGGACCGATCTCGGGGGCCGATATGGGTGCCCAGGGCACCGTTCGGCGCGCACGATCTCTTTTCATCCGGTAGGCCTGTGATCCAGGCCACATGTGAATGCATCAAAAAGTGCTGTGACATCCGGGACGTGCCCGCGTCCTAGCTGCGACGCGGACGAAGTTCGGACCTCGCTGGGGGCGGGCCGAGCTCCGGCGCGTCGGGCGGGAGACCGTGGTTCGGAGTGCGCTGGGGGCACGCCGAGCCACGATCTCCCGCTCTCCGGCGCGAGCGCCGGCTCGGACCTCGCTGGCGGCGGACCGAACCGGCGCTCGTGTCCCCGCGCGGCCCTCGCCGTGGGCGGGGCACGCCGAACGTCCTTTACCCGGCTCGGCCGGCCCGCGTACGGTGGAGGCATGCGCACGGCACGCTCGCTGCTTATGTAGCCGCACCGGACTCGCCCTCGATCGGGCACGACCGGTGCGGCCGCCCCTCCTTGCGAGGGGCTTTTTCGTGCCCGGACCCGATCGACGCACCGGAGAGCGAGAACGATGAGCGAGCAGCGCACCACCCCCGAACCTGCCGGCGACGGTCCGCCCGCGGCCCACCCGTTCGCGGCGTCCGACGACGGCGCACGGCCCCGCCGCTACCTGCTGACGATGTTCCCGTACCCCTCGGGGGACCTGCACATGGGTCACGCCGAGGTGTTCGCGATCACCGACGTCGTGGCGCGGTACTGGCGCGCCAAGGGCTTCGACGTGCTGAACCCGGTGGGCTGGGACTCGTTCGGCCTGCCGGCCGAGAACGCGGCGATCCGCCGTGGCGAGCACCCCGCCGTGTTCACGGAGGCCAACATCGCGACCCAGGCGGCGTCGATCGAGCGCTACGGCGTCTCGTTCGACTGGTCGCGGCGGCTGCACACCCACGAGCCGGGCTACTACCGCTGGACGCAGTGGCTGTTCGCCCGCCTGCACGAGCGGGGTCTGGCCTACCGTGCCGAGGCGGAGGTGAACTGGTGCCCGCACGACCGCACGGTCCTGGCGAACGAGCAGGTGGTCGACGGCGCGTGCGAGCGCTGCGGTACCGCCGTCGTCGCGCGCAGCCTGACGCAGTGGTTCTTCCGGATCACCGCGTACGCGGACCGGCTGCTGGACGACATGACCCTGCTGGAGCCCGGCTGGCCCGCCCACGTCCTGACGATGCAGCGCAACTGGATCGGCCGCTCCGCGGGACCGGAGGGAGCGACGACCTACCGCCTGCACGACTGGCTGGTCTCCCGGCAGCGCTACTGGGGCGCCCCGATCCCGGTGGTGCACTGCCCGGCCTGCGGGGAGGTGCTGGTGCCGGACGACCGGCTGCCCGTCGAGCTGCCGCACCTGGAGGGGGACCGCCTGGCCCCGGGCGACGTCTCGCCCCTGGCCGCCGCCCGCGACTGGGTGGAGACCACCTGCCCGCGGTGCGGCGGCCCGGCCGAGCGGGACACGGACACGATGGACACGTTCGTGGACTCGTCCTGGTACTTCCTGCGGTACCTGTCGCCCGGGTACGACGGCGGGCCGTTCCGGCCCGAGGACGCCGCCCGCTGGATGCCCGCCGCGCTGTACGTGGGCGGTGTCGAGCACGCGACGATGCACCTGCTGTACGCGCGGTTCGTCACCAAGGTGCTGTACGACCTGGGCCTGGTGCCGTCGCCCGAGCCGTACGCCCGCCTGATGAACCAGGGGCAGGTGGTCAACCACGGCCGCGCGATGAGCAAGTCGCTGGGCAACGGCGTGGACCTGGCGGCCGAGCTGGACCGGCACGGCGTCGACGCCGTCCGGCTGGCGATGCTGTTTTCCGGGCCACCGGAGGACGACGTCGACTGGGCGGACGTCTCACCCGAAGCGATGCGCACGTTCCTGGCTCGCGTGCTGCGGCTGGCCCCGGCGGGGTCCGAGTCGGGCGCGCCAGGTTCGGGCGGGCCGGGTTCGGGCGGGCGGGGCTTCCGCGCGTCTGACGCCCTGCGCCGCGCGGTGCACCGGACCGTGCACGACGTCGACGCCCTGGTCGAGGCCGGGCGGTTCAACGTTGCGATCGCTCGCCTGATGCAGCTGGTGGGTGAGGTGCGGCGGGCGTCGTCGCCGGCCGGAGAGGTGGACGACCGCGGGGCGGACGACGGCACGGCGATCTACCGCGAGGCCACCTCCGCCGTCGCGGTCCTGCTGAGCCTGTTCGCTCCGTTCACCGCCCAGGAGCTGTGGGAGCGGCTGGGGCGTACGACGCCGGTCGCGGCACAGCCGTGGCCCGAGGTGGACCCGGCGTACCTGGTGGTGTCCGAGGCCGAGGCGGTGGTCCAGGTGGACGGCAGGGTGCGGGACCGGATGGCGGTCCCGGCGGACGTCGTGCCGGCCGAGCTGGAGCGAGCCGCGCTGGCCCGGCCGGCGGTCACGCGTGCCGTGGGCGGACGGCCGGTGCGGCGGGTCGTGGTCCGCCCGCCGCACCTGGTCAACGTCGTGACCGGACCCGACGTCACACCCGACGTGACTCCCGGTTAGGCGGCCGCGCCGTCGTTCTCGTCGAGCTTCGCGCGCAGGGCGCGGAGCTCGACGAGGATCTCGCGGTTCTGCTCGGCCAGGGCGTCGAGCCGCTCGTCCTTCTGCTCGTCGTCCTTGCGCTCCTCCTCGGAGATCTCCTCCATGCCGTTGACGATGACGGCGATGAACAGGTTCAGCACGGCGAAGCTGACCACCAGGATGTACAGCACGAAGAAGATCCACGCGGCGGGATGGGTCTCCATCACCGAGCGCGCGATGTCGGGCCAGGCCTCGCCCGTCATGGCCTGGAAGAGCGTGAACAGGGACGTCCACAGGCTGCCGAAGTACTCCGGGGACGTCGTGCCGAACAGGCCGGTCGCGATGACCGCCGACACGTACATGACCAGCACCAGCAGCGCGCCCACGGCGCCCATCCCGGGCACTGCCCGCAGCAGGCCGTCGACGACGCGGCGCAGCGCGGGCACCGCCGAGATGACCCGCAGCACGCGCAGCACCCGCAGGGCGCGCAGTGCGGACAGGGACTCGGTGGCCGGGAGCACGGCGACGCCCACCACGAGCAGGTCGAACACGTTCCACGGGTCGCGGAAGAAGCGCCAGCCGTAGGCGATCAGGCGCAGGAGCAGCTCCAGCACGAAGAAGCCGAGCATGACGTGGTCGATGTTCCGCAGGACCTCGAGCGCCTCGCCGTGCACCATGGTCTCGGCGCCCAGGACCAGGGCGTTCGCCAGGATCACCCCGAGCACGAGGTTGGTGACCCACCTCTGGTCGAGAAAGGCACGCAGTCGCTCTCGTCCGGTCCGCGGTGCGGCCCGTGTGCCGATCTCCTGGTTCATCGAGTGTTCCTCCACTTTCGCGTGCCCGGAGCCCACGGCCCGGAATTGCCTCAGGGCCCCTTGCCCGGGCGAACCTTAGCGCGGCGGTGTGCCCCGACTTGTCCGGGCGCAATGTCCCGATATGGGACTGATCGGCGGGTCCGGTGGCAACTGAACCAAATCAGTGCTGGAGTAGAGCACAAGCAAGCCACACGACTGGAGGAAAATGCCATGGGCTTCTGGGCCTTTCTCATCCTCGGACTGATCGCCGGTGTCATCGCACGCATCGTCATCCCGGGCAAGCAGCCGGGCGGTTTCTGGGTCACCTTGCTTCTCGGCGTGCTCGGCGCCATGCTCGGCGGCTGGCTGGGCGGCCTCATCTTCAACGTCAGCTTCAGCGAGTTCTGGTCCTGGTCGACCTGGCTCTTCGCGGTGATCGGCGCGATCATCGTCATCCTGATCGCCCAGGCGATCTTCGGCCGGCGCAAGACCGCCTGACCGCTGTGGCCCGCGGCCGCACCGCCCTCGTCGTCCTCCTGACGTCGCTGGTCGGGGCGGCCGCTGTCGCATGTTCGGGCGCGCCCACGCCGTCGTCGACCCTGGGGCCCGTGCCCGACGACATCGCCGACCACCTCAGCGTCCAGGTGGACCAAGGGCGCTCGCAGTACGCCGCCCGCGAGATCGTCCTCGCGGTCACCAACGACTCGGACGAGACGATGACGTTGGTGTCGGGGGCCCTGGACGCGGACGGCTTCGGGCCCACCCACCCCACCAAGGAGAACCGCACCCCGGCGCTGCGGCCCGGCACCACGCGGGACGTCTACGTCGAGCTGGGCGAGGCGGAGTGCGCCGGCTTCCCGGCGGGGCCGGAGGAGCCGGTGCCGGACGCCGCGCCGTCGGCGACGATCACGCTGGCCCTGGGCGAGTTCGACGAGCTCGGGCCGGCCAGCGACGTCGTCGTCGAGGAGGTGGGCGATCCCGGCGGGCATCTCGCGCGGAACCACGCGGTGGACTGTGCCACGGCCGCGGTAGCCGCGGGCGCGAGCCTCGCCGTCGACGCGGACATCCCCGTCGAGACGCGCGACGGCGAGCTGACCGCCCTGGTCACGCTGCGGATCGATCCGGTGGACGGCGGGCCCGAGGTCACGATCGGCCGGATCGCCGGGACCACGATCACGAACAACCCTGACCCGGACGGCGAAGTGACCGGCTGGACCGGCTCCGCGCTCGACGGGCAGCGTTCCGGCAGCGTCACCCTGCCCGTGGTGCCCGCCCGCTGCGACGCCCACGCCGTGGGCGAGGACAAGCGCGGCACGTTCCTGCCCGTGTCGGCGAGCGTCGACGGGGTGGCGCAGCACGTGATCTACGTGCCCATGCCGGACTCGGCGCGCGCCGACCTGTTCGCCTTCATCGCGGACAGCTGCGACTGGCCGGAGTAGCCCCCCCCGGGGCCGGGTGCGCGAGAGGCGCCGCGTCCGCTGCCGGATACCCGGCGCGGAGGCGGCGCCTCGCGAGACTCTGGTGTTGCGGCTGTCCAGGCCAGCGGCTCAGGCTCTGCCTCTTTGTCGTCTGAGCCTGCGGCTCCGGCTCAGACGACCCGGATGAAGGTCGGGCTGTTCTGCCACATCTCGGTGTAGCGGACCGGCATGCCGGCGGCCCAGGCCTCGATGATCATGCCGTTGCCGGCGTAGAGGGCCACGTGGCCGGGCGTCCAGACGATGTCGCCCGGCTCGGGGTACGTGACCTGGTAACCGGAGCTGAGCATCGCGCTCGAGGAGTGCGGCAGGGAGACGCCGAGCTGCGCGTACACGTACTGGATCAGGCCCGAGCAGTCCATGCCCTCCGACGGCGAGTTACCGCCCAGCACGTAGGTGATGCCCAGGTAGTTGAAGGCGATGTTGACGGCCTGCTGGCCGACCGGCACGGGGTCCGGCGCGTCGACCGAGACGACGGCGGGGCCCTCGCCCTTCTCGCCGTCGGCGCCCGTGGAGGTGCCCAGGGCTTCCATCTCGATCGGCATCTTCGCGTCGGCCGGGACGGTCACGGTGGGGGCGGCGGCGACGGACTGCTTGGCCACCGCGGTGAGTGAGTTGAGGTCGACCGAGTTGAGCTTCGCGGTCTTGACGTCGGTCTTCAGGTCCATCGCCGGGGCCGCGTGGGCCGTCGTCGCGATGGTGGAGATCAGGACGCCACCGGCGGCTGCGGCGATCGCGCCGCGGCGGGCAACTGTGCCGGCGTTCTCGGTGGCGGTACGGGCGAGGATGGTCAGCGGTGTCTGGGCCGGGCGGCTGTCACGATGCCGTCCGCGGAGGGAGTTCGTCACCTAATGTCTCCTGTACCGCCTGCGAGGTCAGCTGTCGGGTTCGGGTAGGAGTACAACCCGGCCGCACGGCTACTGGGGGGTTTCCGTCCGGCTTCACCCCGAGGACGACGATCCTGCTGTCGCCCGGGAATGGGTCCCCCGCTCCTGTCTTGAACGTCTGGTCACGAACCGGTGACAGGACTCGGCGTCCGGCTCGCGACTCCACCGTGCGGTGGAGCAGAAGTCAAAGTACACACGTTCACGGAAAAAGTCACGATCGGGTTACGCATTACGGTCTGACCCAACGAAGGCGCAGATTTGCGCCGTTCCGGGCTTCAGGGGTTATGACCGACATCACACATCCGCTACCGTTCGGCGGCATGGGCGAATCGCACTCCCGTATCTCCGCCTGGTGGGTGTTTCCCATCAGTGCGATCGTCTGGTGGATCTGCGGATTCCTGCCCTGGCTCGCGCAGCTGTCGTACCAGGTCACCGGCATCGCGGACGCTTCTGACGCCGCCCAGGCGGGCATCCTGCCGCTGCCCTTCACGGCCGACGGTGCGGTGGTCGGCCTCGTCGTCATGGCGCTGCTCGGTGGCGTGCTCGCCGGGACCACCGCCCGCCTTGCCGCCTCGGCCGGGGCGGGCGCCGCCGCCGCGATCGGCGGCACCCTGCTCGCGATGGCCGGAGCAGGTGGCGCCTCCTGGTGGCTCGCGGCCCGCGAGACGGTCCCGGGTGACGCCATGCCGCTCGGCATGCTCGTGGTGACCTGCGCCGCCGGGATCGTCGGCCTCGCGGCCGGGCTCCTGGCGGGCCTCGGGCCGGCCGCTCTGCGCGGTGTCGCCCTCGCCCTGCCGGTGGTGCTCCTCGACGGCTGGTTCTGGGGCTTCGTGCCCGGCAACGCGGTGTCCCCGACGGGCACGTGGTGGGTGCTCGCCCTGGCGCTCGGTATCGCGTTCGGCCTCACCGTGGACAGCAAGCCGATGGAGCTGCTCGGCTGGCTGCCCGCCGCCGGCGCCGTGTGGGTGCTGCAGGCGGCCGGACCCGCCCTGCTGGCGGTGCAGGAGAACATCTGGCCGGGCTCGGCGCTCACCGAGGACCCGATGTCCGCCGTGGCCCTCGCCGCGGGCAAGATCGCCTCCGCCGCGATCGTTCCCGACGGGCACCAGCTCGGGGCCTGGGTGGTCGCCCTGCTGCTCGGTGCGGCCATCGCCGCGCTCCGGCTGTCCAGGGAAGCCGATGACGAGAGCGAGCTCTCCGAGGCCTGGGCCTGACATCCCGCGCCCTTACTGATTGCGATTGTGTAAATTTCACCCCCAACCGGGCGTGAGGCCTGTTCGGCGTCGACTCGGTCGTCCTAGGTTTGCCCCAGTTCAGGGGTAATCAGCCCCTGTGCGAATAATGGGGGCATATATGAACAGGAAGTCACTTGTCGGCGCCGCCACCTCCGCGGCGCTCGTCGTGGCGACGCTGGTCGCGGTCGCGCCGGGCGCGCAGGCCGCGACCAGCGATCCCCTCCGGGACAGGCAGTGGGGCCTGGACCAGATCAACGCCGAGGCGGCCTGGCCGGCCAGCACCGGCGAGGGCGTGGTGGTGGCCGTGGTCGACACAGGAGTCGACTTCGACCAGCCCGACCTGGCGGGGCAGCTCCTGCCGGGCGCCACCTTCACGGGCTGCGCGGACGTCCGTCCGTGCGGCGAAGGGGACTTCAGGGGGCCCGACGGCACCAACGACGGCGACGAGCACGGGACGCACGTGGCAGGCATCGTCGCTGCCGCGACGGACAACGGCATCGGCGTCGCGGGCGTGGCGCCGGACGCCAGGATCCTCCCGGTCAAGGTGCTCGAGGCCGGGTCGGGCTCGTCGCAGGACATCGCGGACGGCATCCGCTGGGCGGCCGACCACGGTGCCGACGTCATCAACCTCTCCCTGGGCTCCGGCCTGGGTGGGCAGCTGCTGACGATCATCGGCGTCGACACCCTGATGCGGGATGCCATCGCGTACGCGCGTGAGCGCGGTGTGCTCACGGTGGCGGCGGCCGGCAACTCGTCGACCCCGCTCTGCAGCGACCCGGCGTTCACCAGCGTCGCGATCTGCGTCGGGGCCACCGACTCGGCCGGGCTCCACTCCTACTACTCGGAGCTGCCGGTCAAGCTGGACCTGAAGAGCGTCTCGGCGCCCGGCGGGTCGGGCGGGCTGACCGGCTGCGACGGCGACGTCTGGTCGACGGTTCCCGTGGGCACGGGTTCCGACACCTGCTCGGGCGGCAGCTACGACTCCTACGCGGGCACGTCGATGGCGACGCCGCACGTGGCCGGGGTCGCGGCGCTCCTGTTCGCGCAGGGGCGCTCGGTCGACGACGTGGAGAGTGCCATCCTCCGCACGGCTCACGACCCGCTGCTGGGTCTCACGGGGCTGTGGACGCCGCTGTACGGGTACGGCGTCGTCGACGCGGCCGCGGCGGTCGCGTACTGACGCCGCTCGCGGAGTGGCGCCGCTCGCGTACCGACGTCGGTCGCGACCGCCGGGACGAGCGCGAAGGAGCACCGCGGCGCGCGCCGCGGTGCTCCTTCGCTCTGGTTGTTGACGGGTTGCCGGTGCGGATCAGTACGGGCGGATGTAGACCGCGTAGTCCTGCCACTGCTCGGTGTAGCGCACAGGACTTCCGTAGTTGGCGGCCTCGACCACCATGCCGCCGCCGGCGTAGAGGGACACGTGCCCCTGGGTCCACACGATGTCGCCCGGGATCGGCGACGACACCTGGTACCCGGTGGCCACCATCGACGACGACGAGTGGGGCAGCTCGACGCCGAGCTGCGCGTACACGTACTTGACCAGGCCCGAGCAGTCGAACCCGGTGGCGGGCGAGCTGCCGCCGTACGCGTAGGCGATGCCGATGTACTGCATCGCGATCGAGACGGCCTGGGCTCCGATGGAACCGTCGGACGCGTAGTCCGGGGTGGCCGGCTCGGCTTCGGCGGCCGCGGTTGTCGCGGTCACCTGCTCTGTGGTGGTCTCCACGACCGGCTCCGGCTCGGGCTCGGGAGCGGGGGTGACCTTGACGGCCTTGCTCTCGATGTTGAGCCTCGCGTCGTTCGCGACCTGCACCGCTGGTGCCGTCGCGACGTCCTTGGCCAGTCGGTTCGAACCGTCTCCCGCGATCGCGTGTGCGCTGGGTGCGAACGCCGTGGCGAGAAGTCCGGATGATGCCGCGATCACTGCGCCGGAACGTGCTGCGGTGCGTGTCACGGACATGAAGTGAGTGCTAGGAGCGTGATCGGCGCGGTGTCGACCGCGTCGGACGGTGGTACTCACCGAAGTTCTCCAGTCGCCGGTTGCGCGGGCCCGTACCGGTCTGGGGAATGGGGCCCGCGGCTGTGCCTCCGGTGGCGCAGCGAAACCGACGCTACATACGGGTATCGACCTTGTCTCGATCAGATAACAGTTGTCGTGAAGTATCGGACTGTCCGAAACGCGCGTAACTTTTCGACCAGATGCCTTTTCCCAGCGTAAGGGTTGTTTTTAACGCCGAAATGCGGTCCTGACGGGTATGAGGAAACAGCGGGGGAAATGTTGCGACACGCCGCTCTCCGGCGGCGTGTCAGCCCTTGTCCCGCACCCGGAGCTCCGCCTCGGCCTTGAGGTCGGCCAGCAGGGTGTCGGCCAGCTCGCGGGCTCTCGGACCCCCTGCCAGGTCGGTCAGCCCGGCCAGCATCCCGCTCCGGGCCACGGCCGTCGTGACCTCGCACGCGCCGCCACCGTGCGGCCCGCCACCGCCGTCCGGCCCGACGCCGCGCAGCGGCGTGATCCGGTGCGCGATCCCGGTCCGGACACCGGGGGTGGAGCTGCTCGACCAGGAGAAGCCCTGTCCCTCGGCGAGGCCGTCCACCTCCCAGGTCGCGGTCGGCAGACCCGGCTGGTCGATCTCGACCCGGGAGCCCACGACGAGCGCCGTCTCCGGGCCGAGCAGCGTCACGCGGCTCATGGCGGTGGTCCACGCGGGCATGCGCTCGACGTCGGACAGGATCTGCCAGACGACGTCGGCGGGCGCCTCGATCCTGGCGCCGGCGCGATAGGCGTGAGCCACGGGCCCCAGGCTACGCCGGGCTCGGGAGCATCCGGCGCAGCCCGGGGCCCGTGGCGGGACCTTCGGGTGAGGGGCGGGTCAGGGGCCGGTGGAGAGCTCGACCGTGACCGGGGCACCCCAGCTGACGAGCGCACTCCCCGCGGGGTCGGACGAGATGACTGTCCCCTCGGGGACAGTGTCGGACGCAGCTTCCTCGAAGGTGCATGCCAGGTGCTTCTGCAGGCAGGCCACCTCGGCGTCCTCACGGGTCATCGCGGTGAGGTCGGGAACCTCGATGACGCCGTCCGCGATCTCGTCGGGGAGGTCGGTGAACTCCGTCGTGAGGTAGATGTCCGTACCGTGCTTCGTGTCCTGCGTCTCGAGTGGTCGGTTCCGCAGCTCGTCGTAGATCACGGTCCGCATCCTGTCGTCGTCGGCGTACTGGTAGGTCGCCGCCGTGCCTCGGCGGCCCTCCGAGTCACGGGCGTCCTGCTCGACCTCGACGCCGGACAGGCTCGTGAGCAGCTCCCACGCCGCGGACCGCAGCTCCGGATCCGCCGGTGCCTGGGTGGCCAGGCGTGCCGCGGCGTCGCGCACCGCTTCCTCGGTCCAGCTGGCAGGCGCATCCGCGTCGTCGTAGTTGTCCACGAGGGCCTCGTGCAGGGGTTCCGGCTCGGTCGGCAACGCGGCCATGTCCGCCCACGTGTAGCTGAGGAGATGCCCCTCGAGGTTGATGTGGTCGCCGAGGGCCATCAGCGCGGGTCCGCCGGCGGTCAGCTCGAAGCTCACGCCCTCGCCGTACCAGCTCTCGCTGCCGAGGTCGCTGCCCAGCGGTGCCTCGGGCCCGGACTCGCCGCCCGTCTGGCTCGGTGTGCCCCGGGTCACGACGTGGAAATACGTCGCCTCCCGCCATCCGTCCGGCGGTATGACGGGCTCCATGGCCGGGTAGCTGGGTGTCTCGGGCAGGGGGTCCCCCTCGCTCGACGTCAGGGGTGGCCCGGTCGGGCTCGGCGACGGCTCGACCGGCATCGTCGTCGAACCTCCCGGCACGACCGTGGTGGGCTCCAGCGTGGTGGCCGCCCAGGCCCCGCCCCCGAGGGCCAGGCCGAGGGCCAGGGTGACGCCGCCCGCCCGGGCGGCCCGCCGCCGTCGTGCGGCGGGGACGACGCGCGTGACGTCGACGTCGATCCTCGGTGCGACCCGGGTGACCTGGGCGCGCAGGGACTCGGCGAACTGCTCGTCGGGGTTCATGACCCGCTCCTCTCGTTGTCGGTGGGCCGATCGGTCGCGTCGAAGCCCTGCAAGATCTCGCGCAGGCGCACGATGCCGCGGGACGCGGTGGACTTCACGGTCCCGACCGTGACGCCGAGCGCGTCGGCGACCTCACGCTCGGGGAGGCCCTCGAGGTGCCGGAGCACGACGATCCGGCGCTGCCTGGTGGGGAGCAGCCGGAGCGCACGGACCAGGCGGTCCCGCTCGGCGTGCAGGTCGGCGGTGTTCCCGGCGCCGTCCGGCCGGTCGGGCACGGCGTCGGAAGCCATGAGGACCTCCCGGCGCCGGCGCCGCCAGCCGTCGATCCGCAGGTTCGCCAGCACGCGCCGCGCATAGGCGAGCGGCTCGCCCTGACGGGCCTTCGGCCAGGCCAGGTACGTCTTCATCAGGGCCTGCTGCACCAGCTCCTCGGCCTGGTGCGTGTCCCCGCACAGCAACCAGGCGGTGCGGGCGAGGGCGGGGGCGGACCGCGCCATGAAGGAGGCGAACTCGGCCTCCTTGTCGCGCGCCACCGTGATGTCGACCGCGGCGCCGCCGTCTGCGGCGTCGGCGGCGTGGACCGGGTCGGGGCTCGAGCGCCCCGCGACCATTGGCATGCTCATGTCTCCTTCACGGTTCGGCACGGCGAAAGGTTGAGCGGGGCGCGCGGGTGGCTGTCGGTGTGCTTCCGTATCCTCGCGGCATGGCCACCCACCGGCTCACCGTGCAGCAGGCGCGCCGCATCGCGCTCCGCGCCCAGCTCCTCGACGCCCACCGGCCCGTCGACCTGGTGCACCTCGTGGAAGACCTCACGTTCCTCGCGGTGGACCCGACGTCGGCGGTCGCCCCGGCCGTGGACCTCGTCGCCTGGTCGCGGCTCGGGAACGAGTACTGGGTGGGCGCGGTCGACGACGCGATCACGGACCGCATGCTGTTCCAGCTCCGCGGCACCGTGCGGTCGATGGGCGACCTGCCGCTGTACCTGGAACAGATGGAGCAGTGGCCGCAGAACGAGACCATGCGGCAGTGGCTCGCCGACAACGCGGAGTTCGAGCGTGAGGTGCTGGCGCTGGTCGAGGCGGAGGGGCCGGTGCTGGCCAAGGACGTGCCCGACACGGCCCGGGTCCCGTTCACCTGGGGTGCCGAGGGGTGGAGCAGCCGGCGCAGCGTGGCCGAGATGCTCGAGGCGCTGAACATGCAGGGCAAGCTCGCGATGGTGGGGCGCAAGGGCCGCCAGCGGCTGTGGGATCTCGCCGGCCGGGTCTATCCGCAGGTCGAGGCGGTGCCGCTCGCGGACGCGCTGCGCGAGCGGGTGGACCGGAGGCTGGCCGCGGAGGGCATCGCGCGCAAGCGGGCGCAGGGCCGCTCGGGCGACGGCGCGTGGTGGGTCGACCTGCCGGGCGAGGTGGTCGAGGTCGACGGCGTCGACGGCGAGTGGCGGGTGGACCCGGAGCTGCTGGACCACGTGGACGACGAGTTCGAGCCGCGCACCGCCCTGCTGTCCCCGTTCGACGCGATCGCCGCCGACCGCGCCCGGCTGCTCGACCTGTTCGGCTACGAGTACACGCTGGAGATGTACAAGCCGAAGGGGAAGCGGCGCTGGGGGTACTTCGCGCTGCCGATCCTGCACGGCGAGCGGTTCGTGGGAAAGCTCGACGCGAAGGCCGACCGCAAGGAGGGCGTGCTGAACGTCTTCGCGGTGCACGAGGACCTGCCGTTCGACGGGGCCACGATGGACGCGGTGCACGCCGAGATCGAGCACCTCGCGACGTGGCTCGGGCTGGGTCGGGTCGACTACGCCAGATCCGCCTAGCGGCACGCGCGGACCGTCCGGGGCGGATTCGGCAGGAGGAAAAACCACCCGCGCGGGCACCCGGCTGGACCTTCCGGACGGCCGGTGCCTGTGGTCGGATGGCGGCCATGACACAGCGGACAATTCGGTACGAGACCGACTCGTTGACGAGTCTGACGGGGCTGGTGTCCCTGACGGCGTTGACCAGCAGCCCGGACCCGCAGGCGGCGTACGACGCGCTGCGGGCGCGCTGGGGTGCCGTCGCTCCGGTCGAGATCGAGGCCGGGGTGCCCGCGTGGCTGGTCATGGGCCACCAGGAGAGCTGCCACGTGATGCGCTCCGAGGCCGCCTTCGCCAAGGACCCGCGCACCTGGCGGTGGAACTACGAGGGCCTGCTGCCGCCCGGCACGGCGATCGCGACGTTCGCGCCGGCCGACCCTCGGCCGTCGTCCTTCCACCACGACGGCGAGGAGCGCCGCCGGCTGCGCAAGCCGCTGGACGACGCCCTGGAGGCGCTCGACGAGCGGACGGTCCGGGACAGCATCACCGACCTGTGCCGGCGGATCATCGACCGGATGGGCCCGAGCGGCACCACCGACCTGGTCCGGGCGTTCTGTCAGCCCATGGGCTTCCTCGCGATGACGACGCTGCTCGGGTTCGACCTCGAGACCGGCGCGCAGCTCATGGCCGACTCCGCCAAGGTGGTGGTGGCCGACGGCGACGAGGTGGCCGCCGCGCAGGCCCGGGTCGCGGGCACGATCCTGCAGCACATCCAGCAGCGCAGGCAGGACGGCGGGCAGGACCTGATCTCCTTCCTCGCGGTCCACCAGAACTTCGCGCACGACGGCGAGATCGCCTCGACGGCCGTGGTCCCGATGCACGCCGCCGCGATCTTCCTCACCGCGTGGATCACCCAGACGCTGCACCTGCGGCTGTCCGACCGGCAGCTCGCCTCCCGGGTGACCGGCGGCCGGGTCGGGCTGGACGACGCCCTCGACGAGGTGCTGTGGCGCCAGTCCCCGATCGCGCAGTCCCCGGCGCTGCGGTTCGCGCGCAACGACGTCGAGCTGGGCGGCCGGCTGATCAACAAGGGTGACGCCCTGGTCCTGTCGATCGCCGCCGCGAACGGCGACCCGGCCGTGCACACCAGCGACCCGTGGGACGAGGTGGGCAACCGCGCCCACCTGTCCTGGGGCACCGGACCGCACGCGTGCCCGGCGCCGCGTCAGGCCCGCCTGATCGCGCGCATCGCGGTGGACCAGCTCCTGCGGCACATGGACGTGCAGCTGCACGTGCCGGAGGAGGGCCTGCCCTGGGCGCACTCGCCCTGGGTGCGGCACCCCGAGCGGATGCCCGTGACCTACCGGCGGGCCCCGGCGTTCGGCGACATCAACGCGTGACGGCAGGCCAGGCGTCAGGTCCGACGCCCGGCCGCCCGTCAGGCCAGGCGTGCGTCAGGACAGGCGCGCCGGCAGCCGGGCCGGGCCGTTCGCCACGAAGCCGGGCACCTGCCCGTGGTCGCCGTCCGGCTCGACGAGCCGGAGGTCGGGGAAGCGCTCGAACAGCGCCGGGAGCGCGATCTCTGCCTCCAGCCGCGCCAGCGGCTCGCCGGGGCAGTGGTGGGCGCCGCCGCCGAACGCGAGGTGCGTCCGGTCCGCCCGCGCGGGGTCGAACACCGTGGGCTCCTGGTGCACGGCGGGGTCCCGGCCCGGGGCGCCGAACGCCGCGATGATCGGGTCGCCCTTGCGGATCTGCACGCCGCCGAGCTCCAGGTCCTCGACCGCGAAGCGCAGCGGGATGTAGACCACCGGCGGCGCGACCCGGAGGGTCTCGTCGACCACGGCCGACCAGGAGACCTCGCCCGCGCGGGCCGCGGCCAGCACACGGGGGTGGGTCAGCAGCAGGCGGGTGGCCGAGGCCAGCAGGTTCACGGTGGTCTCGTGGCCGGCGATCAGCATCAGCCGCACGGTCGAGACCGCCTCATCGTCCGTGAGCGCCTCGGCGACCGTGCTGGTCAGGTCCTCGCCGGGTGCCTCGCGCTTGGCCTGGACCAGCCCCGCGATGAGCTTGCCCAGCTCGATCTGGGTCGCCAGGGCCTCGGCCGCCGTCGTGCTCGTGTCCATCAGGGTGTCGGCGCACCGGCGCATGTCACCGCGCACCTCCGCGGGCACCCCGATCAGGTCGCAGATCACCTCGATCGGGATTGGGTAGGCGAACAGCTCGCGCAGGTCCACCACCCCGCCGTCGGCGCCCGCCACGGCGAGCCGGTCGAGCGTCGCGGCGGTCGCCGCCTCGACCTTCGGCCGCATCTCCCGGGTGCGCCGCGCGGTGAAGGCGCGTGCCACCGACTTGCGCAGCCGGCGGTGCTCGTCCCCGTAGGAGTTGAACATCGACTTGCTCGTGACCCACGTGTACAGCGGCCACTGCGGGGTGATCTCGCCGTCGGCGAGAGCGGTCCAGTGCTGATGGGAGTCCTTGGAGATCCGCGGGTCGACCAGCATGGGGCGGAGCAGCGCCACGTCGGTCACCGTCCACGCCTCCACACCGCCGGGCAGCACGACGCGTGCGACCGGGCCCGTCGCGCGCAGGCGAGCGGCCTCTTCGAGCACGGCGCCGCCGGCGGGGTCAAGTACCACGGTCTCCACGAGCACTCCTCAAGATCAGGTCCAGGAACGGTGGCCTCAGTCTTTTCCGAGATGCCCGCTTTGTCCATACCGGAAGTGGTTGAATATTTCAGTAGCATCGGTTGCTACGAAATCGGACTATCATCCGCGACGTGACATCACAGATGATGGTTGACCTCGTTCCGGTGGGCGAGGACGTGCTCGAAGACCTGCTCGCCCTGGCCGTGGCCGAGGCTCAGCCCGGCGAGGTGATGCCGCCCGCCTCCGGTGAGTCCGCCCACGAGGCGCGCACCACGTGGACCGAGCTGCGCAAGGGCGCGTTCCGCGACTACCACCGGCGGTGCCGGCTCAGCCGGACCGCTCCCGTCCCCGAGGTCACCTGGGCGGTCAAGGCCCGGGGCCGGATCGTCGGGGCGGCTCGTCTCGCCCTGGTCGACGGCGACCCGGGCGCGCGCGAGGTCGGACTCTGGCTCGGCGAGTCGTACCGCGGGCACGGCATCTCTGGTGAGGTGGCCTACTGGGCGCTCGCGGCGGCGCGGACCATGGACGCCCGGCGGCTGGTGGCGCGCACGGTGGCGAGCGCGCGGGCGCGGCGGTCGCTGGAGCGCATCGGCTTCGAGGTGGTCGAGCACGACGGCGGCCTGGTCGGCACCATCACGCTGCCCTGACCGTCACCCGGGGGAGGGTGGTCACGGCAGCGTGAGGTCTGCCAGCTCGTCGCGCGTGCCCGCGAAGACGTTGAGGTCGATGTACGGCTCCTCGCCGTCGTACCCGGGCAGCCGGTCGCGGTTCGAGTACTGCCAGACGGTCCAGTCGCGGCCGTCGGACAGCCGGGGCGTCCACGCGACCGACCGGATCCAGACCGGCAGGTCGGGGTAGCGGTCCGCGAGGTAGAGGTCGTACGCCTCCTCGGTCGCGTACACGATCGGCGGCACGCCGTAGTGCTCCTCGATGCCCGCGACCAGGGGATCGAGGATCGCGCGCACCCGCTCCGGCGCCGGCGGGTCGTCGAAGTAGGCGCCGTAGAACTCGAGGTCGACGACGGGTGGGAGCGTGCCCGGGGTCGCGGGTACCGCGCTCGCGAGGTGCGCGGCCTGCTCCGCCCCCGGGCTCTCGAAGCTCATGAAGTGGTAGGCGCCCACGAGCAGGTCCGTCCGGGTCGCGGCCGCCCAGTTCTCCGCGAACCGGGGGTCGGTGTGCGACGCGCCCTCGGTGGCCTTGATCCACGCGAAGTCGAGGTCCTGCGCGGCGAGCACGTCCCAGTCGATCTCGCCCTGGTAGTGCGAGACGTCCACGCCCCGCACCTCGTAGGCCGCGGCCGGGATCCGGTTGGGCCAGGCGGTCCCGGTCGCCACGAGCACGCCGAGGACGGCGACGACGGCCACCCCGGCCGCCGTCGTCCACAGGGCTGTGCGCAGTGCTGACCTGGACGGACGGCGTTCGGCGGGGATGCGCATGTCCGGAGGCTAGTCGCGGGATGCGTGCGCCACGGCGAACATCCGTGCAGGTCGTGTGCGGGCGGCTACTCGCCCGTCGCGCCACCCGCGATCTCGGCGGCGATGTCCAGGTGCCCCGCGTGGCGGGCGTACTCCTGCAGCACGTGGAAGCAGATCCAGGCGAGCGTGGGCGGGTCCTCGGTGAACCGGCCGCCGAGCGCCCCGTGCTCCGCGAGGTCGTGGGAGGCGAGCACCTCGCGCGTCGCCTCGCCCCCGGCGTGCAGCGCGGTGAGGAGCTCGTCCGGGCCCACGCCGTCGGGCACCGCCCACGGTCCGTGCGGGTCCTGGCCCGCGTGGTCGCCCCAGGGCCGGTCCACCTGCTCGCCCAGAAAACCCCACCGGAACCAGCGGCGCTCCATGTGCACCAGGTGGATCAGGAGCTCGAGCGGCGACCAGCCGGACGGCAGCCGGGAGGTGCGCAGGTCGGCGTCGGACAGGCCGCGCACCTTCCGGTCCACGGCCTGCCGGTAGTAGTCCAGGTAGGCGGTGAACAGGACCGGGGTGTCGGCGGAGTCGAGGCGGGGCTCGCGGTCGGAGAGGGGCACGTGGCGAGGTTACGTCGCCACGCCGGCAGACAGCTCCGAAGGAAGTTGCCGAAGTGCTGTGACATCGGCCGGGTTGCCGCGTCTGTAGGGCATGACCGCGACGAAGAGCAGGACCTACGGACTGGCCTCGAACCCCTCGGAGTGGGCCGCGCACCGCCGCGCCGTCGTCTTCTCCGTGCACCGGATGTTCCCCGGGGTGGACGCCGAGCGGGCGGCGACCGAGGGCCTGGGCGAGCTGTGCCGCCAGATCGTGATGCGCGGCGCCGTCGACCGGCCCGCCGTCGTGTGGTGCGAGGCCGCGATAGCGGCCGCCGCACGCCTCCGGGCCGAGGACGGCGTGGCGGCGTGAGCCGGCACAGGTGCGCCTGGGTCCGGGCGTCCCGGCAGCAGCACCCGCGGATGTCGGACGCACAGGCCCGCGGGACCTGTGCGCCCGACGCGAAGGTCAGCGCGTACTGCCGACCTCTGCCACGAACCGAGCGGCGCGTTCGCGCAGACCGGCGATGCGGCGGTCGGTGATCAGCTCACGCACGGCCGGGTCGTTGCCGGCCTCGGTGAACGTGGGCGTGCGCCGTACGTTGCGGGAGCAGGCGAACTCGGTGCAGATCAGCGTCCCGATCGTGTTGCCGTTGCGTCCGGACGCGCCGCCGCGGCGGGCGACGTACAGGGAGACGTCCTCGGTGACGACGACGTCCTCGCACCAGGCGCACACGCCCTTGGTGCGCTTGCCGCCCGCCTTGGCGTCGGCGGCGCGCAGCAGCACCCCGGTCGGTACGCCGTCGAGCTCGAGCACCACGTACGCGGACAGCGGCGCCTTGCGGTCGCGCCATCCGAGGTAGTCGAGGCGCTCCCAGTCGAGGGTGTCGAGGTCGGGGAGGGTCGCCTGCGCGGCCTCCCGCTTGCTCGCGTTCTGGAAGGACGCGCGGATCTGCTTCTCGGTCAGGGGGTTCATCAGGTTTCTCGGCTTCCGGTCGTGCGGAGGCCACCGGCCGGCGTTCACGGTCGCGCGAGTGCACGACGGCGCCACGGTCACCGAAGCGGATCGGTCACCGGGCCGGCTGGCGGCAGGGCAGGGGACGATGCCGCGCCCGCCCTCCGACGCCTGGCCGCAGCGCGCACTACCGCGCGAGCGGTCGGTGCGGTACGGCGTAGTGCCAGGTCAGCGAGCTTTAGCGCGGGTCAGGACGCCGCCCGAGCAGGCCGCGACGGCCGCCCCGCATCCCGCGGTGAATACCCGCATCTCTCGCTCCTCGTGGTGTCCGGTGCGCCGGCCGGGCGAGCTCGCCACACAGCCGACCGTTCGATGCTACGACAACGACCCGGTGTGCCACACGTGCTTTTCGACACAGGCCGAGCCGCCAGGGCCCGTGCGCGGGGTCAGGCCCAGGTAGCGGTCGCCGGGTCGACGCCGTGGGCCCGGGCGTTCGCGTCGACCACGTCGCGGAGCCACTCGGCGAGACCCTGCTCGATGCCGTCGTAGAAGGATCGGAATCCCGGGTCCTCGACGTACGAGCGGGCCAGGCAGACCTGCATCGGGTGCGTGCAGTCGAAGTAGGCCCCCATCGAGGCCCGGTGCCGCTCGGCCAGGACGTTCGCCTGTTCGCTCCCGGGCCGGACGCCGCTGCGCACGGCCGCGGCGAGGTCCGCGTGCAGCGCCCCGAGGGCCTCGACGATCAGCCGCCAGTCCTCGGGACCACGCTCGGCCGACCGTTCGGCGTACTGCGCCCACTGCTCGCTGTCGCCCCAGCGTTCCCGTGCCTGAACCGGCCAGGACGGCTGCCAGGCCGCGCCGAAGATCGCCACCTGCTCCTCGGCGGAGAGCAGCACGCCGGACCGGCGCGCCTCGATCATCCGGTCCAGCGCGTCCGCCGACCGCTGCAGGCGCGCGATGTGCTCGCGCACCTCGTCCCGTTGCCGACGCAGGGACTGCTCGGCGTCGTCGGTCGGCGCGTCCAGGAGCGCCGCGATGTCCGCCAGCGGCAGGCCCAGCTCACGGTAGAGGCGCACCCGGTGCAGCCGGGCGACGTCGGCGGCGTCGTAGAGCCGGTGCCCGCCGGTCGTGCGCTGCGACGGGCGGGCGAGTCCCGTCTCGTCCCAGTGGTGCAGCGTCCGCACCGTGACGCCCACGACGGACGCGGCGCCGCCGACGGTCAGCCCGTCCGGCGGCACCGCGTCGGTGGCGCTCGCGTACGTCATCCCGCCCAGTCTCGCAGGCGGATCACACCGCGGGTCCCTCGATCCCCATGTCCCGCAGGTTCTGGGCCACGGCGCTGTCCGGGTCGTACGGCCGGGCGGCCGTCATGACCACCCGCGCGTTCTCGGGCGTGACGACCTCCAGCTCGACCGAGCCCCAGGGCATCGTCCGCGGTCCGGTGGTGCTGCCGGGCAGCACCTCCTCGCAGGCCGCGGCGATCTCCTCGACCTGGTCGAGCACGCACGAGAAGCTCACGCCCAGCGCGGGCGCCTCGCCCGGCCGGCCCGTCGGGACCAGCAGGACGTCCTGGAACGTCCAGCGGCGCAGGTGGACCACCTGGCCGGGGACGGAGAAGAGCTCGAAGAAGCCGAGCCCGCGCACCCAGAAGTCCGTGGACGCGGCCAGGTCGGCGGTGGGCACCGAGACGAACATCGGCATGCCGTAGATGCCGTGGAACGGTTCGGGAGCCCGGGCGTCCGGGCCGGGAACGGGGACGGGGCTGACGTCGAACGCGGGGTAGGTGTTGATCATGACGCCAGGCTGGACCCTCACGCGACGTGAGGTTCAAGTGGCGTCACCGCGTGGGCTGCAGCTCCGCGTCCGGCGTCCGCGCGGCCTCCCGTTCGGCGGGGTCGGCGAGGTGGCCCGTCCGCTTGAGCCACCACTCGGCGAGCAGCGTGGTCAGCGGCGGGACCGCCGAGGCCAGCGCCACGAGCGTCCGGAACCAGCCCCACCGCAGCCGCACGGCCGCGATCAGCGTGACCACGACGAAGAGCACGAACGCCCCGCCGTGCAGGCGGCCGAACAGCCACACCCCGGCCTCGGTCGTCTCGGTGACGTACTTGAGGAACATCCCGACCAGCAGTCCGGCCCAGGTGAACGCCTCGATCCAGGCGACGACGGCGAACAGGCGGCCCAGACGGGACATCGGGGGCATGCGGGATCCTTCCGGAGGAGGGTCGGGGTGTGCGCCCAGTCTGCCCGACGCCGGACGGTGCCCCTCAGCCCGGCTGGCGCAGCCGGGACCGGACGGCCACACCCGCGCAGAGGATCACGGCCGCCCCGCCGAGCGCCGTGGGCCAGCCGATCTGCTCGTGCAGGAGCAGCGCCGCCCAGGCGATCCCCAGTACGGGCTGGACCAGCTGCACCTGGCTGACCTGCGCCATCGGGCCGATCGCGAGGCCGTGGTACCAGGCGACGAAGCCCAGGAACATGCTCACGGCCCCCAGGTAGCCGAACAGCGCCCAGTCGAGCGGCGACCCCGACGGCGGTTGCCGCACCACCGCGACCGTCGTGAGCAGCGCCATCGGCACCGCGGCGAGCACCAGGGCCCAGGAGATCGTCTGCCACGAGCCGAGCTCGCGCGAGAGTAGCCCGCCCTCCGCGTAGCCGAACCCGCACGCGACCACGGCGGCGAGCAGGAGCAGGTCCGACCCGTGCGGACCGCCGAACCCGTCGCCCTGGACCGAGGCGAACGTGATCGCCGCGACCGCGCCCAGGACGGCCATCACCCAGAACGACGCCCGGGGCCGCTCGTGCCCGCGCAGCACCACCAGCACCGCGGTGGCGGCGGGCAGCAGGGCGATCACGACGGCGGCGTGGCCGGCCGACGCGGTGGTCAGCGCGAACGAGGTCAGCACCGGGAAGCCGACGACCACACCGGCCGCGACGACGGCGAGCCGCGCCCACTGGCGCCCGCGGGGCCGGCGCTGTCGGGTGATCACCAGCGCGGCCGACGCCAGCACCGCGGCCACGACCGCGCGCCCGCACGACACGAACAGCGGCGACATGGCGCCGTCGCCGACGACCACGCGGGTGAACGGGAGGGTGAACGAGAAGGCCAGCACCCCGAGGAGCCCCCACCAGAGTCCGGCGCGGGAGGCCGATAGCGGGCGGTCCGTCGTGAGGGTAGCGCTACTGTTGGCTGTCATGTATGACGATAGCAGCGGACGGATCGTCGCCGGCCTGCACGACTGGATCGCGGCGGCGGCCCCCGGCGCGCGGCTGCCGTCCAGCAGGGAGCTCGTGGCCCGCTACGGGGCGAGCCCGGTCACGGTGCAGAAGGCGCTGCGCACCCTGGTGGCGCAGGGCGTGGTGGAGACCAGGCCGGGGATCGGCACGTTCGTCCGGGCCGTGCGCGTGGCCCGCCCCCACGACTTCGGCTGGCAGACGGCGGCGCTCGGCCCCCGCCAGCAGCCCGCCCAGCAGCTGTCCCGGGCCCAGCACACCGTCCCGAACGACGTCATCGCGCTGCACTCGGGATACCCGGACCGCGAGCTGCTGCCTGAGCGTCTGGTCCGCGCCGCCTTCACCCGGGCGGCGCGCAGCGAGGCCGCCGTGACGCGGTCGCCCGCCGCCGGGGTCCCGGAGCTGCAGGCCTGGTTCGCGGCCGAGGTGGGTGCCGCGGCGCCCGTCGGCGTCGCGCCGCCCGCGCCGAGCGACGTCGTCGTCTTCCCCGGCAGCCAGAGCAGCCTCAGCATCACCTTCCGTGCCCTGGTCGGTGAGGGCCGGCCCCTGCTGGTGGAGTCGCCCACCTACTGGGGCGCCCTGCTCGCGGCCGACCAGGTCGGGGTGCGGGTCGTCCCCGTGCCCAGCGGTCCCGAGGGCCCGGACCCGGAGGCGCTCGCGCGCGCGTTCGAGCAGACCGGGGCGCGCGCCCTGTACGCGCAGCCCCACTTCGCCAACCCGAGCGGGGCCCGCTGGACGGCCGCGCTCTCCGACGAGGTGCTCCGGCTCGCGCGGCAGCACGGCGCGTACGTGATCGAGGACGACTGGGCGCACGACTTCGGCATCGCCGAGGACGTGGTGCCGCTCGCGACCCGCGACGACAACGGCCACGTGGTCTACCTGCGTTCCCTGGCCAAGAGCGTCTCGCCGGCGGTGCGGGTCGCGGGGCTCGTCGCCCGGGGACCGGCCCGCGACCGTATCCTCGCCGGCGCCCAGGCCGAGTCCATGTACGTGAGCGGCGTACTGCAGGCCGTCGCGCTCGACGTCGTGACCCAGCCCGCCTGGCGCACCCACCTGCGCGGGCTGCGCCAGCAGCTCGCGGGCCGGCGTGACCTGCTGCTCGGTGCGCTGCGGGAGCACGTCCCGGAGGCGCGCGTCGAGTCGGTGCCCCGGGGCGGCCTGAACCTCTGGGTGCGGTTCCCCGACACGACGGACGTCGCCCGCCTGGTCCGGGACTGCGAGGCGGCGGGCGTGATCATCGCGGCGGGCGACGAGTGGTTCCCGGCCGAGCCGACCGGTGCCTACCTGCGGCTCAACTACTCGGGGCCGAACCCGGGCGCGTTCCCGGAGGGCGCGCGCGTGATCGGCGAGATGCTGGCGCGGCAGCAGGGCTGACGGAAGCGCTACTTGGCCGGCAGCGTCCGGGCCCAGCTCACCCCACGCCGCACCCATGTGCCGAGCTCGGCCTCGGTCGCGACGGCGTCCGCCGGGACGTCCAGCCAGCCCGCCATCACGCGGGCGCCCATCACCGCGCGCTGGGCCGCCGTGGTGCGCGCCAGCTTCTCGGCGTCGTCGGCCCCGACCCGGACCAGCAGCCCGTCGCCGCGTACCGCCACGGCGAGGTTGCCGCCCACCAGGAACGACAGCCCGCCGAACATACGCCGCTCGGACAGCCCGTCCTCGCCGGCCAGGGCGTGCCGGATCTCGTCGGCCAGCTCCAGGTCGTAAGCCATGCCGACGAGGCTACGCCCGGTCCGGCCGCTCCAGCCGGAAGAGGCGTACCACCCGGCCGGAGGCCCGCTCGTACTGGCGGTAGCCCGGCCACTGCCTCTCGATCTGCGCCCAGACCGCGTCGCGCTCGCCGTCCTCCACGAGCGTCGCGCGCACCGGGATGCGGCGGCCGTGCACGCTGATGCTCGCGTCCGGGTGGGCCAGCAGGTTGTACGTCCACGCGGGGTGCCGGCCCTGGGCGAACGCCGAGCCCGCGACGATTCCCCGGCCCCGCCCGTCGGGCGTGTACATGAGGTAGGTGTCGCGCCGCTTGCCCGACCGCGCCCCGGTCGAGTGCAGCACCAGGGACGGCACCAGCAACGCGCTGATCTGCAGCCGGCCGCCGGAGGCCCAGGCGAGCGCGCGCTCGGCGGGCGGCAGCACCACGGGGCCTGCGGCGCGGAAGAGCCGCGTGCGCGTCAGCGGTGCGACGAGGGAGCGGACGGCGTGCAGCAAGCTGGCCATCTGTCCATGATCTGACAACGGGAGGCGGCCGGCAGGACGAGGCGCGGTACCGTCGCGACCGGCGCTCGCTCGCGCTTCCCCACCCGACGCCGCTGGAGGAGTCATGACCATCACCCACGAGTCCGTCGCCACGCCGGACGGTGTCGTCGCACCGCGATTCCGCCCACCGGCCGGCGCCTCCAGCGCCGCCGCCGTCTCGCTCGACGGCGAGTGGCGGTTCCGGTTGTTCCCGCGCCCCGACACAGGCGTGGACCGTGCGGAACCCGGCGACGACTGGGACCGTGTGTCCGTACCCGGGCACTGGCAGCTCGCCGGGGCCCCGGACGCCTGGCCATACGGAACGCCCGCCTACACCAACGTCCTGTTCCCGTTCCCGGTCGAGCCGCCGCACGTGCCGGACGACAACCCGACGGGCGAGTACCGCACCACGCTGCGGCTGCCCGCCGACTGGCCGGACGGCGGCCGCACGCTGCTGCGGTTCGAGGGCGTGGATTCCTGGTTCCAGGTGGCGCTCGACGGCGAGCTGCTCGCCACGTCGCACGGCTCTCGCCTGCCCACGGAGATCGATCTCACGGGTCGGCTGCGGCAGGGCGGCGAGCACCTGCTGGCCGTCCGCGTCACCCAGTGGTCGGCCATGTCGTACATCGAGGACCAGGACCAGTGGTGGCTCTCGGGCATCTTCCGCGGCGTCACGCTGGAGCACCGCCCGGACGGTGCCCTCGACGACATCCGTGTGCACGCGGACTACGACCACGTGACCGGCGTCGGCACGCTGCGCGTGGACGCCGCGACGATCCTGCCCGGCGCGGACGCCGTCGCCGCGCGGGTCGTGGTGCCGGAGCTGGGCGTCGAGGGAGCGGCCGGCGAGGAGCTGCGCGCGGCCGTCGAGCCGTGGAGCGCCGAGCGGCCGCGGCTCTACGACGTCGTCGTCACCACGGACACCGAGACGGTGACGCTCGCCGTCGGCTTCCGCACCATCTCGATCGAGGACGGCGTGTTCCTCGTCAACGGGCGGCCCATCAAGCTCCGTGGCGTCAACCGGCACGAGTTCGACCCGCTGCGCGGGCGCTCGGTGACACCCGAGCGGATGCTCGAGGACGTGCTGCTCATGAAGCGGCACCACATCAACGCCGTCCGGACGAGCCACTACCCGCCGCACCCGCACTTCCTCGACCTGTGCGACCGCCACGGGCTCTACGTCATCGACGAGAACGACCTGGAGACGCACGGGTTCGAGGTCGACGGCTGGGTCGGCAACCCGGTCGACGACCCCGAGTGGACCGAGGTGCTCGTGGACCGGGTGACCCGGATGGTGCGCCGCGACGCCCATCACGCGAGCATCATCATGTGGTCGCTCGGCAACGAGGCCGGGGTCGGCCGCAACCTCGCCGCGATGGCCGGCGCCATCCGCACGCTCGACCCGGCACGTCCCGTCCACTACGAGGGCGACTGGTCGAGCGACCACGTGGACGTGTACTCCCGGATGTACGCCGAGAGCGAGGAGGTCGATCTCATCGGCCAGGGCATCGAGCCGCCGTTCGAGCGCGCCGACGCCGACGTCCGCCGCCGGGCCATGCCGTTCCTCCAGTGCGAGTACGCGCACGCGATGGGCAACGGTCCGGGCGGCCTCGCCGACTACGACGCCCTCTTCGACCGGTACCCGCGCCTGCTCGGCGGCTTCATCTGGGAGTGGATCGACCACGGCCTGACCCGCACCGACGACGACGGTGTCCTGTTCTCGGCGTACGGCGGCGACTTCGGTGAACGTCTCCACGACGGCACGTTCATCGCGGACGGCCTGCTCCTGCCGGACCGCACGCCCTCGCCGGGGCTGCTGGAGACGGCGGCGGTGTTCGCCCCGATCCGCATCGACGCCCGGGACGACGGCTCGCTGCTGGTCCGCAACCGTTATGTCTTCAGGGACACGAGCCACGCGGAGCTCCGTTGGACGCTGCACCGCGGCGACGAGGAGCTCGCGGCCGGGACCCTCGAGCTGGCACTCGACGCCGGTACCGAGGCCGTCGTCCGGCCGCCGGCGGACCTCGCCCTGCCCGAGCCCGGCGACGCGCCGGTCTGGTGGACGTTGCGCGCGGTCCAGGAGAAGCCGGACGCGTTCGAGGACGGGTGGCTGGAGCCTGGCTTCGTGCTCGGCGCGGGTCAGCTCCTCCTCGTGGAGCCTGCGCCGCTCGCGGCTCCGGCCGGCCGGGTCACGGTGGAGGCCGACGGCGGGTTCCGAGCCGGTCCGGCCCGGTTCGACAGCCGGGGTGGCCTCCAGGAGCTCGGCGGCCGTGCGGTGCACGTCTTCCGCGCCGACGCCTGGCGGGCCTCGACTGACAACGACCGCCGCCCCGGCCGAGGGGAGCGGTCCGACGCGCAGGTCTGGCACCGGGCAGGTCTGACCCTGCTCGGTGAGCGCATCGCCGGCGTCGGGGTCACGGACGACGGGACGCTGGAGATCGACGGGCGTGTTGCAGGACCGGCGATCCGTACGGGTCTTGCCACGCGCTACCGCTGGCAGCCGGTGGCCGACGCGCCGGACGCCGTGGATCTGATCCTCGACCTCCGGCCGGAGGGTCCGTCGCCGCAGAGCGTCGCGCGGCTCGGCCTGCTGCTGGCCCTCGACGAGCCGCGGGCAGCGGAGGCCGGCGTGCGCTGGACCGGCCTCGGCCCGGACGAGTCGTACGCGGACTCGAAGGTGGCGGCGCTCGGGGGCGCGTGGGAGCACACGGTCGCCGACTGGCAGACCCGGTACACCCACCCGCAGGAGAACGGCGCCCGGCGCGGCGTCACGAGCGCGGCCGTGTCGTTCGCGGACGGCTCCGGGCTGCGGATCGACTCGGGCGAGGTGACGGTCGGGGGCCGGCCGCAGGTCGGGTTCGAGCTGTCGCTGCGGCCGTGGTCCGACGAGGCGCTCGACCGCGCGGCGCACCCGCACGAGCTCGTGCCGGACGGCCGGCTGTGGCTGCACGTCGACGCCGCCCAGCACGGCGTGGGCAGCGCGGCCTGCGGGCCGGGGGTGCTGCCGAACGCCCAGCTGCACGCCGCACCGGTCCGGATGCGGCTGCGCCTCACGGCTCTCTGAGCCGTCCGGGGCGCCGTCCGGAGGCGCTCCGCGGACCACGCCGCCAACCACTCCGTGAGCATCGTGCCCGCCCCGCCCGCCGGGGCGGGCATGATGTATACAAGAGCGGCTGGACAACGACGACGAGGAGAACCGCTGTGAAGATGGGCTTCCGCTGGTACGGCGAGGGCAACGACACCGTGACCCTGGATCACGTGCGCCAGATCCCTGGCGTGGAGACCATCGTGTGGAGCCTGCACCACAAGCAGGCCGGTGAGGTGTGGGAGCAGGCGGAGATCGACGCCGAGATCGCGAAGATCACGGGCCTGTCCGACGCGGCGCGCGCCCAGGGCATCACGAAGACCTTCGACGCCGAGGTGGTCGAGTCCGTCAACGTGCACGAGTCGATCAAGCTCGGCCGCACCGTGCTCGGGCTGAGCCGCGACGAGGCGATCGAGAACTACATCACGACGATCCGCCGCCTGGGGCAGTCGGGCGTGAAGGTGGTCTGCTACAACTTCATGCCGGTCTTCGACTGGCTGCGCACCGACCTGTGGCACCCGCTGCCCGACGGCTCGACCGCGCTGTTCTACGAGAAGGCCGTGGTCGACAAGATGTCGCCCGAGAGCCTGATCGCCGACATGGAGGCCAACACCCACGGCCTGACCCTCCCGGGCTGGGAGCCCGAGCGGCTGGCGAGCTTCAGCGAGCTCAACGCCGCGTACGAGGGCGTGACGCACGACGACATGTACGCGAACTACAAGTACTTCCTCGACGCGGTGATCCCCACCTGCGAGGAGGTCGACGTGAAGCTCGGCGTGCACCCGGACGACCCGCCCTTCGACGTCTTCGGCTGGCCGCGCGTGGTCTCGACCAAGGAGGGCATCGCGCGCGTGCTCGACCTGAACCCGAGCCCGTACAACGGCCTGACGCTCTGCCTGGGCAGCTTCTCGGCCAACCCGGAGCAGGACCCCGTCGACGCGGTCAAGACGTTCATGGACCGCATCCACTTCTCGCACGTGCGCAACATCAAGCACTTCGACAACGGGGACTTCACCGAGGTGGCGCACCGCGCGTGCGAGGGCAGCGTCGACACCACCGGCATCATGAAGGCGTACGCCGAGGCGAACTACCAGGGCTACATCCGGCCCGACCACGGCCGCCACCTGTGGGACGAGAACACCACGAACAAGCCTCGCCCCGGGTACGGGCTGTACGACCGGGCGCTGGGCATCCAGTACCTCCTCGGCGCCTGGGACGCGTACCGCTACCAGGCGTGATTCCTGGCGGACGGGCACCCGCGCTGCCATGATCCAGGGATGGTGAGCAGCGCGGGGTCCAGGGCCGGCGACGGGTCCGCGTCCGGCGGCGGCGCGTCGCCGGACGCCGCCCCGTCGCGGGTGGCCGTCGCGCCCGACGTCGCGCCTGGGCCGCCGACCGCCGTCGACGGACCGGCGTACGCCTCGTGGGGACAGCGCGTGGTCGCGGCGATCCTCGACGACGCGATCCTGGCCGGTGTCACCTGGCTCGCGCTCGGCGTGGGGTTCGCTCCCGTCACGCTCACACCCGTGCTCGGCGCGGCCGGCACCGAGAGCTGGTCGAGCGGTCCCCTGGTCCTCGTTCCGGTCGCGGCCCTCGTGGCCCTGCTGGTGCTCCAGGCACTGACGGGCTGGACCCCGGGCAAGCTCGTGACCGGCATCAGGGTGGTCCGCGAGGACGACCACCGGCCGGCCGGGCTGTGGCGGACGTCGGCGCGCTGGGTGCTGCACGTGCTCGACGCGATCCTCCTGATCGGCTACCTGCGACCCCTCTGGCACGCGAGGCGGCAGACCTTCGCCGACTCGATCGTGCGGACCGTCGTGGTGCGCGCGGTGCCCGACCTCCCGCGGCGGCCGCGCGTCGCCGTGCACGTGGCGGCGGCAGTCACCTGCGTGCTCGGGATCGGCTACTGCGTGCCGATCAGCAGCGGGAGCGGTGAGAGCCTGGTCGGCGAGCCCCTGTGCGAGCTGGAGCACGCCGGACCAGCCCTGACCGGCGGAGAGATCACGCCGGCCGCGTCCGTGTCGATCAACCGGGACCGCCGGCTGTGGACCGTCCGGGAGACCCGCTCGGTGAGCCCGGGCGCGTCGATCGCGTGGGCCAGCGACCCGTCGGCGCGCGACACCGGGTACCGGGTCGAGCTCGACGTCCGGCCGGGAGCCGGCGAGGAACCGATGGTCTCCCGGTCCTGGGACATCGGCACGGGCAGCGTCGACGCCTGGGAGGACGACGCCGGGTTCACGCACACCCGGACCATCTCGGCGGACGAGGACCGGCACGACGCCGAGGTCAACCTCACCGCACCGGGCTCCGACCTCGACGTCGCCGCCGGCACGTGGTTCGACGTGCGCGTCCTCGCCGACGGCAAGGAGCTCGCGGCGTGCGGCGGCGCGGCGGCCTGGACCGCGCCCTAGCCGGGCGCCCTCTACCCTGGCCGCATGACCGCGACGCAACCGCGTGAGATCGTCGTCCACCCCGCCAACGAGGTGTCGTGGGACGACCTCCAGGCGGTGTTCGGGGAGCGCGGCACCCCGCAGTGGTGCCAGTGCCAGTGGTTCAAGTTCACCAACGCGGAGTTCGACGCCCTCGGCGGCCCGGAACGGCAGCGCGCGCTCGCGGAGCAGACCGGGTGCGGGGACGCGCAGGCGCCGTCGACCACCGGACTCGTCGCCTACCTGGACGGTGAGCCCGTGGGCTGGTGCGCCGTCGAACCGCGGACCGCGTACCCGCGGCTGCGTACGTCCCGCCTGGTCTGGGCCGGCCGGGACGAGGACCGCGACGACGCGACCGTGTGGTCCGTGACCTGCTTCGTCACCCGGAAAGGCCACCGTCGGCAAGGGATCGGGACCGCCCTGGCACGGGCCGCGCTAGGCTTCGCCCGGGACCGCGGCGCGACGGCGGTCGAGGGCTACCCGCTGCTGCCCCGTCCCGACGGGAAGGTGGGGAGCGGCGACCTCTACGTCGGCACCGTCGGCATGTTCGAGGCCGCCGGATTCGTCGAGGTCAGCCGGCCCACGGAGCGGCGGGCCGTGATGCGGGCATCGGCCGGGACCGCGCCCTAGCCGGGCGGCCCGGCGGAAATCCCGTGGCCCGAGGCGCCGGCACGGTCCACCCTGGATCGTATGGAACCCACGGAGCACGACGCCGAAGCGCCTCCAGCGACCCGGTGGACCGGGTCGACCGTCTTCCCCGACATGTGGGTGGACCCCGACGACGACCCCCGCGAGACCGACGTCCCGCCCGGCGACGAGCGCGCCATGCTGCTCGACTACCTCCGCTACTACCGGCTCACCCTGGAGCTCAAGTGCACGGGGCTCGACGCCGAGCAGCTCGCCCGCCGCTCCGCGCCGCCGTCCACCATGTCCCTGCTCGGGCTGGTGCGGCACCTCGCCGACGGGGAACGGCACCTGCGGCGGGTGATGGCCGGCGAGGACGCGCCGCCGCTCTACCGGACCGACGACGACCGCGACGCCGACTGGAACGGCGCCGTCGCGGACCCGGCCGTCGCCCAGGACGCCTGGCGACAGTGGCACACCGAGATGGCGGCCACCGACCGCTACCTCGACACCGTCACCGACCTCGAGAGCTGGAACGTCGGCGCCTCCGACCTCGGGCCCGACGGCGGGGACCTCCAGCTCCGGGACGGCATCGTGTCGCAGATCGTCGAGTACGCGCGGCACTGCGGGCACGCCGACATCCTGCGCGAACGCATCGACGGGCGCGTGGGCCAGTAGGCGCCGTCGGTCCCGACCCGGCGCCCGGTCCGGCTTCCCGCCGCGCCGGCCCGCGGGTGATGTCCGGGCCGACCCCTGTCGGCCGCTTGCGCCCGCGCACCACGGTGGCAGTGTGGAAAGGGTCCGGTGCTCCCGACGGGAACCCGCCGTGCGGTTGCCGGTGATCACGAAGGAGTGAGACAGCCATGGTCAACGTACGAAATGTGTTGCCGACGTTCGCGACGAACGACATCGACGCGGCGCGCGCGTTCTACGCCGACACGCTCGGGCTGAGCGTGTCGACCCTGGACGAGGGGGCCGGCATCGTGCTCGACCTCGGCGACGGCGCCGCCGTCTTCGTCTACCAGAAGGACGACCACGTCCCCGCGCCGTTCACCGTCATGCACCTGACGGTCGACGACGTCGACGAGGTGGTCGACGAGCTCGCCGCCCAGGGCGTGACCTTCCAGCACTACGAGGGTTTCGACCAGGACGAGAAGGGCATCGTGCGCGGGTTCATGGAGGGCGGCGACGGCGCCTGGTTCACCGACCCGGCGGGCAACATCATCGGGCTGGCGGACGGCGGAGGGATGGAGGCCTTCCTCGAAAATCCCGGCGGCTGACCGCCACCTGGGTAGCATCTGGCGCCATGTCACCCACGTTCGTGCTGGTCCACGGCGCCTTCGCCAACTCGTTCTCGTTCGCGCCGCTGCAGGCCGAGCTCGCCCTGCACGGGCACCGCTCCGCGGCGGTCGACCTGCCCGGCCACGGGTTCGAGGCCACCTACCCGGCCGCCTACCAGGCGCCGCAGGACCTGGCCGGCCTCGCCACCACGCCCGGCGCCATCAAGGGCGTGACCCTCGCCGACAACGCGGCACGCGTCATCGAGGTCCTCGAACGTGCCAGGAAGAACGGCCCGGTGATCCTGGTCGGCCACAGCCGGGGCGGCATCACCGTGACTGCCGTCGCCAACGCCCGCCCCGACCTGGTCGACCGCATCGTCTACGTCTCCGCCTGGGCACCCGTCGACCTGGACGTGGGCGACTACTACGCCCAGCCCGAGATGGCCGACGTCGACGCGGGGGCGCTCGCGGCCGTCGTCGCCGGCGACCCGGCCGCGCTGGGCCTGCTGCGTGCGAACTTCCGCACGGCCGACCCGGCGGTGCTGGCCGGCCTGAAGGAGGCGTTTCTCGCCGACGGCACCGACGACGAGCTCCGTACGTTCCTCACCACGTTCCAGCCGGACGAGAACCTCGACGTGGGTACGTCGGAGGACCGCGCCCAGGCGGAGACCTGGGGCACGATCCCCCGCTCGTACGTGCGGCTGGACGCGGACACGAGCATCCCGCCCGCTATGCAGGACCGGATGATCCGTGAGGGCGACGCGCTCACGCCCGGCAACCCGTACGACGTGCACACCCTCGCGTCCAGCCACCTCTCGTGGCTGGTCCGGCCGCGCGCGGCGGCCGAGGTGCTGGCAGGCCTGGCGGCCGGGCTCAGCGGGGTGCCCGCAGCAGGCTGAGCTGGAGCGCGACGGCCCCGGTGACCCGGGGCTCGTCGTCGGTGGCGAGCAGGTCGAGCAGGGCGCCCCGGAGCACGGCGAGGGCGAGCGTGCGGCGCGCCGCTCCGTCAGGGGCGTCCCGCTCGGGGGCGGGCTGGCGAGCGGCCAGGACCCCGAGCTCGTCCTCGCGCGTCCGGCGCAGGAGCGCCTTGATCAGGCCGTCCTTACTGCCCCACAGGAACATCAGCACGCGCGGGCTCGACCCGACGGCCGTACCTGGCGCGGGCGGGGTGAGGCGCCGGTCTCCGGCGGGGGTGTGGCCCGACCGGAGTCGTCACGCCGGAGAGATGCGCAGGGTCGCGGCGCGGGCTGTCCGGCCGACGGCGAAGGAGGCGGGCGCCCCGTACCTGCTCCGGTACGCCGCGTCCACCGCTGGCGCGGCCTCTGGCGCCGCGGGCTCGAAGCGGACCGCGACGGTCTCGCCGGCCACGCGCACGCGTCCCTCGCCGTGGCGGATCGCGGCGCGATACCACTGCGACGTCGTGCCCCGCTGCGACCGGACGTAGAGCTCGCCGTCGACGAGCACCATGCCGACCTCGACCTCGAGGGCGTCCGGGCCGGCGGGGCCGGCCGAGAGGTGCAGGGAGAACGCGTCGCGGAGCACCGCCTGCGTGGCTGCGGTCCAGGGCGCCGTCACGCCGACTCCGTCGCCGCGCTCGTTGCCTCCGCGGACGCTGTCCACGAGGCCAGGATGCGCAGCGCCTCGTCGGACGGCGACCCCGCCTCGGCGGTGAGCACCATCAGCCGCTGCCCGCTGCCGTCCGGGCTGGACCAGGTGTCGCAGTCGAGCGTCAGGTCGCCGACCACGCTGTGCCGGTACTGCTTGGTGCCGTACGTGGCACTGTTCACGCGGTGCTCGGCCCACCAGCGGCGGAAGTCGGGGTCGGCCACGGCGAGCTCGCCGACGAGCCGGGCGAGCTCGGGGTCGTCGGGGTCGGCGGCGGCTTCCATGCGCAGCGCGGCGACGGCGTCCCGCGCGTCGTGCTCCCACCGGACGTTGAGCGCGCGAACGGTCGGGTCGGTGAAGAGCAGGCGGACGTAGTTGCGCCGCGGCGCGGGGATCTCGCCGAAGTCGACGAAGAGGGCGACCGCCGCGGCGTTCCAGGCGAGGACGTCCATGCGCTTGCCGAGCACGATCGCCGGCGTGTCGGTGAGCTGGTCGAGCAGCCGCCGCATCGCCGGGCGCAGGGCCTGCCGGGCACGGCGGCGACGGGGCCGGGCATCGGCCTTGCCGGCGACCTCGTAGAGGTAGCGCTGCTGGTCCTCGTCGAGGCGGAGGGCCGACGAGAGCGTGGCGAGCACCGAGGCGGACGCGGCGACGCGACCCTGTTCGAGGCGGGTGTAGTAGTCCACGCTGATCGCCGCGAGCTGGGCCACCTCCTCACGGCGCAGCCCGGGCACCTTGCGCCGGGACAGGGTCTCGGGGAGGCCGGCGGCGTGGGGATCGAGCTCGGCCCGGCGTGCCTTGAGGAACGCACCGAGCTCTTCCGGATCGACGGGTGGGGTCATACGGACCATTCTGCGAGCGTGCGGGACGGCGTGGGAGGGCAGGATCCTTCCCCGGGAGGAACCCGACGCTGTTGCGGAGCGAGCGAGCGGCACAACCTGGTCGCATGAACCGAACAGACGTCATCTTCGACAGCGCCGGCATCTCCCTCGCCGGCCACCTCTACCTTCCGTCGTCCGACGCCGCCGCCCCGCTCCCCGCGGTTGTGGTCGGACACCCCGGGACCGGCGTCAAGGAGCAGACCGCCGGGACGTACGCGGCGCGTCTGGCCGAGCAGGGCTTCGTCACCCTCGCCTTCGATGCCGCCTACCAGGGCGAGAGCGGCGGGCTGCCGCGCGGGCTCGAGGATCCTGCCCACCGCATCGAGGACCTCAAGGCGGCGGTCTCGTACCTCGCCACCCGCCCCGAGGTGGACGCCGGGCGGATCGGGATGCTCGGCATCTGCGCCTCGGGCGGCTACGGCATCGCGGCGGCGGCGGGCGACCACCGGGTGCGAGCACTGGCCACCGTGAGCGGCGTCGACGTCGGGCGCCAGTTCCGCGAGGGCGCCGACGGGTCCCAGCCCTCGACCGTCGTCCAGGGGATGCTCGACGCCGCCGCGGTCGCCCGTACCGCCGAGGCGCGCGGCGAGGGCACGGGCATGTTCCCGGTCTTCCCGGGAACCGCGGAGGAGGCCCGGGCGCTCGGCGGTCGGCACGGCTTCGAGGGCTTCGAGTACTACCGCACGGAGCGAGGCGCGCACCCGCGTTCCGCCACGGAGTTCACCTGGTCGAGCGTCGACCGCATCGCGACCTCCGACCAGTTCCGGTTCGTCGGCCTGATCGCGCCGCGACCGCTGCTCGTCGTCCAGGGGACGGAGGCGGTGACCAAGCACATGGGCACCCTCGCCTTCGCCGAGGCGCACGAGCCCAAGGAGCTCCACTGGGTCGAGGGCGCCAGCCACGTCGACCTCTACGACAGGCCCGGGTTCGTCGGACCGGTCGTCGAGAAGCTGACCGGGTTCTTCACCCAGGGGCTCGCTGCGGTGTAGCCGCAGCGTCTCCCATGCCGTGGTCGGCGGCCCGCCAGGTCACGGGGAGCCGCTCGGCGTGCCGCACCCACGCCGAGGACGCCCAGGGCAGGTCACCGGGTGACCCGGTCAGCTGTACGTCCATGTGCCGCAGGAGCTGGTCGACGGCGGTGCGGGCGATCAGCCGGGCCAGCCGGGGTGCCGGGCAGGCGTGCGGCCCGGTGCCCCAGGACAGGTGGGAGCGGTTGTCGACCTCGTCCCACACGTCGCCGGTGTGCACGGCCGGATCCCGGTTCGCCGCGGCGATCGCCAGGACCAGGGCGTCGCCCTTGCGGATCCGGTGCCCGCCGAGCTCCATGTCCGTGAGGGCGAACCGCGGCGCGGGCGACTGGGCGATGGGGGACCTGCGCCACAGGACCTCGTCGAGCGTGCCGTCGAGCGTGAGGCGGCCGCCGGCGACCCGGGCGGCGAGGCTCCGGTCCGCCAGGATCTGGTGCAGCGTCTGCGTGATCCACGCGGTGAGGAAGATGGCAGCCGCGCTGACGGGCACGATCGCGCTGCTGGCGATCTCGCCGTCGTGCGCGAAGTTCTTGTGGACCGCGAGGTACGAGACCAGGTCCTGCCCGCCGTCCTCCCGCCGCTGGCGGATGTGCTCCAGGACGATCGCCGCGGTGTTCGCCTGGGCCCGGGCGACCTGGTCGCCGTCGCCGCTCACCAGGGCCGCGGCGTCGGCCATGAGCATGGCCCCGGTCTCCAGGTCGAACCCGAGCGTGGTGGTCATCGCGAGGAACCCGATGGGCCGGCAGTAGGCCTTGACCAGGTCACCGCTCCCGGACGGGCCCATCCGGTCGATGACGCGCTCGCACATGTCCGTGGTCCGCTCGCGGACCACCCGCTCGTCGAGGGCGGCCAGGGCGTCGTCCAGCGGCTCGCGCAGCCGCTTCCGCTCGTCGCCGTCGTGGTAGAAAGCCGTCGGGCGCGGCTCCGCCGGGGTGTAGGTGCCGATCGCCGTGCCGGCAGGTAGCAGGTTCTCGGCGTTCCACCGCCAGTTGGCCGCGTTCCTGCTGAAGTCGAACTCGGAGCGCATCACGTGACAGTTCTCGGAGTGCCCCAGGACCAGCCACGCCGGGATCACGACGTCGTCCTTGCGCTCGATCTCGATCGGCGCCACCGGGCCCCACTGCGCACGCAACCGGGCGTAGTGCTCCTGGGGGTCCGGGCTGCTGGTGATCTCGGTCAGGGAGGTGAGCCCGGTGTGGCTCTCCAGCGAGGCCGTGCTCCGGGTCGTCTGCGGGATCATGGGCGACATCTGACCACGATCGTCGGGCGCTCCGGAAGGCCTCAGGATTTCTCATCTCGAACACTGGTCACCGTCTCGGGCCGCTTCTGCCGGGCGAAGCGGGCCGGCAGGTCGGGCCCGTCCCACACCTGGATGGCACGCCAGATCGACGCTGCGACCGGCACGGCGAGGACGGCGCCGGTGATGCCGGCGAGCACCGTGCCCGCGGTCAGGGCGAACAGGATGACGAGCGGGTGCAGGCGCAGGGTCCGGCCCATCACGATCGGCTGGAGGAAGTCGCCCTCGAGCTGGTTCACGGCGATGACGATCGCGACCACGACGAGCGCCTCGACCGGCCCGACGGCGACGAGCGTGACCAGGGCCGCGAGGATGCCGGCCACCGTGGCGCCGACCAGGGGGATGAACGCGAGCAGGAAGACGAGCACGGACAGCGGGACGACGAGCGGCACCCCCACGATCGCGAGGCCGATCCCGATGCCGATCGCGTCGACCAGCGCCACGATCGCCGTGCCGCGCACGTAGCCGCCGAGCGTGCTGACGGTTGCGCTGCCCACGCGCTGCCCACGTTCGTAGCGATGGCCCTCGAAGGGTCGCAGCAGGAACTCCCACATCGCCGGCCCGTCCTTCAGGAAGAAGAACAGGACGACGATCATGATGAAGAAGCCCGCGATGAAGTCGGCGGTCTGGGAGACGCCCGCGATGGCGCCGGAACCCACGGCGTCGGACTGCAGCAGGTTCAACGCGGACTCCCGCACCGACGCGATCTGCTCGTCGGTGATGTCGAAGGGCAGGTCCTGGACGTAGGCCTCGAGGGAGTCGAAGCCGTCGAGCGCCTGCCGGACCAGCTCGTCCCACTGGTCCACGACGGCCCGCACCACGAGCCACACGATCGCGGACAGCAGCGCGACCAGGGCCAGGAGCGCGACCCACGTCGCCAGCAGCGAGGGCCACCCGCGGCGGCGCAGGAACGACACCAGCGGGGAGATGGCTGCCGCCAGCACGAGCGCGATGAGCACGGGGATGACGACGAGGGTCAGGCGGGTGCCCACGTACCCGAAGACGACGACGACCGCGACGACCGCGAGGATCTGCAGCGACCGGGTGCCGACGCGGCCGAACCCGTCGGACCACAGCCGGGACGCCGGGCTCCGGGCGGGCTCGGCAGACTGCTCCAGGGTGACTGGGCGGGCGGGGGGCGGTGTACGTCGGCCGAAGAGACCCATCGCCTGTCCTCCTTGTGCGGCTGGTACCGACCGTGCCGACGCTAGTGCGGTCGCGCCCAGGTCGCGAGACGTGACCGATGAATCTCCTGGTCGAACCAGGTCTACGGATGGTCTCGTTCTCGTCCGACCCTCGTCCACCCAGGAGCTGTCATGCGACTGCTGCTCACCTCGGCAGGCATCAGGAACTCGACCATCCGCGACGCGCTGCTCGGTCTTCTCGGCCGGCCGGTCGCCGAGTGCCGCGCCCTCTGCATCCCGACGGCGATGTACGGGCACCCCCAGGTGGGACCAGGAACCGGGGCGTGGAGGTTCATCGCCGGCCGGTCGGACGAGCCCATGACCGAGCTGGGCTGGAAGTCCGTGGGCGTCCTGGAGCTCACCGCGCTGCCCTCGATCGACGAGCAGCACTGGGTGCCGCTGGTCCGGGACGCCGACGTCCTGCTCGTGTCGGGCGGCGACGCCCTGTACCTGAGCCACTGGATGCGAGAGTCCGGCTTCGCCGGGCTCCTGCCGTCGTTGACCGAGACGGTGTACGTGGGGATGAGCGCGGGCAGCATGGTGCTGACACCGCGCATCGGTCAGGACTTCGTCGAGTGGACGCCCCCGTCGGGCGACGACACCACGCTCGGGGTCGTCGACTTCTCGATCTTCCCGCACGTCGACCACCCGATGCTGCCGGAGAACACGATGGCGGCCGCGGAGAAGTGGGCGGCCGGGCTCGGCGGTCCGGCTTACGCGATCGACGACGACACCGCCATCGCGGTGGTCGACGGCGCGGTCGAGGTCGCCTCCGAGGGGCAGTGGAGGTATCTCAACGGCTGAGCCGGCGGGGACGGCCCGGCTCGTGCCCGGTCCGTCCCCGCCTCGCCCAGCCCCTGACCTCGGCCTACTCGGCGAGCTGGGCCTGCAGCGCGACGCCGTCCATGAGGTACCACATGTGCTTGAACCGGCCGTCGACGACCTCGTAGAACGCGGTCTCGGCGAAGGTCACGGTCGCTCCGGTCGGTGCGAGACCGTTCCACTCCGCCACCGGGGTCCCGGTGTCGACGAGGCGGGCCGCCACGTGGGTGCCGTCGACCAGGAGCTCCTGGAGCTCCCAGGACAGGTCGGGGACGGCATCGGTGTGCCGGCGGAACTCGGCCACCATGTCGTCCCGGGAGACCGGTGTGCCGTTCATGATGACCTCGTCGTGCGCGAACTCGTCCATGCGGTCGAAGTCGCGGTTGTTCGCCAGCTCGATGTAGCGGCGGTAGAAGTCGCGCAGCTCGTCGGGGGTCATCCCTGCGGTCTGCGGCGCCGTTCCTGTCGTGTCAGTGCTCATGCCGACGAGTCTTGCTGCGCGTCCGCCGCGGCATAAGGGACCGGGCGAGGGGCGTACTGGCAGGGCCACCCTCCGCCTCGCGGGCCCGTGATACGACTGGGGCGTGGTCGTGAACTCCCGAGAGCTCGCCGGCAGCCTGCGCGTGTGGCGCGACAGGGTGTCGCCCGCCGACGCGGGACTGTCCGCGGGCCCGCGGCGGCGCGTTCCGGGCCTGCGCCGTCAGGAGGTCGCGGAGCTCGCGGGTCTCTCGGTCGAGTACCTCGCCCGCCTGGAGCAGGGTCGGGCCGGGCAGCCGTCGAGCTCGGTGCTGATGTCGCTGGCCCGGGTGCTCCGGCTGTCCGACCAGGAGCGGACGCACCTGTTCCGGCTGGCGGACCAGGCCGAGCCGCTGCCGGGCCAGATCAAGCGCCACATCACAGCCAGCGTCCAGCGCATCCTGGACCGTCTGACCGACACGCCCGTCACGGTCGTCGACGCGTCGTGGCAGTGTGTGCTCTCCAACGCCATGGGCTACGCGCTGACCGGTGACACGACGGCGCTGCCGCAGCGGGAGCAGAACCTCGCGTGGACCACGTTCATGAACACGCCGACCCGCTACGTGCGCACCGACGAGGAGGAACGGCTCCTGCGCCTGGAGGTTGTCGCCGACCTCCGCGAGGCGTGGGTGCGCTACCCGCAGGACACCCTGCTGCGTGGGCTCATCGCGGAGCTCCAGGACGTGAGTCCCGACTTCGCGGAGCTGTGGGCGAGGCGGGTGCCGCCGCAGCCCGCCCCGGTGAGCAGGACTTTCCTGCACCCCGACATCGGGCCGATCACCCTCGACTGCGACATCCTCACCGTCCGGGACAGCGACCTGCGCCTGCTCGTCTACACGGCCGGACCCGGCACCGAGGCCGCAGGGCAGATCGAGCTCCTCGCGACGATCGGCGTCCAGCGGTTCGGCTGACCGGTACGGGTCTCGTCGTGAGCGACGAGCAGTGGAACGACATCTTCCGCGCGGTGCGAGACGCGGGCCACGGTCCCTGGATCTGTCCGGTGTGACCTCCGGCGACCCAGGTCAGCCCAGCGCCTCGTCGACACCAGGGCTCACACCTGCATGTCCACGAAGCGCTGGTAGTGGCCCTGGAACGCGACCGTGATCACGTCGGTGGGGCCGTTACGGTGCTTGGCCACGATCAGGTCGGCCTCGCCGGCGCGCGGCGACTCCTTCTCGTAGGCGTCCTCGCGGTGCAGCAGGATCACGACGTCGGCGTCCTGCTCGATGGAGCCCGACTCACGGAGGTCAGACATCTGCGGCTTCTTGTCGCTGCGCTGCTCGGCGCCTCGGTTGAGCTGTGAGATGGCGATGACGGGCACCTCGAGCTCCTTCGCGAGCAGCTTGAGCGACCGCGAGAACTCGGAGACCTCCTGCTGACGCGACTCGACGCGCTTGCCGGACGACATGAGCTGGAGGTAGTCGATGACCACGAGCTTGAGGTCGTGCTTCTGCTTGAGGCGCCGGCACTTGGCCCGGATCTCCATCAGCGACATGTTGGGCGAGTCGTCGATGAACAGCGGCGCGTCGGAGACCTTGCCCATGGTGGCGGCGAGCTTCTGCCAGTCCCCGTCGTCCATGTTGCCGCTGCGCATCTTGGTCAGCGGCACGCGGGCCTCGGCGGCGAGCATTCGCATGACGATCTCGTTGCGGCTCATCTCCAGGGAGAAGATGACGGAGGCCATGTCGTGGTGGATGGCCGCATGAGAAGCGACGTTAATTCCTAAAACGGACTTTCCGACGGCCGGCCGGGCCGCGACGACGATCATCTGACCGCCGTGCAGGCCGTTGGTCAGCCGGTCGAAGTCGGAGTACCCCGTCGGCACACCGGTGAGCCCCTCGCCGCGGCCCTGCGCGGCGTCGATCTCGTCGAAGGTCGGCCCGATGATCTCGGCGAGCGGCAGGTAGTCCTCGGACGCGCGCCGCTCGGTCACGGCGTAGACCTCGGCCTGCGCGTTGTTGACGACGTCGTCCACCTCGCCGCCGTCGGTGGCGTAGCCCATCTGCACGATGCGGGTGCCGGCCTCCACCAGGCGGCGCATGATGGCGCGCTCGCGCACGATCTTGGCGTAGTACCCGGCGTTGGCGGCCGTGGGCACGCCCGCCATGAGGTCGTGGATGTACGGGGCGCCGCCCACGCGGGCGTGCTCACCCCGGCGCTGCAGCTCGGCGACCACGGTGATGGCGTCGGCGGGCTCGCCGCGACCGTAGAGGTCGATGATCGCGTCGTAGATCGCCTCGTGCGCGGGGCGGTAGAAGTCGTTGCCGCGGATCTGCTCGATCACGTCGGCGATCGCGTCCTTGGACAGCAGCATGCCGCCCAGCACGCTCATCTCGGCGGGGACGTCCTGCGGCGGCGTCCGGTCGAGGCCGGGGCTCCCGCCGGAGTAGCTCGACTCGAGCTCCTCGATCGACATCCGCGCCTCCAGCCTTCCTGATCTCGTGACATCCCGTGACGCCCGGGCACACGCTACGCGTGCGTCCGGTCGATGTCCTACACCTGTTCTACTCCTCGCCACCGACACTCTCGGGACATCGGCACCGACACGCCTTTGTGTCGTGCACGACAGTCCCCGGACATCAGACCAGCAAGCTAGCTCCGCTGACGCTAGGCCCCTGCGCACCCGAGCGCAACGAGACCTGTGGACAAGCCTGTGCACATCCATGTGGAAAGGTGGCCCAGGGCTGTGCACAGCGGGTGGACAACCCTGTCCCCAGTTGTGGATAACCCCTGTGTAAAACATCGACATGCCCTCTGACCTGCGTTGACGCAACCCCCAGCCTGTGGAGGAAAGAAAGTTGGGCGAGCCTCGCCACACCCCCGGTTCATCGCGGTCCATCGACCGGGAGATCCTCGCCCTCGCGGTACCCGCCCTCGGGGCCCTGATCGCCGAACCCGTCTTCGTGCTCGTGGACAGCGCGGTCGTGGGCCACCTCGGCACGGCCCAGCTCGCGGGCCTCTCGCTCGCGAGCAACGTGCTGCTCACGCTCGTCGGGCTGTGCGTCTTCCTTGCGTACACCACCACCGCCTCGGTGGCCCGGCTGACCGGTGCGGGCCGGGAACGCCAGGCCCTGCAGTCCGGCATCGACGGGATGTGGCTGGCGCTCGGGATCGGCGCGGTCCTCGTCGTCGTCCTGCTGCTCGCCGCCCCGCTGACGGTGGCCGCGCTGGGTGCTCACGGCGACGTCGCGCACCATGCCGTGACGTACCTGCGGTGGTCCGCGCCGGGGCTCGCCGGGATGCTCGTGGTCCAGGCCGCGACCGGTGTGCTGCGCGGCCTGCGTGACACGCGCACGCCCCTGGTCGTCGCCGCCGCGGGGGCCGTGCTCAACACGGTGCTCAACATCGCGCTCGTGTACGGCGTGGGCATGGGGATCGCCGGGTCGGGGCTCGGGACCGCGATCACCCAGCTGCTCATGGCCGTCGTGCTGGGCGTGATCGTGGTGCGCGGCGCCCGGCGGCGCGGTGCCAGCCTGCGTCCGCACCGCGCGGGCATCCTGTCCGGCGCGCGGGCCGGCGCGCCCCTGGTGGTCCGCACCCTCAGCCTGCGCGCCGCCATCCTGCTCACCGTGGTCGTCGCGACGGGCCTCGGCGACGTCGCGCTCGCCGGGCACCAGGTGGTCAGCTCGCTGTGGGGCCTCGCGGCGTTCGCGCTCGACGCGCTCGCCATCGCGGCACAGGCCCTGGTGGGGCACGGGCTCGGGGCCGGCGACGTCGCCCACGTCCGGGGCGTGCTGCGCCGGTGCCTGCAGTGGGGCGTCGGCGCGGGGGCCGTGATCGGCCTGCTCCTCGCGGCGGCCGGCTGGTGGATCGCGCCCCTCTTCTCGCCCGACCCCGACGTGCGCGTCGCCATCGCGCTCGGCATCGCCGTCTGCGGTGTGCTCATGCCGATGGCGGGCTGGGTCTTCGTGCTGGACGGCGTCCTCATCGGCGCCGGCGACGGCCGCTACCTCGCCTGGGCGGGCATGGCGACGCTCGTGGCCTACCTCCCGTTCGCGCTCGCGGTCGCCGCCTGGGCGCCCGAGGGCGCACGCGGGCTCGCCTGGCTCTGGCTCGCGTTCGCCGGTGTGTTCATGGCCGCGCGCGCCGTGACCACCGGCTGGCGCGCCCGCGGCGACCGCTGGCTGGTGACGGGGGCGTGAGGCAGGTCAGGCCCACACCTTGAGCCGGTAGCCCACGCCCCGCACCGACGCGACCTCCACGTCGCGCACGGGCGCGAGCCGCTTGCGCAGCCGCTTCACCGCGGACGTCACCGGGTCGGAGTCGCCGAGGTAGGGCAGCTGCCACACCCGCGCCGTGAGCTCGGCGAACGACCACACCCGCCCGGCCTCCAGGGCGAGCGTCGCGAGCAGGTCGAACTCCCGCGCCGACAGGTACACGCGCCGGCCCAGCGCCGTGACCTCCCGGGCGGCCAGGTCCACGAGCAGCGGCCCGGCCACGAGCGGTTCGAGCACGGGCGGCGCGACCATCGGGACGGCGCCCGTGACGGCAGGAACCGGACCCGTGACCGGGCGCATCGCCTCGGTGACGACCGGCAGCGCGCCCGTCGCCGACCGGGCCGGCGCGGGGATCGTCGCCACGGGCAGCACGGGGGACGCCGTCCACTGCGCGGGCAGGAACTCCGGGGCGGGGTGTACCGCCGGGTCGGTGAGGTTGTCCGGGAGCCGGTCGGTCGGGTGCCCGGAGAGGTGCCGGCCGTAGGCCCGCTCGTCCGCCGGGCCGGGGTTGTCGAAGCGTTCGGGCTGCGTGCCGAGGCCACGCCAGGGCGCGTCGCCGGCGCGCCGCGGCGCGGTCTGGGGGGTGAGCACGGCGCGGGCCCCGTCGGCGTCGGGCGTGGCGAGCACCGTGGCCTGGCCGCGCAGGAGCCGGGCGATCTCGATGATCTGGTCGGAGGGGAGGCCCACGCAGACGACGAGGCCGGGAGTGGTTCCTGGTGCGGGGTCGTGCGTCATTGACTCGCCCTCCATGGTCGACCGTTCAGGCGCGGACCGGGTTAAACCTGGCCGGCGCGCGCCAGTTTGCCCCCGAGTCGTACCGCTTGGGTCAATTTTTCGTTACCTACCCGTTGCGTGCGGGATATGGCGCATTCCCGCCCGAATGACGGTATTGCGTCACTTGACACCGTATAGGGTGAACTTTGCGGCTCTTGGGGTGAAATTGATTCTGGACTCTTGACAAGGGCAACCGCTGGGCTCGGTCCGTGTCTTGACCGGAAACTGACCTTCGCTCGACCGTGAACCGACCTTGTTCGCAGGAGGCGTCCAGCCGACGGTAGGACGCGGTCCACAGCAAGTGGATCGCCGTCGCGCGCTCCCGCGGAACTGCAGCGGGTGCGCCCGAGCATGGAGGCCCCATGTACCGTCGCAGGAAAATTGCAGGGAGGGCGACGACCGCCGTCACAACGGCGCTCGCGCTCCTGGCAACCTCAGCGGTGACCGTTGCTCCGGCAGCGCTCGCCCAGACCGTCCCGACGACCACCCTTGCCGCCGCCGACGAGCCCGAGGAGAAGCTCAGCGCCAAGGTCCTTGCCCAGCTGGAGGACAAGAAGACCGCGGACTTCTGGATCCAGTTCACGGACAAGGCGGACCTGGCACCGGCCGAGGACATCGCCGACTGGGACGAGCGCGGCCAGTTCGTCTACGACGCGCTGCATGCCACGGCCAAGAAGTCCCAGGCCTCGGTGGCCAAGGAGCTGACGGCGGCCGGCGCGAACTTCCAGAGCTACTGGATCAACAACGCGATCTTCGTCGACGACGGCTCGCTCGCGCTCGCCGAGAGCCTCGCGACCAGCAGCACGGTCGCCGGGATCCACGAGCAGATCACCATGCAGAACGAGCAGCCGGTCGAGAAGAAGGCGTCCGGCGAGAAGTCTGCGGCCGCCGTCGAGTGGGGCCTCGACGCGATCAACGCACCCGAGGTGTGGGAGCAGGGCTACACCGGCGCGGGCATCGTGGTGGCGAACTTCGACACCGGTGTGGACGCCACGCACCCGGCGCTGCAGAGCAAGTACCGCGGGTACAACGCCGACGGCACGTACGACAACGACTACAACTACTTCGACATCCCCGACACCTGTGGTGGCGGCGCACCCTGCGACTCCGGCGAGCACGGTACCCACACCATGGGCACCATCGTCGGCGGCACGGGTGCCAACCAGATCGGCGTCGCGCCCGACGCCACCTGGATCGCGTCGAACTGCATCGACAACGCCGGCTGCGAGTGGGACGACTACCTCGCGAACGCGCAGTGGTTCCTCGCTCCGACCCGTGCGGACGGCAGCGACGCGGACCCGTCGAAGCGGCCGCACGTGGTCAGCAACTCGTGGGGCATCCCGCCGGGCGTCAACCTGCCCGAGGACTGGATGAGCGCCGAGACGCAGGCCTGGAACGCCGCGGGCATCTTCGGTGCCTGGGCCGGCGGCAACGAGGGTCCGGCGTGTGAGTCGGGCCGCTTCCCCGGTGAGTTCACGCACACCTACTCGGTCGGCGCGTTCGACGTGAACGGCGCCATCGCGTCGTTCTCGGCGCGTGGTCCGGGGCGTGAGGGCACCCTGCTGCCGAACATCGCCGCCCCTGGCGTGAACGTGCGCTCCTCCATCCCTGGTGGTGGCTACGCGAGCTTCAGCGGCACCTCCATGGCCACCCCGCACCTCGCGGGCGCCATCGCGCTGCTGTGGAGCGCCGCTCCGTCGCTGGTCGGCGACATCGAGGGCACCATCGCGCTCCTCGACGAGACCGCCATCGACACCGAGGACCTCTCGTGCGGCGGTACCCCGGAGCGCAACAACGTCTGGGGCGAGGGCAAGCTCGACGTCGCCGCGCTCGTGGACGCCGCTCCGACGGCCGGCACCGGCACCCTCTCGGGCACCGTCGCGGACGCCTCCGGCACGCCGATCGCCAACGCGTCGGTCGTCGTCGACGGCGAGCGGGACCGGACCGTCTCGACGGACGAGACCGGCGCCTGGTCGGCAGCGGTCCTCGCCGGCGACTACAGCGTGTCTGCCTCGGCCTTCGGCTACCTCACCTCGGCGCCCGCCGCCGTGACGGTGGACGTGGACGAGACCGAGACGGTCGCCATCACCCTGGAGTCGGCCCCGCGGCACACCGTCACGGGTACGGTCCAGCTCGAGGGGTCCGGTGAGCCGGTCGCCGGCACGCCGGTCACTCTCCGCGGATCACCGTTCGAGCCGGCCACGACCGGTGCGGACGGCACGTTCGAGTTCGCCGACGTGCCCGAGGGCACCTACTCGCTGGCCGTCCAGCTGGGCGGTTGCGCCGCTCCGTACGACGGCGAGCTCGTGGTCGACGGCGCGGAGGACGTGGACATCGACCTCGTCCCGAACGTCGACGCCGGCGGCTACTCGTGCTCGGTCACGACCGCCGACTACCGCCAGGGCGACACCCGCGTGACCCTGTCGGGCGACGACGCGTCGACGTCCGTGAACCTGCCGTTCTCCTTCCCGTTCTACGGCGAGGAGTACTCGCGGGCGTTCGTGACGACCAACGGCCACATCAACTTCCTGGCCGCCAACAACGCGTACGCCAACACGACGATCCCGTCGACGGGCGTGCCCAACGCGGCGCTCTACCCGTTCTGGGACGACCTCAACCTCGACTCGGCCGCCGGCCTGTACTCGGGGACGACCACCGTCGACGGCGTGGACGCCTACGTGCTGGAGTGGCGCAACATCCGGAAGTACGACGCCGAGTCCGACCGGCTGAACTTCTCGGTGACGATGCTGGCCAACGGTGACGTGACCTTCGGGTACGGCGCCGTGACCGACTCCGCCGGCGCGAAGGGCAGCTCGGCCACCATCGGTGTGGAGAACGCGAGCGGTACCGTCGCCACGCAGTTCTCGTACAACTCCCCGGTGCTGTCCGAGGGTCTGTCGATCGCGTTCGACGCCCCGCCGGTCGCCACGGTGGCGGGCGTGGTCGAGGACTACAACACGCAGGAGCCGATCGAGGGCGCCGACGTCACCCTGACCTCGGCGGACGGCACGGAGGTCACCGCGACCACCGCGGCGGACGGCACCTACTCCACCCTGGTGAGCCTGGGCGACTACTCGGTCGAGATCGCGGCGGACGACTACCAGTCGGCCACCAAGAGCGCGTCCGTGGTCGGCGAGGGTTCCGACGTCACCGTGAGCGCGCAGCTCAAGGCCGGCAAGCTGACGGTCTCGAAGACCGCCATCGACGCCAGCCTGGCGATCGGCGGCTCCGCGTCGCGCAACATCAAGATCACCAACACCGGCTCCGCGCCGGCCGAGGTGGACCTGGCTGCGCGCGGCGGCGAGTACGTCGTGCTCGGCGGCGACACCGCGTCCACGAGCGGCGTCGTGAAGGGTGTCCAGGGCAAGGCGACGGCGGCCAAGCTGCCGTTCTCGTCCGGCGGCAGCAAGCTCACCGGTCTGCGCAGCAGCGGCTCCGCAGGCGCCGCCACGGGCCAGGTCGCCGCGGCGGCCTACCCGGACGTGGCCGCCGACGAGGTGGTCCTGTCGCACTCCACCTCGCACGAGATCGTCGCGGCGAGCTCGGTGGCCTGCCCGTCGGGCATCACCAAGCTGCTGCGCACCTACACCCCGGGTGACTTCGGCATCACGGCCGGCTTCCAGCCGACCAGTGTCACGTTCGGGATCCAGGAGGTGGCCACGCCGTCGACCACGGCCACGGTCACCCTCTACACGCTGTCGGGTGCGTTCACGTACGCCAACCTGACCCCGATCGGGTCGGGCCAGGTCACCGTGACCGACGACTTCGGCTCCTGGTACACGGTGCCGATCGACGCCGAGGCGACCATCGCCCCGGACGACATCCTGGTGGTCGAGGTCGCGGGCGCGGCCATCTACGTGGGCGGCAACCCCGCCGCGGAGACCAGCCCGACCTACCTCGCCTCGGACGGCTGCGGTACCCCGGAGCCGACGACCGCCGACAGCCTGGGCTTCCCGGACTCCAACCTGGTCATCGACGTGACCGGTGAGGTGGCCGGCAGCGGTGGTGGCGTCGAGTGGCTGGACGTCCAGCCGCCGTCGTTCACCCTGGCGCCGGGCAAGAGCGTGACCGCGGTGGCGACCATCACGGCCGCCGTCGACCAGCCGGGCACCTACACGGCGTCGATCAATATCGGCAACGACACGCCGTACGACGTCACCCCGGTGACGGCGACCATGTCGGTGAAGGCGCCCGCGGGCTGGGGCAAGATCACGGGCACGGTGAGCGGCGGCGGTGCGCCGATCGAGGACGCGGTCGTGGCCCTCGACGGCGTCTCGTACGACGTCGTGCTGCGGACGGATGCCGAAGGTACGTACTCGTACTGGATGCAGAAGTCGAACGCCCCGCTGCAGGTGACCGTCTCCGCCGACGGGTTCGTCCCGGCGACCAAGAAGGCCCAGATCATCGCGGGCCAGACGACGGTCTACAACTTCGGGCTGACCGCACTGTAACAGGCGGTCCCACGAAGTAGGTCGCCTGTCCGGCGGCCGCTCTGTCGAGGTCTGGGTCTCGACAGGGCGGCCGGCCGGGCGGGCGTCCGGCGCGTCAGCTGCTCCGCGTCAGCGCTCGATTTCCGCTGAGCGCTTCCGCTGCGCTCCGCTTCGGCCGGATGCCTCGTACCTCGGCCTCCAACCTCCGCTGCGCTCCGCGTCAGCGCTCGATGTCACCGCTCGATGTCACCGCGGATGAAGGCCTCCAGCTGCGCCCGCCCCGCGGTGTCCTCCATCTGCACGGGCGGGGACTTCATGAAGTAGGTCGCCGCCGACAGGATCGGGCCGCCCACGCCGCGGTCCTTCGCGATCTTGGCCGCCCGCACCGCGTCGATGATGATGCCCGCGGAGTTGGGGGAGTCCCACACCTCGAGCTTGTACTCCAGGCTGAGCGGCACCTCGCCGAACGCGCGGCCCTCGAGTCGCACGTACGCCCACTTGCGGTCGTCGAGCCAGGCGACGTAGTCCGACGGGCCGATGTGGACGTTGCGGTCCTCCTTCTTGCCGGCCAGGGGGCCGGTGAGGTTGGACGTCACGGCCTGCGTCTTGGACAGCTTCTTCGACTCCAGCCGGTCACGCTGCAGCATGTTCTTGAAGTCCATGTTGCCGCCCACGTTGAGCTGGTAGGTGCGGTCGAGGACGACGCCACGTTCCTCGAACAGCTTGGCCAGCACGCGGTGCGTGATGGTCGCGCCGACCTGCGACTTGATGTCGTCGCCGACGATCGGCACGCCGGCCTCCTCGAACTTGGCGGCCCACTCCGGGTCGGAGGCGATGAACACCGGCAGGGCGTTCACGAACGCGACGCCGGCCTCGATCGCGCACTGCGCGTAGAACTTGGCGGCCTCCTCGGAGCCCACCGGCAGGTAGCAGACGAGCACGTCGACCTCGGCGGCGCGCAGCGCGGCGACGACGTCGACGGCCTCCTTCGTGGACTCGTCGATCGTGGCGCGGTAGTAGTCGCCGAGACCGTCGAGGGTCGGGCCCCGCTGGACCGTCACGCCGGTCGGCGGGACGTCGGCGATCTTGATCGTGTTGTTCTCGGACGCGTTGATGGCCTCGGCCAGGTCGAACCCGACCTTCTTCGCGTCGACGTCGAACGCCGCGACGAACTCGAGGTCCGACACGTGGTAGTCGCCGAACTGCACGTGCATGAGGCCCGGGACGGTGCTCGCCGGGTCGGCGTCACGGTAGTAGTGCACGCCCTGGACCAGGGACGAGGCGCAGTTGCCTACGCCGACGATGCCCACGCGGATGGAGGTCATCCTCGCTCCTTCTTCGTTTGTTCCTGCTGCGGTGCGGGGCCCTGCGCCGCGGCGCGTCCCCGCTCGGTGGAGATGAGGCTGTCGAGCCAGTGCACTTCGCGCTCGACCTTCTCGAGCCCGAAGCGCCGGAGCTCGAGCGCATATTCGTCGAGCCTCGAACGCGGGTGCGTCGTGGACTCGCGGAAGGCCTCCAGGCGCTCGGTCAGCCGGGTGCGCCGGCCCTCGAGCACGCGGAGGCGGGTCTCGGCGTCGGTCTGCCCGAAGAGCGCGAACCGCACGTCGAAGTTGTCGTCCTCCCAGGCCGCGGGCCCGGCGGTGGCCAGGACGGACTGGAGGTGCTCCTTGCCCTCGGCGGTCAGCTCGTAGACCACACGACGTCGTCCGAGGGGCATGGGCTTGGTGGTCCGGCCGGGGATCCCGGCCTTCCCCTTGCGGGGTGACGACGGCGTGGGTTCGCTCTCGGTGGTCTCGATCAGACCCCGCGTGACCAGGCCCTTCAGGGCCGGGTAGAGCGTGCCGTAAGAGAAGGCACGGAACGAGCCCAGCACCAGGTTGAGGCGCTTGCGGAGCTCGTAGCCGTGCAACGGGGACTCGTTGAGCAGGCCGAGGACGGCGGTCTCCAGCACGTCGGACCGACTACGCACGGCGACCTCCTTCCCGGAAGAACCCGGCGGGCCGGGTCAACTTCTTCGACACGATGTATCGAGTCGATACATCGAGAGAATAAGCACGGCGCCGTCGGCGCGCAATCCGCCGCGGCCGGCCGGGGTTCCATCGCGGAGGTGAGGGAACTGTGAAATGAGGGCAGACGGACTGGGTTGACCATGCGGTGAAATGTCCCGCGTGGGGGGATGTGGACGGATCCGGCTACTGCGCTAGAGGGTGAATCCCCTATGGTTTCGGATGGTCCGCCGTGGCGGGTGCGTCAAAGCACATCGGTGGGCCCCGAGTCCGAACGAGGAAGAGGCTGTTGTGTCGAACTGGAGTCCCCCTCCGATCTGGCCGCAGACACCCCGGCGCCGGGAGGGGATCTGGAACTATCCCCGGCCGTACCGCACCGGGATCCGCGCGTGGATCCCGTCGTGGCGGTTCGTCGTGGGAACGCTGCTGACCGGTACGTCGCTCGTCGCCGGCGTCCTGCTGGCCGCCTGGGTCAGCGTGCCCGTCCCCGGCGAGCTGGACACGGTGCGCTCCGAGACCACGACGGTGTACTACTCCGACGGCAAGCCGCTCGGGAAATTCGCCGCGCAGGACCGCACGATCGTGGCGCTGGCCGACCTCCCGCCCCAGGTGACGCAGGCGATCATCTCGTCGGAGGACCAGAGCTTCCGCACCCACATCGGCATCAACCCCCTGGGCATCGTCCGTGCGGCGCTCAACAACGTGACCGGCGGCGACCGGCAGGGCGCGTCGACGCTGACGCAGCAGTACGTCGAGAACTACTACGTGGGCGTGGAGTACGCGACCTACTCGACCAAGCTCAAGGAAGCGATCATCGCCCTCAAGGTGACGCAGCAGCAGTCCAAGGACCAGGTGCTGGAGGGATACGTCAACACCATCTACCTGGGGCGTGGTGCGTACGGCGTCGAGGCCGCGTCCCAGGCGTACTTCGGGCACTCGGCCAAGGAGATGACCATCTCCGAGTCCGCGTTCCTCGCGGGCATCATCCCGAACCCGACCTACTGGGACCCGCGGCAGGGCGAGGGCGCCGAGGCGCAGGCGAGGGCGCGCTGGGAGCGCACGCTGAACCTGATGGTGGAGCAGGGCTACATCACCCAGGACGACCGGAACGCCGCCGAGTACCCCAAGCTCGTCAAGTACACGCAGGGTTCCGGCGACAACCGCACCGCCTACCTGCTGGAGCAGGTGGCCAACGAGCTCGACCGGAAGGGCATCGCGGCCGATCAGCTCACCAAGATGGGCTACGAGATCCACACGTCCATCGACCGCAAGATGCAGGCCGCCGCGGCCGAGACCATGAAGCTGCCCGAGGACGCGAGCAAGTTCGCTCGCGCGTCGCTGACGTCGATCGACCCGGCGACGGGCGAGATCAAGGCGATGTACGGCGGCCCGGACTACTCGATCTACCCGACCAACGCCGCGACGTTCGAGGCGCAGGGCGCGTCGACCTTCAAGCCGTTCACGCTCATCGGCGCGCTGAAGGAGGGCTTCCAGCTCAACAAGAGGTACAGCGCGGTGGACGGGACGGTGATCGAGGGCTGGAAGCAGACGCCGGACGGCCCCGACGTGCCGCTGTACAACTTCAACAACGACTCGTGGAACAGCCTCGACCTGGTCGACGCCACCGCGAACTCGGTGAACGTGGTCTACGGCCAGCTCAACAAGGACATCGGCCCGGAGACGACGGCGCAGGTCGGCTACGACCTCGGCATCCCGCAGGCCGACGACGACCCGGACACCCGCGACTGCTGCGCCATCGGCGGCAACCTGGCCAACGTGCTCGGCACCGCCTACGTGACCAACGTGGACCTGGCGCACGCCTACTCCACGATCGCCGCCCAGGGTTACCGCACCACGCCGCACATGGTGGTCGAGGTGAAGAACGGCGACGAGCTCGTCTACGAGGGGAAGAGCACCAGCGAGCAGATGTTCGACCCCGAGGTCATGGCCGCGGCGACGTACGCGATGAGCAAGGTCGTCGAGGAAGGGTCCGGCATGCCGGCGCTGGAGCTCGAGCGGCCGGCCGCCGGAAAGACCGGCTCCTCGAACGACAACATGTCGGCGTGGTTCGCCGGCTTCGTGCCGCAGCTCACCACCGTCGTCGGCCTCTACGAGTACAACACCGACGCGAACAGGTACGAGCAGATCAAGCCGTTCGGCGGCTACGAGCAGATCACCGGTGGTACCTGGCCGGTCACGGCGTGGACCGCCTACATGCTGAAGGCCACCGAGGGCATGGACGTCGAGCCTCTCCCGGACTACGTCCCGCCGGCCCCCGAACCGTCGGAGTCGCCGTCGCCGTCCACGAGCCCCTCCGAGGAGCCCGAGGAGATGGTCATGGTGCCCGACAACCTGGTCGGCCAGCAGTTCGTGGCCGCGGCCGCGGTGCTCGGCGGTCTCCAGCTCGTGCCCGCGCAGGTGGACGTGGACAGCGCGGAACCCGTGGGCACCGTGCTCGACGTCGAGCACGCGGGTGAGGAGATCGAGCGGAACTCGGAGATCGAGGTCCAGGTCTCCAACGGGTCCCAGGCCGAGGTGGAGACCACTACGGTGCCGTGGGGCCTGACCAACCGGGAGCAGGGCGACGCCGAGCAGCAGCTCCAGGACGCGGAGCTCACGCCGGTGATCCAGGAGGCGCCGTCGGACACCGTGCCCGAGGGCTCGGTGATCTCGGTGGACCCGGGTGAGGGCTCGGAGGTGCCGAAGGGCAGCGAGGTGACCCTCGTGATCTCCACCGGATCGGGCGACGACCCGACCGACGACCCGTCCGGGGACGGCGGAGGCATCTTCGGGTAGGCGGTCGGGCGGGCTCTGTCGGCGTCGGGTGAAGTACCGGGTGAAAAAGCCCGAAAGGCGCTGGCAGAGCCCGTTGAGACCTGTGTCTCGGACACGGGGCGTACACAGAGAAACCGCGTTTGTGCTACTTGCTGCCAACATCGATCCTCTATCGTTTCGACGGTTCAGTGCGCCCACTGGACTGAATCGAGGAACGAGGAAGACGTGGCGAACTGGAGTCCTTCTCCGATCTGGCCGCAGACGCCCCGACGCCGGCGTGGCATCTGGAACTACCCCCGGCCGCACCGCACGGGTCTGCGCGCATGGATCCCGTCGTGGCGCGTCGTCGTCGGAACGGCGCTGACCCTGGTCTCACTCGGTGTCGGTGTCTTCACCGCCGGGTGGATCGGCTGGGCCGTACCGGACGAGAACAAGCAGATCGGCTCGGAGACCACCACCGTGTACTACGAGGACGGCAAGGTCCTCGGTAGGTTCGCGGCGGTCGACCGGACGATCCGCTCGCTGGACGAGCTGCCCCCGTACATCGGGCAGGCCGTGCTGGCGTCCGAGGACCAGAACTTCGAGAACCACATGGGCGTCGACCCGCTGGGCATCGTCCGTGCGTTCATCAGCAACGTGACCGGTGGCGGCCGGCAGGGTGCGTCCACTCTGACGCAGCAGTACGTCGAGAACACGTACTTCCAGCCGGGCCAGTCGTCCTACGCGGACAAGTTCCGCGAGATCATCCTGGCCCTCAAGGTGGACCAGGAGAAGTCGAAGGACGAGATCCTCGAGGGTTACGTCAACAGCATCTACCTCGGCCGGGGTGCCTACGGGTTCGAGGCCGCGGCGAAGGCCTACTTCAACAAGCCCGCGGCCGAGCTCACCGTCTCGGAGACCGCGATGCTGGTGGGCATCATCCCGTCGCCGTCGTACTGGGACCCCCGGTTCGGCGAGGAGTCGCGCGCCGTGGCGGAGGAGAAGTGGGCCCGCGTGCTGCGCAACATGGCAGAGATGGGCGTCATCACCCAGGAGGAGCGCAACTCCGCGACCTTCCCCGAGCCCATCGAGTACAAGCCGGCCTCGCGCGCCGGCCAGGTGGGCTACCTGCTCGAGGAGGTGCGCAAGGAGCTCGCCGACGAGGGCATCGGTGAGGAGGACCTCATGAACAACGGTTATGAGATCCGCACCACCATCAACTCGAAGTTCCAGAAGGCGGCGGTCGACGCGGCGAAGACCATCCCGTACGAGGGAGAGGGAGCCGCGTCCGACAAGCTGGGCGTGTCCATCGTGTCCATCGACCCCAAGGACGGCGCCATCCGTGCGCTGTACGGCGGCAAGGACTACGAGAAGGTCCAGTACAACGCTGCGACCGACGGCTCGGCGCAGGGCGGCTCCACGTTCAAGCCGTTCACCCTCATCGGCGCGCTCGAGAAGGGCCACGAGCTCAACGAGTACTACACCGGCAACAGCCCGATGCAGATCCCGGGCTGGTCCGTGCGAAACGACGCAGGTGTCGAGGAAGAGGTGGAGCTCACCAACTTCGGCCCCGAGGGGTCGGGCGGTGAGTCGTACGGCGACATCGACCTGGTCGACGCCACGGCGGACTCCGTGAACACGGTGTACGCGCAGCTGAACGTCGAGATCGGGGCGAAGACGTCGCAGGACGTCGCCATCCGGGCCGGCATCCCCGAGAAGTCCACGAACGCTGAGCTCTCCAACGTGCTGGGCACGTCCACCGTGCACGCCGTCGACCTGGCGGGCGCGTACGCGACGTTCGCCGCGCAGGGCACGCGGCACGAGACGCACATGGTGACGTCGGTGAAGAACGGCGAGCAGCTCATCTACGAGTTCAGCGGCGAGACGACGGAGGCCATCGACCCCGAGGTGATGACCAAGGCCACCTACGCGATGGAACAGGTGGTCGAGCGCGGCTCCGGTACGCCCGCCAAGGAGCTCGGGCGCCCCGTCGCCGGCAAGACGGGATCCACCAACGGCAACAAGTCGGCGTGGTTCGCCGGCTACATCCCGCAGCTCGCCACGGTGGTCGGTCTCTACCAGACGGCGGAGGACGGCGTCGGCCAGGCAGAGATCACGCCCTTCGGCCAGTGGGCCGGCGGCAGCATGACCGGTGGTACGTGGCCGGTGACCGCCTGGACCCAGTACATGAAGGTCGTGACCGAGGGGATGGAGGTCGAGCAGTTCCCGGAGTACACGCCGCCGGCCCCGCCGCCCTCGCCCACCCCGACGCCGTCCCCGACGCCGACGGTGTCCGACGACCCGAACGAGAAGGTGATGGTCCCGACAGGGCTCGTCGGCCAGCAGTTCCCGGCGGCCGCCGCGGTGCTCTCCGGGGCCGGCGTCCGGCCCCAGCTCGTCGAGGTCCCGAGCGACCAGCCCCCGGGCACCGTGCTCTCCGTGGAGAAGGAGGGCCAGGAGGTCAAGCGGGACAGCACCATCCGGGTCGAGGTCTCGACCGGGCCGGACGAGGACACCGTCACCGTGCCGGGCGGCCTGGTCGGCGGTGACGAGAACAACGCTCGCGGGCAGCTCCGGGCCGCGGGGCTCGATCCACAGGTCGAGTACCAGCCGTCCGAGGACGTGGCCCAGGGCACCGTCATCTCCGTGAACCCGAACGAGGGCACCCAGGTGCCGGTGGGGACGCGGGTGCAGGTGATCGTCTCGTCGGGTCCGGGCGACATCGGGCTCCCGACCGACGAGCCGACCGGCGGGGGCGGAGGCGGAGGGGGCGGTAACGGCAACGGGAACGGCAGCCCGTAACCGTCGTTCTGACACGCACGGCCGAGGGGCCGCCTCCTGCGGGAGGCGGCCCCTCGGCCGTTCTGCTGCCCGGGCCTGCCTGGCCCGGCTCTGCTGCCATGGGTGCCGTGGACGGTGTGAGAGGGGTCTCGCGTGCTCGATTCCGCGGTTGTCCACAGGGCGGGTAGGCTTGGCCCTTGCTGTGAACCCTCCTGTCACGGAACGACCGTGACCGCTGAGACCAGAGGAGGTGGGTATACACATGCGTCAGTACGAACTGATGGTGATCCTGGACCCGGAGGTCGAGGAGCGCACCGTTGCCCCGTCGCTCGACAAGTACCTGTCGGTCATCACGACCGAGGGTGGATCCGTCGACAAGGTGGACATCTGGGGTCGCCGCCGCCTGGCGTTCGACATCTCGAAGAAGTCCGAGGGCATCTACGCCGTTGTCGACTTCACCGCGACGTCGGACACCGCCAAGGAGCTGGACCGCCAGCTCGGCCTCAACGAGGTCGTGCTCCGGACCAAGATCCTGCGCACCGGCGACAAGTAAGTCGTCGGACCTGAACCTCCTACGCCCGCGCGAGTGTCAGTGGTTCGTGGTTGCATTCACCGCGAGCACGGACAACGCGTACGGAACGTCGACTGAATCGAGGAATTGGCATGGCTGGTGAAACTGTCATCACAGTGATCGGGAACCTGACCGGGGACCCTGAGCTGCGCTTCACCCCTTCCGGTGCGGCGGTCGCCAACTTCACGGTGGCGTCGACCCCGCGGACCTTCGACCGCCAGAGCAACGAGTGGAAGGACGGGGAGACCCTGTTCATGCGCTGCTCGATCTGGCGCGAGGCCGCGGAGAGCGTCGCGGAGTCGCTGACCAAGGGCACGCGCGTCATCGCGCAGGGTCGCCTGGTCCAGCGCTCCTACGAGACCCGTGAGGGCGAGAAGCGCACCGTCGTGGAGCTGCAGGTGGACGAGATCGGTCCGTCCCTGCGCTACGCCACGGCCAAGGTCACCCGGGCCCAGCGGTCCGGTGGCGGCGGCTTCGGTGGCGGCGGCGGTGGCTACAACGGAGGCGGCGGCCAGCAGGGCGGCGGCTCCGGTGGAGGATTCAGCTCTTCCGGTGGCGGTCAGAGCAATGACGACCCGTGGGCCACGGCAGGCCCGGCGTCGTCGGGCGGCTCGTTCTCGGACGACCCGCCGTTCTAACCGCTACCCCCAGTTCACCTTTTTTGCTCGCGCGGCCTGCCAGGCCTCGCGAGCAGCACCTGACGAAGGAGCAACACCATGGCGAAGCCTGTGGTGCGCAAGCCCAAGAAGAAGATCAACCCGCTGAAGTCCGCGAAGATCGCCAACATCGACTACAAGGACACGGCGCTGCTGCGCAAGTTCATCTCCGACCGCGGAAAGATCCGCGCCCGTCGCGTCACCGGCGTCTCCGTCCAGGAGCAGCGTCAGATCGCGAAGGCCGTGAAGAACGCCCGCGAGATGGCCCTGCTGCCGTACACGTCGACGGCTCGCTGAGGAAGGGATCGAGAACAATGGCAAAGCTGATCCTGACTCACGAGGTGACCGGCCTGGGCGAGCCCGGCGACGTGGTCGAGGTGAAGGACGGGTACGCCCGTAACTTCCTCATCCCGCGTTCGCTGGCGACCCCGTGGACCAAGGGCGCCGAGTCCGACATCAACGCGATCCGCAAGGCTCGCAAGACCCGCGAGATCGCCTCGCTGGACGACGCGAAGGCCCTGGCCTCCTCACTGTCCGCGAAGCCGGTCGTCGTCGCGGCGAACGCCGGCCCCGGTGGCCGTCTGTTCGGCGCGGTGACCACGGCGGACATCGCCGGGGCGGTCGCCGCTGCCGGTGGCCCGTCGGTCGACAAGCGCAAGATCGAGATCGGTCAGTCCATCAAGACGACCGGTGACTACACCGTGTCGATCCGCCTGCACCCCGAGGTGTCGGCCAAGATCGGCGTCCAGGTCGTCGCCGGCTGAGCTCCGCTCAGCTGATCGCCTGATCGTCAGCAGGCCCCGGTTCCCTTGTGGGAGCCGGGGCCTTCTGCTGTGTCGGGGGGACCGGCGCTGCATAGGTGCCGAATCTGAACGGGGCGTTCTGGCCTGCGGAGAGGGTGGCCGGATGGCGTGAGAAGGTGATGCCGTGGTGCGCAACCGCAGAACACGACTCGGCTGGCCTGCATCGGCCATCGTGGTGCTCCTTTCGCTCGCCCTGCTGAGCGCTCTGGGGGTGGTTCTCTTCCTACGCCTCATGCCCGGTTCGGGGCTCATGGACCCCAGCGGTGGCGTCAACGTGCAGTACTACGAGCACCAGGTCGACACGTTCGAGTACGAGCTGGAGGAACGTGCGGGACAAGGCCGTCTGGACCGATCGGAGATAGACGCGATATTCGGCGATACGTTGTCGGTCGAGTGGGGAGGGGAGTTCGGCGAGGGGTACCGGATCGTCGCCCATGTCGAGGCGCCCGGCGGGTACGAGCCGTGCCACACCTACGAGCTGTCTCCGTTCGGAGGTGCCTCGCCCGACTCGCTGGAGATTCCCGAGGCGTGCCGCGACCAGTGAGGTAGCGGTCCGGCGACGTCGTGCCCCCTGCGACGAATCAGCATCCCGGCCCCGGGAGCACAGCCGACTCGTCCGAGAGCAGCACGTCCAGGGCCAATGCCGCGGTCCAGGAGAACTGGCGGGTCCCACGGCCGACGCCGGTGTCGGGGTCCGTGTACTCGGGGAACTCCTGCGGCGCGGCGACGTCGAAGTGCTCCCGCAGGCGGGCGGCCAGGTCGTCCCGCCCCACCGCCCGGACGGCGCGCAGCAGCAGCCACGACATGTTGAACCACGCGGGCCCCCGCCAGTACAGGGCGGGGTCGAACGCGGGGTCCTCGCGCGAGGTGCTCGGGAGGTATGGCCCGCCTCCGAGGAACCCCGGACCGGCGAGCGTCGCGAGCAGCCGCTCGGTGCGGCCCGGCGCCAGGCCCGCCCGTCCGCCCGCGGCAGTGCCCGCCGTCTTGTCCGCATTTGCACCTGTCGTCGTGCTGGTACCGGTGCGCGTCGAAACGCCGGCGAGAAGCAGCGGGATCAGGCCGTTGACGGTCGCCCGCCGGACCGTCCGCCCCGTCGTGTCGTCGAGCGCGACGTACAGTCCCAGGTCGTCGTCCCAGAGGTGCTCGTCCATGGCGACGGCCACGCGGGCGGCGGCCGCCTCGTGTGCGCCGGACGCCCCGGGCGCCGCGCCCCCCTCGTCCACGCCGGCCCCACGCCCGCCGTCGGGCAGCGCCTCCGCCATCCGGGACAGGGCGACCTCAGAGACCGCCAGCACCGTGCTGAACAGCGGGCACACCATGGCGAAGCCGATCGGCACGTCGTCGGCGCAGCCGGCGTCGCGATACGCCTCGGCGAGCCGGTAGTAGCGGCGGTAGTCGCGGCTGCCCGGTCGTTCGCTGGCGCCCGCGTGCCGCAGGTCGGGCCGTCGGATGGCGGTGCGCGCCTCCGGCGGCACCCGGTCGAGGGCGGCGTCCCACAGGGGTGAGTTGTCCGTACCGGTCTCCCACGGATGCTTGGTCACCGGCAGGCCGACGCCGCCCGCGCGCGGCCCGTGCAGGTACCCGTGCCAGCGGGCGAGGCGGGGATACACGCGCGCGAGGAAGTTCTCCCGCGCGGACCCGGCCGGGTCCGCGCTGTGCACCAGCCAAGCTGCCCAGGCGTGGACCGGCGGCTGCACGAGCCCGGAGGTCGCCGCGCCCCAGAACCCGGCCCCGGGGGCGTAGTCGTCGTCGCGCTCGACGTCGTACACGATCTGCGGCACCCGCCCGTCGGGCCACTGGGCGTCGAGGAGCGCGACCAGCTCCGCCCGGGCGCGCGCCGGTGCGCGGTGCCGGGTGCCGATCGCGACGAACGCCGAGTCCCAGCTCCACTGGTGCGGGTACAGGCCGGTGGCCGGGACGGTGTGCCGGCCGGTCCAGTTGGTGTCCAGGACGCGAGCCGCGGCGTCGGCGGGATCTTCCTCAAAGTCCTTGTGCATCTTTCGACAGTAGGCTAGACATAAGTGCCAGATCTACTCACTCGACGACGAGGAGAAGTCATGCTCCGGCACCACCGCGCGGCCACTGCCCGCCTGACGATCGCGGCGTCGACCGCCGCGGCGGCGGTCCTCACGCTCACCGCCTGCGGCAGCGGCGGTCCCGAGTCCGACGGGACGATCACCGTCTGGACGGTGGAGACCCAGCCCGAGCGCCTCGCGATCCAGCAGGCCGCGATGGACGCCTGGGCCGAAGAGGCCGGCCTGGAGACGGACCTGGTGCCGGTCGAGGAGGACCAGGTCTCGCAGCTCCTGTCCGCCGCGGCCCTCTCCGGCGAGGACATGCCGGACGTGGTCAACGCGATCAGCCCGGGGCTGGTCCGCTCCTTCGACCGGGACGGCTACCTCGACCGGGACGCCGCCGCCGAGGTGGTCGACGCGCTCGGCGCCGACACCTTCACCCCGCAGGCGCTGGAGCTGACCAGCGACGGCGACGAGCTGATCGCCGTCCCCTCGGACGCCTGGCCGATGATGGTCTACTACCGCACCGACCTCTTCGAGGAGGCGGACCTGGAGCCGCCCAGCACCTACGACGACCTGCGCGCGGCCGCCGAGGAGCTCACGACCAGCGGGCGGTACGGGATCACGCTTTCGACCGACGCGGCCGACCCGTTCACCCAGCAGACGCTGGAGTTCCTGGCCCAGGGCAACGGCTGCGAGCTCGTGGACGACGCCGGGGAGGCGACCCTCGACAGCCCCGCCTGCACCGAGACCATCGGGCTGTACGGCGACCTGGCGAGCGAGTTCTCGCCCGAGGGCTCGCAGGGTGTCGAGTCCACGCGCGCGTCGTACTTCGCCGGGCAGGCCGCGATGACCGTCTGGTCGTCGTTCCTGCTGGACGAGATGGCCGGCCTGCGGGAGGAGTTCACGCCCTCGTGCGACGAGTGCGCCGACGACCCGGGCTGGCTCGCCGACAACACCGGCGTCGTGCCCGTGGTGGAGGGGCCGTCCGCGGGCGGAGACGGCGGGGACGCGGCCGGCTACGTCGAGTTCGTGTCCTGGGGCATCACCGACGGCGCGGACCCCGAGACGACGGACTTCGTGGAGTACATGATGTCCGACGCGTACGAGGACTGGCTGGCCATGGCGCCCGAGGGCAAGGTGCCCGTGCGCACCGGCACGGCGGAGAGCCCCACCGAGTACACCGACGCCTGGTCCGGGCTGGAGATCGGCATCGACAGCAGGGAGACGTTCTCCGACGTCTGGCCCGACGAGGTGACCGACACCCTGGCCGCCGCCCCCGAGTCCGCGGACCGCTGGGCGCTGCCGCAGGGCCAGGGCGCGATCCTGGGCCCGATCACGAGCGAGCTGCCGCTCGCCAAGGCGGCGGCCGACCTCGGGTCGGGCAGCGTCGACGCCGCCGAGGCGCAGGCGACGATGCAGGAGGCCGTGGCCGAGATCGCCGGCCGAGACTGACCGGGCCGGGGTAGAGACCGTGGACAGGGGTCGTGTGCGGAGAGGGCGGCGCAGGACGTCGAAGCTGCGCGGCCGCGAGAGCCGCGACGGGATCACGCTCGTCGCACCCGTCGTGCTGGTGGTCGCCGCGATCATCGTGGTCCCCATCGTGTGGACGGTGGTGCTCTCGTTCCAGGACGCGCGCTACGTGGACGTGGCCCGCAACGGCCTGTTCAACGAGCTCACGCTCGACAACTACGCCGACGTGCTCACGTCGCCGGCGTTCTGGCAGACGCTGGTGACCACGGTCCAGTACTCGGTGGCGACCACGGTGGGCTCCATCACCGTGGGTCTCGTGGCGGCGCTCGCGTTCCGTGACAGGTTCCGGTTCCGTGCGCCGCTGCGGGCCGTGATGCTGCTCCCCTATGTGGCGCCGGTCGTGGCCACCACGTTCGTGTGGCAGGTCGCGCTGAACCCGCAGTACGGCGTGGTGAACGCGTTCGGCACGCAGGTGCTCGGCTGGGAGCACCCGGTCAACTTCCTCTCGGCCGCACCCACGGCGCTCGGCACCGTCATCGTCTACGACATCTGGCGGTACTTCCCGTTCGCGTTCCTCTTCCTGGGGGCGGCCCTGACGGGCCTCAGCAAGGAGATCGAGGAGGCAGCCGTGGTCGACGGCGCCACACCGCTGCAGAAGTTCTGGTTCGTGGTGCTGCCGCAGCTGTTGCCCACGGTGGCCCTGCTGGTGCTGTTCCGCATGGTCATGGCCTTCAACGAGTTCGACGACGTCTACCTGCTCACGGGCGGCGCCGCGGGCACGCAGGTGGCCTCGGTGCGGGTGTTCGAGCAGCTCACCGGGTCGAGCGACATCGGCGGCGCCAGCGCGACCGCCGCGGTGATGGCCGTGTTCCTGGGGATCGCGCTGGCGATCTACCTGCGGCTCACGGCCCGGCAGCGGGAGGAGAACCGATGAGCGCCGTGTCCGTCCAGAGCAGCGTGCTGCGGGTGCTGCGCGTCGTCGTCATCGTGGCCCTCGTCGCGGCGACCGTGCTGCCGTTCGTCTACATGCTGAGCCTGAGCTTCGTGCGCATCGACGACCTGCTGCGCGACCCGTTGCGGGTGCTGCCGCAGCTCGACCGGATCACCACCGAGACCTACCGCGCCGTGCTGGCCTCCGAGGAGGACGGCGGGTACGGGTTCGCGCGGTTCATGCGCAACTCCGCGGTCGTCGCGGTCGCGGCGTCGGCGCTGACGGTCGCGCTCGTGGTGCCGGCGTCGTACGCGCTGACGCGCCTGCGGTTCGCCGGGCGCTCGCAGGTCTCGTGGCTCTTCCTGGCCGTCTACCTGTTCCCGACCATCATCATCGCGGTGCCGGTGTTCGTCGGGTTCCAGGTGCTGGGGCTCGGGTCGTCCCTGGTGGGGCTGGTGATCGCGTACGTGGCGCTGACCGTGCCCGTCTCGGTGCACATGCTGCGCAACTACCTCGCAGGCATCCCCGAGTCGATCGACGAGGCCGCGGTGATCGACGGCGCCTCCCGGTTCCAGATCATGACCCGCATCACCGTGCCGCTCGCGATGCCGACCATCATGTCTACGGCGCTGTACTCGTTCATGATCGCGTGGAACGAGTTCCTGTTCGCGCTCCTGTTCCTGTCCGCCAAGCAGGACCTGTGGACCGTGTCGCTCGGGCTGACCCGCCTCGCCGACGGTCAGGAGGTGTCGAAGACGGTTCTCATGGCGGGCAGCGTGCTCCTCACCGTGCCGATCGTGATTCTGTATGGAGTGGCCGAGCGTGCCCTCACCGAGGGACTGACCGCGGGGGCCGACAAGGGCTGATCGGCCCGGGAACGACGAGGGCCGGACGGCCCGAGAAGAACTGAGGAACGACGTGGCAGCAGGCGCGGGCGAGATCCTGCAGCTCATCCGGAGCGGACGGGCGACGACGCGTATCCAGGTCCTGGAGGCGACGGGGCTCTCCCGTGTCACCGTGGCGCAGCGGATGGACGCCCTGGTGGCCGCGGGGATCGTCCACGCGGCGGGCGACGCGGGGGCGACGGGCGGACGGCGCTCGGAGCGGTTCGTGTTCGACCCGACGGACTCGTTGGTACTGGTGGCGGCGCTGGAGCTTGACGCGGCGGTGCTTGCGGTCGTGGACCCGCACGGGACGCTGCTGGCCCGGATGCCGCTCGTCGTGGACGTCGCGGCGGGGCCGGAGGCGGTGCTGCCGCAGCTCCTGGACGGTTTCGACGACCTGCTGGCGGACGCCGGGATCAAGCCCGCCGCCGTCGGCGGGGTCGCGTTGTCGGTTCCCGGCCCCGTCGACCCGCACGACCACCGCCTGTCCGATCCGCCGGTGATGCCGGGCTGGGGTGCGTGGCCGGTCGTCGAGACCGTGCGCGACCGGTTCGACGTGCCGGTCCACCTCGAGAACGACGCCGACGCGATGGCGTACGGCGAGTTCACCGAGCTCGGTGCGGGGGGCGACGGCAGGCCCGAGCCGTTCGTGCTGGTCAAGGTGTCCCGGTTCCTCGGGGCGGGCCTCGTCATCGACGGGCGCACCTACCGCGGGACCGACGGCGGGGCGGGCGACATCGGGCACGTCGACGTCGGCGGCGACGCCGTCTGCCGCTGCGGCCGGCGGGGCTGCCTTGCCGCGGAGGCGGGCGGCACGGCGCTGCTGCGCCGCCTCGGCGAGGCGGGGTCCGACGTCGGTTCGCTGACCGAGCTGCGCGCGCTCGCCGAGCACGGGGACGCTCTCGTGACGGCCGAGCTCGAACGCGCAGCCGCACTCGTCGGGCGCGTGCTCGCGGTCGTGGTCGGGGTGCTCAACCCCGCCGACCTCGTCGTGGCCGGCGAGCTCGCGGTGCCCACCGTGATCGCGGGGATCCGCGCGGGCGTGTACGCGGGCGCACAGCCCCGGGCGACCGCGCGCCTGCGGATCCGGGCCGCCGCGCTCGGGCCGGAGGCGGTCCTCGTCGGGCTGGCCCGGGTCGCGATCGACGACCGCTTCTCGGCCGAGGCCGTGGACGCCCGGCTGGGCTGACTCCGGGTCAGTAGAACCGTTTCGCGCGAGCGGGTGATCTTCGCTCCTTTACTGAGTTGTGATCAGTAAAAGCGTTCCGCGGGGCCATACCCCCAGGTAACTTCTGCGCAGACGCCCACCACAACGGGCTTCGTGCTCGCCAACGACGGCGAGCCCGGCGGGCAGGGGCGCCGGTCCGACAACTTCCGCGGGGCGACGAAGCCCGCAGAACGAGAGGCGAACCGATGACGCAGCTTCATGCATCACCGAAACCACGATCAGGCTTAGGTCCAACGATCTTGACCGCGCTCGGCGTCGCGCTGCTGCTCGTCGGCGCGATCGTCGTCACGGCCTTCATGCTCCTCTTCCAGGGGCAGGTCGCGGACGGCGCGAACCGGTTGGCCGACGGCGCGGGCGAGCTGAACGACGGCGTCCAGGCCGACCTGGTCTCGGGCGTCGGCGATCTCAGCGCAGGGGCCACCGAGCTCAACAACGGTGTGCAGAACGACGTGGTACCGGGTACGGAGAAGCTCGCGGACGGAACCTCGGAGCTCGACGCCGGGGCCGCGGAGCTGCGTGCCGGTGTGATCAAGCTGCACGACGGGTCCAAGAAGATCGCCGACGGCACGGCCGAGACGGCGGAGGACGTCGCCGACCTGGCAGACGCGTCGCTGCAGCTCACCGCTGGTTCCACGAAGCTGAACGCCGGCCTCGGGACCCTGAACACCAAGGCTCCGGAGCTGGCCGACGGCGCGGAGCGGCTCGCCGGAGGTTCCGCCTTGGTCCAGGCGGGCGTCGTGAAGGTCAGTGATGGTGTATCACCGCTGGACGCGGGCGCGCGTCAGCTGGCCGCCGGTGCCGGGCAGGTGCAGGTCGGTGTCGCAACGGTCAGCGGCGGCGTCGGCTCGCTCGACGTAGGTGCGCGAAAGCTGGCTTCCGGATCGCTGCTGGTCAAGGCAGGGGTGGTCACGGTCAGCGACGGTGTGACCCCGCTGGATGCGGGTGCCCGTCAGCTGGCTCTCGGTTCCGGGGACCTGCAGGCCGGTGTGGTGCAGCTGAGCAACAAGGCACCTGAGCTGGCCGACGGCGCGAACCAGCTCGCGGACGGTTCCGCCCAGGTATACGGCGGCACCGCACGGCTCAACTCGGGGCTCTCGACACTTGCTGCCAGCAGCGACGCGATCCTTGGTGGCACCAACTCGCTCCAGGCTGGCGCCAGTGCTCTCGCACAGGGTGCCGCCACCCTGGATGGTGGCGCTGACCAGATCGCTGGCGGCCTTGCCCAGCTCAAGGCCAGTGCGCCGGCCCTCGTCAAGGGTGCCGGGGACACGGCGGCAGGCGCTGAGCGCGTGTCCTCAGGCGCTGGGTCGGTGGCCGAGGGCGCCGTTGCCGCAAAGAGTGGTGCGGACACGTTGGCCGCAGGAATCGGCGGCGTCGTCGCCGGGGCCGACAGTGTTGAGGGCGGCAACCGCGCCCTCCAGGAGAAGTTGACCCAACTCGCCGCCGCGACCGACGATCCGACATTGAAGGCTCAGCTTCAGGCGCTGGCCGCGTCGTCGGGCGACCTGGCAACTGGCGCGGGGCAGGTCAGTGCCGGCGCGACACGGGCTCACGGCGGTGCCGTCAGTCTCGCGTCCTCGCTCGGCACCTTGTCGGGAGGGGCTTCGCAGGTCTCCGACGGAGCAGCAGGAGTGGCCAAGGCATCCGCGCAGGTATCTGGCGGTGTCAACCAGGTAGCGGCAGGGCTGGACCCGCTGGCGGCCGGAGCCAACGACCTCGCAGCAGGCTCGGAGCAGCTGAAGGTCGGCAGCGCGTCGCTGAGTGCGGGTCTCGGGGAACTCGCTCCTGGGATCGAGCGGTACGTGGGCGGTGTCGGGTCGGCCTATGCGGGCAGCTCGGAGCTCGTTGAGGGCGCCCAGCGAACCGCGGTCGGCAGCGCGACGCTGGCGACCGGCGCTGGTGCGCTCAAGGACGGTCTGCCTGCGCTGCTCGATGGTGCGACCCGCGTGGCCGATGGCAATGCGACTTTGGCAGCCGGTACGGGGCAGCTGAAGAACGGCCTGCCTGCACTGCTTTCAGGTGCGACGCAGGTAGCGGGCGGCAACGTTGAGCTGGCGGCCGGCACGAGCCGGCTCAAGGGCGGCCTTCCCGCGCTCCTGTCCGGTGCCACCCGGGTCGCCGACGGCAACGCCGAGCTCGCCGCCGGTACCGGTCAGCTCAAGGGTGGCCTGCCCGCCCTGCTCTCTGGTGCCACGCAGGTAGCCGACGGCAACGCCGAGCTCGCGGGCCAGACGCCGGCCCTCGTCTCTGGGGTCGGGCAGCTGTACGACGGCTCCGGACGCCTCGTTGACGGCATCATCCAGGTGCGCGACCGCGTCGTCCCGAAGGTCGAGAAGTCGCAGAAGCTGGCCGACGGGTCGGTCAAGGTGCGCGACGGGCTGAAGGACGCCCGGGTGGGCACCCGCACACTCGTCCAGGGCACGGGTGCCCTGGACGAGGGCACCCAGACGCTGGCCGCCGGCGCGGTCACCCTGGCCGACGGCACGCAGCAGCTCGCCGACGGTTCCGCGAAGCTCGCGGCCGGTACGTCCGACGTGGCGTCCGGGACGAAACAGCTTTCCGACGGCACCGGCGAGCTCCGCACCAGAGTCGACGGTTCGCCGGCAGGCGCCCTCGGCATCGGCGTCGTCATCTTCGCGGCGCTCGGTGTGCTGGCCGCCGTCGCGGGCCTGATCCTGCTGGGTCGGCGCCGCGCCTGACGTGGCCGGCGGCAGCCTGGTGGGGCCGCCGCCGGTCACCCTCGATCGCCGGGAACGGAGCACCTGCTCCGTTCCCGGCGATCCTCATGTCAGTGGCCGGCTGTCACAGGTCGGCGAGCATCTGGTCCAGGCGATCGATCTCCGCCATCTGGTCCGCGGCGATGTTGTTCGCCAGCTCCAGCACCCGCTCCTCGCTGCCCGCTCCGGCGACGTCCTTGCACATGGCGAGCGCACCCTCGTGGTGCTTGATCATGCCCTCCAGGTACAGCCGGTCGAACTCCGTCCCGGACGCGTCCTCGATCTTCGCCATCTCGGCGTCGGTCAGCATGCCGGGCATGTCGGCGTCGTGCCCGTGCCCCGGCGCTCGCGGACCCGAGCCGTCACCGCCCTCCGCGGTCACGGGCACGGGGTAGTCGTTCTCCTCCAGCCAGCCGGACATGAGGTCGATCTCGCTGGCCTGCACGACGTCGATCCGGCTCGCGAACGTCTTGAGCTGCTCGGACTCGGCACGCTCCGGCGCGAGCACCGACATCTCGATCGCCTGCCCGTGGTGCCAGATCATGTCGGTCAGGAACTCGGCGTCCGCCTTCGAGAAGGGCGCCGCCGTGTTCGGCGCTCCCTCGTAGTCCTCGGGCGCGATGGTCTGCGCCGGCTCCCCCGGCTTGCCCGGCTGCACGACCACCGAGCTCGGCGTCGAGACCGCCTCCGGCTCCTCGTCCGGGCCGCAGGCCGACAGCACGAGGGTCGGCGCGAGCACGGCCAGGCCGATCACTGCCGTCCGGGCACGGGCTCGTCGTCCGGCACCTGTCAGCGTCTTCACGGGCGATCCTCTCGTACGGGCTGAAGTCCGCGTCATCGAGCGGTCATCGGCTCCCCTGCTCCGGGTCGCGACAAACCATGGACGACGCTGACGCCGGAATCTATCAAGGTGCTGTGACGTGGGAACACCATCGGCGGATGTCGCTTCCGCAGCACTAGGTGACGGTTTGTCACCACCATGTTAAAGATCCCGAAACTCCTGGTCCTGAGAGGTCCCTGTGAGCAACACTGCCCTCAACCGACCTAGGAGGTGTGACGCCCGTGCGTCGTCCAACCTTTACCCGACCTCGTGTGCGGGGCGCCGCCGGCGCCGCCCTGGCCGCGATGATCGCGGCTACGGCCTTCGCGGCGCCTGTTGCCGCGGACGTCGCAGCTCCGGACGTACCCCCGGGCGAGTCCGCGTCCGAGAACATGACCCACCTGAGCAACCAGCCCAAGAACGGCGCCCTCCAGGGCACCGGCTCGGACATCGCGTTCCAGGGCAAGTACGCGTTCGCCGGCAACTACGACGGCTTCACCGTGTACGACCTCTCCGACAAGGAGAACCCGGAGCAGGTCGTGCAGGTCTACTGCCCGGGCTCGCAGAACGACATCTCGGTCTACAAGGACATCCTGGTGCTGTCCACGGACTCGTCGCGCAGCGACGACTCGTGTGCCTCGACGTCGCTCCCTGCCACCGAGAAGGCGGCCTGGGAGGGCATCAAGATCTGGGACATCTCGAACCCGCTCGCCCCGGAGTACATCAAGTCGGTCGAGACCGAGTGCGGTTCGCATACGCACTCGCTCGCGCCGTCCAAGAACGGCAAGGACCTCTACGCCTACGTGTCGTCCTACTCGCCCAACGCGACGTTCCCGGACTGCCAGCCGCCGCACGACTTCATCTCGATCGTGAAGATCCCGGTGAAGCACCCGACGGCCGCGAAGCTCGTCTCCACGCCCGTGCTGTTCCCGGACGGCGGCTACGAGGGTGACCCCAGCCGCAGCGCCTCCACCACGAGCGGCTGCCACGACATCACCACCTACGCCAAGTACGACCTGGCCGCCGGTGCGTGCATGGGTGACGGCATCCTGCTGGACATCAAGGACCGTGAGCGTCCCCGCGTGATCAGCCAGGTGCGCGACACGGAGAACTTCGCGTTCTGGCACTCGGCCACCTTCAACAACGACGCGACCAAGGTCGTCTTCACCGACGAGCTCGGCGGCGGCGGTCTCGCCACTTGCACCGGTGCCTACGCGCCCGAGCTGGGCGCCAACGGCATCTACGACATCGAGCGCGGGCGTCACGGCAAGAAGGAGCTCGAGTTCGCGTCGTACTACAAGATCCCCCGGATCAACACCGCCAACGAGAACTGCGTGGCGCACAACGGCTCGCTGATCCCGGTCAAGGGCAAGGACATCATGGTCCAGTCCTGGTACCAGGGTGGCGTCTCGGTGTACGACTTCACGGACTCGGACAACCCGCGTGAGCTCGCCTGGTTCGACCGTGGCGAGGGCGTGAGCAGCGGCGGTACGTGGTCCACGTACTACTACAACGGCTACGCGTACTCGAACGACCTCGGCATCGGTTTCGACACGTTCGACATCGACGACTCGATCGACGGCCGGGCCGAGCGGGTCAAGCAGAAGTCGCTCAACCCGCAGATGCAGGAGCCGTTCGGGCACTGACCCGTTCCGAGCGTCCTACGACGTCTGACACCCGAGGCCCATCGGCAGTCCGCTGCCGGTGGGCCTCGGCATCTTCTTCGAGGCCGGGGTTGCTTCGCTTTGAGCGGCCGCAAAGCGGAGAAACCCCGGCCTCGAAGAGGAGTACCTGGTCACCCCATGGCGCCGAGCACACCGCATCAGGGTTTTCCGTGATGGCGCGGACGGTGCTTTGTGTGGGAACCTCCCGGACATGACGCCCCAGGACTCGACGACCGAGGAGGCCACCCCGCCGTCGGGCGAGGTGCCTGAGCACGAGCCCACGACCGCGACGTCCGCCTACGGGCTCGGACGGCGACTGCGGATCATGGGCGCCGTCCTTGCCGGCGGCCTCGCGGTGGTGCTGGCGCTGCTGCTCTGGCTCGGCGTGCTGGTCCCGGCCAAGCAGGAGGCGGCCGGGTACTCGGAGGCCGACTCCGGCTACGCCGCCGTGGCGATCGAGCACAACGCCCAGGCCGTGCAGCTCGCGGCCCTCGCGCCGGGACGCTCCACCGACGACGACGTGCTCGCCCTGGCCGTGGAGGTCGGCGAGGCGTCGGCAGGCCGGGTCGACGAGCTCGCCGCCTGGCTGGAGGCGCGGGACATCCCGGTGCCCGCCGCGGGCCGGGAGGCGCTCGCGCTCGCCGAGGGCGGCCTGACGACCGAGGTGCCCGACGACGGCAGCGGTCCCCGGGCCGGCGCCACCGCGCACTCCCACGAGGGCGGCAACCACGGCATGCTCACCGACGAGCAGATCGACGCCATGGCCGGTCTGAAGGGCTCGGAGTTCGACATCGCGCTGCTGGCCGCGCTGGTCGAGCACCACTACGGCGGGCTGCAGCCGGCCGACAAGGAGATCGAGGGCGGCACGGACGCCGATGCCGTGGCACTGGCGCAGTCCGAGGCGGACGCGATCCGGGTCGAGGTCGAGGACGTCCGCGACCTGCTGGCCGCCGTCGGCGGGCCGGGCTCCACGAACGACCAGACGAACTAGGTGTGACGGCGGGCGCGCCCTCGGGGCGCGCCGCCCCCGGTCAGGGCGCCGTGACGAAGATGTCGAACAGTTCCGGGTGGTGCCCGTGCACCAGGACGGCGAACACCACGGCGTCGAACAGCAGGTGCACCGCCACCACATAGCTGAGCGACTTGAACTTCGCGAAGATCCAGCCCTGGACCAGGGCGAACGGCACGGTGAGCAGCGGCCCCCACTCGCGGTAGCCGAGCTCCCACAGGAACGACACGAAGATCATCGACTGCAGCACGTTGGCCACCCACATCGGGAAGTGCTTGCAGTACAGGGCGAACACGACGCAGATGAAGAACAGCTCGTCCCAGATGCCCACGGCGTTCACGCCCACGAACAGCCGCCAGATGTCCTGCGTCCCGTCCAGGTCGGGCCAGTTCAGGTACGCGCCGGACCCCAGGAAGTAGAACGGCAGCAGGAGGTATCCGATGATCACCACGAGGGCGAGGTAGATCCACTGTCCGCGGGTCCAGCGCTGCCCGGTCGCCACGGGGAAACGGATCGTGTCCTGCTTGAACACGAACCGGGAAAGCGCCCACGGCACGAGCACCGACCCGCCGAGCGCGAGCGTGAAGCGCAGCATCCCGGCGTCGGACAGGTCGGCCTTCAGCGAGATCAGCGAGATGATCCCCATGCCCACGCCGATCAGCGCCAGGTCGCGGCCCAGCGCCCGGTCGGCCCACAGGCCCATCGCGATACCCAGCACCAGCGGCAGGTACGCGATCGGCCGGACGTGGATCGCGAACAGCAGGATCGCGGACGCCGACACGAGGAAGGCGGCCGTGAGGCGTGCCGGGCCGGCCAGCGGCGCGGGCAGGGTGAGGGTCACGGGGACGAGACTCCCACACCTCACGTGTCAGATGTACAGGTCACGGGAGGGATCTGTACGTCTGACACGTCGAGTCCCGGGGATCGGGCCTGGTTTCTCGTGTTACCGGAGAACTAGAGTCTGCGGGTAGTCAGGATTCACCCAGCATCCGGCCCGCCACGGGCCGGCCACCCCGGCAAGGAGGCCGTCGTGCGCTCACCCGAGCACGTTGAGCTCGTTCGGAACAATCCGGATCTTCCCCCGGTCGCGGTCATCGACCGCAGACCCATGACCACCAGCAAGAAGCTCATCTTCGCCGCGATCGGGCTCGTCACCGCCATCGCGTGGGCACTGGTCGCGTTCGTGCGCGGCGAGTCGGTCAACGGCGCGTACTTCGTGGTCGCCGCGGTGGGCACCTACGTCATCGCCTACCGCTTCTACGCCCGCCTGATCGAGTACAAGGTCGTCCGCCCGCGGGACGACCGCGCGACGCCGGGCGAGGAGCACGAGAACGGCCGCGACTACGCCCCGACCGACCGCCGCGTCCTGTTCGGCCACCATTTCGCGGCCATCGCGGGCGCCGGCCCGCTGGTCGGCCCCGTGCTCGCCGCCCAGATGGGCTACCTGCCGGGCACCCTGTGGATCATCATCGGCGCCGTGCTGGCCGGCTGCGTGCAGGACTACCTCGTCCTGTGGCTGTCGACCCGCCGCCGCGGCCGCTCGCTCGGCCAGATGATCCGCGACGAGATGGGCTCGGTCGGCGGCGCCGCCGGCCTGATCGGCGTGTTCGTCATCATGATCATCATCCTGGCCGTCCTCGCCCTCGTGGTGGTCAACGCCCTGGCCGAGTCGCCGTGGGGGGTGTTCTCGGTGGGCATGACCATCCCGATCGCCCTCTTCATGGGCGTCTACCTGCGGTACATCCGTCCGGGACGGGTGTCCGAGGTGTCGGTCATCGGCGTGGTGCTGCTGGTGCTCGCGATCGTCGCGGGCGGCTGGGTGGCGGACACCACCTGGGGTGCCGAGACGTTCACGCTCGACAAGGTGACCGTCGCCTGGCTCATCGTCGGCTACGGGTTCCTCGCCTCGGTGCTGCCCGTCTGGCTGCTGCTCGCGCCGCGCGACTACCTGTCGACGTTCATGAAGGTGGGCACGATCGTCCTGCTGGCCGTGGGCGTCATCGTCGCCCAGCCCGCCGTGCAGGCCCCCGCCGTGTCGAGCTTCGCCATCGAGGGCAACGGCCCGGCGTTCGCGGGGTCGCTGTTCCCGTTCCTGTTCATCACCATCGCCTGCGGTGCGCTGTCCGGGTTCCACGCGCTGATCTCGTCCGGCACCAGCCCCAAGCTGGTCGAGAAGGAGAGCCAGCTGCGGCTCATCGGCTACGGCGGCATGCTCACCGAGTCGTTCGTGGCCATCATGGCGCTGGTCACGGCCATCTCGATCGACCAGCACCTGTACTTCACGATGAACGCCCCGGCCACGCTCACGGGCGGCGAGCCCGGCACGGCGGCGGACTACGTGAACGGGCTCGGCCTCGCCGGCCCGCCCGCCACGGCGGCCGACATCCAGGGCGCCGCGGACTCGGTGGGCGAGGAGTCGATCGTCTCGCGCACCGGCGGCGCGCCGACCCTCGCCTTCGGCATGTCCCAGATCCTGGGCTCGTTCCTCGGTGGCTCCGCGATGACGGCGTTCTGGTACCACTTCGCGATCATGTTCGAGGCGCTGTTCATCCTCACCACGGTCGACGCCGGCACGCGCGTCGCCCGCTTCATGCTGTCCGACACGCTCGGCAACCTCGGCGGTCCGCTCAAGAAGTTCCGCGACCCGTCGTGGCGCGTGGGCGCGTGGATCTGCTCGATCGTCGTGTGCGGCCTGTGGGGCGCCATCCTGCTGATGGGCGTGACCGACCCGCTGGGTGGCATCAACACGCTGTTCCCGCTGTTCGGCATCGCCAACCAGCTCCTCGCCGCGATGGCGCTCGCCCTGGTCACGGTGGTCGTGGTCAAGAAGGGCTACCTCAAGTGGGCGTGGATCCCGGCGGTCCCGCTGGTGTGGGACCTCGCGGTGACCATGACGGCGTCGTACCAGAAGATCTTCTCGCCCGAGCCGAGCCTGGGGTACTGGGCGCAGCACAACGCGTTCCGCGAGGCGCGGGACGCCGGCGAGACGTCGTTCGGCACCGCCACCGACCCCGCGGCGATGGACGCCGTCATCCGCAACACGTTCCTGCAGGGCACCCTGTCGATCGTGTTCGCGCTGCTCGTGCTGATCGTCGCGCTCGTGGCGCTGTGGGTCTGCGTCAAGGCGATCCGCGCGGGCGGTCTGCCGACGACGGAGGAGCCCGACGCCGAGTCGGCCACCTTCGCCCCGTCGGGTCTCGTCACGACCGATGCCGAGAAGGAGGTGGCGGCCCAGTGGACCGCCTACTACGAGGCCAACCCGGACAAGATCAGGACGGGGACGCACGCATGAGTGCGCTCGTGGCACGGACCCCCGGGCCGTTCGACGTCGTGCGCCGGGGCTGGCGCGCCCTGACCTGGTACGTCACCGGGGTGCTGGGCGAGAGCGACTACCAGCGGTACGTGGCGCACCTGCGCCGCGCCCACCCGGAGGCCGCGGTGCCGACCGTCGGTGAGTTCTGGCGGGACCGGTACGCGGCCCAGGACGCGAACCCGGGCGCCCGCTGCTGCTGACCCGCGGCCGATGTGTCCGACGGACAGGTCACTCCGGTGACCTGTCCGTCGGGCACGTCCACGGTCACGTCAGGTGGTCGAAGTCGCCGTTCGTCCAGGCCGCGTGGCGGTCCGCCGAGCGCAGCACGATCTCGCGGGCGTCGACCGGGATGACGCCCCGGAAGTTGTTGTAGAGCCGGTCGAACTCGAACCGCGCCACGTGGTGCGCCACGCGCCGCACGACCGGACCAGACAGCGGGAGCCGGTTCGGGTAGCTGCGCATGAAGGACACCGACGTGCGGTCGGGGTTGGCGAAGATGGTGTCGCCGCTCAGCAGCACCCCCTTGCCCCCGGCGCCCGAGGCCCAGTGCGCCACCGCGGATCCCGGGAAGTGGCCGCCCGGCTGGCTCAGCGTCACGCCGGGCAGGATCTCGCGGTCGCCCTTCCACAGCTCGACGGCGTCGTCGGGCCGGGCGAGCCAGTCGGCGTCGGCCTCGCTGACCAGGATCGGGACCCCGCCGAGGCGGCGGCTCCACTCGACCTGCACCCCGTACATGTGCGGGTGGCTCGCCACGATGAACGCCAGCCCGCCGAGCTCGCGCACGGCGTCCACCGCGGCGTCGTCCACGTAGCCGGGGACGTCGAACATGAGGTTTCCCGCGGAGGTCCGGGCGATCTTCGCGGTGGGCCCGATGCCCACGTCGGGCACCGTGGTGAGGCCGTACAGGTCCGGCTCGAGCTCCTCGACCGCGATGCTCTGTCCCTCGGCCGCGAGCTCCTCCAGCGTGGTCCAGTGCTGCCCGTCGGCGGGCACCCACTGGCGTTCGTCGGCGCAGACGGCGCACACCTCGGGCCGGGACTCGTGCTCCACACCGCAGGTGCTGCAGATCCAGAACGTCATTCGAGGACTTCCCTTCGTCGGGCCGGTGCTCCGCCACGTCGCGTCAGCCGGTGCTTGCCACCTTGCGTCACCGTGCCGGCCGTGTCCAGCAATTCTCGGCCGGCCGGGGCCGGTCGCGGGGGCGAAACGGCGTGCCGGACCGGCGCGCCGCGGGTGAGACGTCTCGGATCGCGGCGAGACCTGGTGCGCGCGACGGGTCGTCCACCGTCTGCTGAGCGCGTCTCCGTCTCAAGGCGGAAGCGGTCGTGCCCCCGGTTTCCTACGCTGGGGGCATGGCCGTTGCCCTACCTCAGCCGGATCCCCGGCGCCCCGACGCCGACGCCCGGCAGCCCGCTACGGGTCCCGCCGCGCCGTCCGGCCGCGCCCAGAACGCCGCCGGTCGCCTGGCCGACTGGTTCGGCGTCGACTCCGACTGGGAGCGGGTGCCTGCCGGGCGCGACGCCTACCGCCGGGACCTGCTGCTGGGCGCCGGCTTCGCGGTGTTCGCGGCGGTCTCGATCGAGCTGGGCCACAGCATGGGCCTCTTCGAGGACGTCGACGTGCCGCTGTGGCTGGTCTTCGTGCTCGGTGTGGCCAGCACCGTCCCGCTCGCGTGGCGCCGCCGCTACCCCCTGATCTCGCTGGTGCTGGTGTACGCGGCGTGGCTCGCGCTCGGGCTGACCATCCCGCCCATCACGATGCTCATGCCGATGCAGATCATGTACTTCGTGGCGATGTTCACCGCGGTGGCCTGGGCGCGCGACCGGCGGGCCATGCTCATCGTGGTCAGCGCGTGCACCATGGTGATGCTGGGGTGGGTCGCCTGGATGTTCGCCGTGCAGCAGGGCATCGAGACGCTCCTGGAGGAGTATCCGACGCCGGCCGACTGGCCCGGTCAGGTGGACCCGTACCTCGCCAGCGCGGTGTACCAGGTCATCATGAACGTCGCGTTCTTCGGCGGCGCGGTGCTGGCGGGGCAGATGCAGTGGAACGCGGCGCGCCGCCGGGAGATCCTCGCCGACCAGGCGGTCACGATCGAGCGGCAGGCGGCCGCCCTCACCGACCAGGCCGTGGTCACCGAGCGGGTGCGGATCGCGCGCGAGCTGCACGACGTCGTCGCGCACCACGTGTCCGTGATCGGCATCCAGGCGGCCGCCGCGCGCCGCGTGCTGGACCGGGACCCCGCCCTCGCGGCCGAGGCCCTGGCCACGATCGAGCGCGAGTCGCGCGAGGGCGTCACGCAGATGCGGAACCTGGTGGGCACCCTGCGTTCGGTGCCCGACGGCGGCGCCTCCGCCGGGTCGGACGGCGCCTCCCGCGCGCCGGAACCGGGGCTGGCCGACATCCCGGCCCTGGCCGCCGCTGACGACGACGGCTTGGACACCACGTACCGCCAGGTCGAGGAACCGCCCGGCGCGGCCCGCGACGTGCCCGATCCCATGGGGCTGAGCCTCTACCGAACCGCCCAGGAGGCGATGGCGAACGTGCGGAAGCACTCGACGGCCCGGTCCGCGACAGTCACGCTCCGCGTGGTCCGCGGCCCGGAGGCACTGGCGGACGAGCGGTTCGCCCACGGTTACGCGGAGGTGGAGGTGCTCGACGACGGCCGGCCCCGCCACGGGACGTCCGGCTCCGGGCTCGGCCAGCTCGGGATCCGGGAGCGTGTCGCGACGCACCGGGGCGTGGTCGAGATCGGGCCGCGCGCGATCGGCGGGTACCGCGTGCGCGTGCGGCTGCCGCTGCCCGCGCCGGACGCCGCGTCGGAGGTTCTCCCCGCCGCCCGGACCGAGGCCGTCGGATGACGCGCGTGCTGCTGGTCGACGACCAGGCGCTCGTGCGTTCGGGCTTCTCCCTCATCCTCTCGGTGGAGGACGACCTCGAGGTGGTCGGCGAGGCGGGCGACGGCGCGACGGCGATCGAGCTGACGCGCGAGCTGCGCCCCGACATCGTGCTCATGGACGTGCAGATGCCCGTCATGGACGGTATCGAGGCCACGCGCCGCATCGTCGCGGAGGATCTCGCCAAGGTGCTCGTGCTCACCACGTTCGACCACGACGAGTACGTGTTCGACGGCCTCGCGGCCGGCGCCTCCGGGTTCCTGCTGAAGAACTCGGACGCGGAGCACCTCGTGGAGGCCGTACGCACGGTGGCGGCCGGGCACGCGCTGCTGGCCCCGCAGATCACGCGACGGGTGATCGAGCAGATGGTGGCGGGGGAGCGGCCGTCGTCGGGCACGATGGGTGCCCTGCGCGAGACGGCGAAGCCGGCGCCCGCGGGGCTCGCCCTCCTCACCCCGCGTGAGCGGGAGGTGCTGGAGCTGGTGGGCACCGGGCTGTCGAACGCGGAGATCGCCTCGACCCTGTTCCTCGGCGAGGCAACGATCAAGACGCACGTCTCGAACGTGCTGTCCAAGCTGCACCTGCGCGACCGCGTCCAGGCCGTGGTCCTGGCCCACCGACTGGGCCTGGTCTGAACGGGCCTGGTCTGAACGACGCGAGGTGCGCCTCTACCCCGCCATCTGGCCCGAAACAGTCCGTGTTCCGGGCCAGATGACGGGGTAGGCGAAGAAAGCGGGTCGCGCGCTTTCTTCGGTCCGGCAAGAACGCCGGAAATGGACTATTCAGCCTATTCCGCGGAAGGGCTCGCCGAGGGTTCCGGCGACGGGCTGGTCGACGGTTCCGGCGTCGGTTCCGTCGAGGGCTCCGGGGTCGGTTCGGGCGTGGGCTCCGGGGTCGGCGTGGGCGACGGCTCCGGGGTCGGGCGCGACGTCGGCTCCACGGACGGCTCCGGCGTGGGCTCCTGCGACGGTGGGTCGGAGGGCTCGGGCGTGGGCTCCGGGGTGGGAGTCGGAGTCGGGGTCGGCGTGGGCGTCGGCGTGGGTGTGGGCCGCGGCGTCGGCTTCTGCGTCGGCGGGTCGGTCGGCCTCGGCGTGGGCTTCGTGGTCGGCCGGGCCGGCGGGACGGGGTTGCCGGCTCCGGTGTCCGGCTCCGGCGCGATCGTGTAGTCGCTCGTCGGCGGCCCGTAGGTCTTCTCGGTGCTCTCCGGCGTGTTCTCCTGCGCCGACGGCGGCGGCGTGTACGTGAACGGGTTCTTCTGCGGCGCGGGCTTGCCGTGCACGTCGACCGTCGCGTTCTCGCCGGGCCCTGCCACGGGCTCACGCTTCAGCATCATGGGCGGCAGCCCCTGGAGGCTGTCGGCCGACGAGGCCCCTGCCGACGTCAGCCGGTTCTGGTCCTTGCCGGCCGGCTGCACGGCGACGGCACCCATGATTCCGGCCGTCAGCACCAAGGCCGCGGCCGTTCCTGTGATGAACAAACGCTTGCGCACGCTTCGCTCCCCCCTGCGGGTTCAGATGTTGCCCGGTGCCCCTGTGCCACGACGTCCCGGCCCGTGGGCCGAACCGCCATTCGTCCGGCGGAGTGCGTTGCACATTCCTCCGCGGACGGGCTTTCGAACAGTTCACGGCCGCCCTTGTTCTGAGCGGCGTTCCGGACGGGACAATACGTGGCAGAACGACGACGGCAACCGGAACCTGTAATACCAGGTCAATGCCCGCGCGCCGGGGTCGGGGTAAGGAGTGCGGTCGGCAGAATGTCACAAGTTTGGTACCTCGGAATGCCGACTTCCTGACATTTTGCCGACGACCATCCGGACCGGCCCGCCCAGGCCCGTCCAGCGGGGGAGTGCGGGTCCGACTTTCGGTGGATCCCGCGGGCGGCGTCGGCCTCTAGCGTGAGGGCCATGAGCGATCTGGAGGTGCGGGAGCTGACCCGCGTGTTCGCCTCGGGCGACACACCCCGGCGGGCGGTGGACGGCGTGAGCTTCACCGCGTCGTCGGGCCTGCTCACCGGGTTCGTCGGTGGGAACGGTGCCGGCAAGACCACCACCATGCGGATGATCATGGGCGTGCTGGCGATCACGAGCGGCGAGGTGCTGTTCGACGGCTCCCCCGTCACCCGGCACGACCGCCGCGAGTTCGGCTACATGCCCGAGGAACGCGGCCTCTACCCCAAGCAGCCCGTGCTGGACCAGCTCGTCTACCTGGCGCGGCTGCGCGGCATCGACGCCCCCGCCGCCCGCCGCGAGGTGCTGGAGCACCTCGACCGGCTGGGGCTCGCGAGCCGGGCGAAGGACCACGTGGAGAAGCTGTCGCTCGGCAACCAGCAGCGGGTGCAGATCGTCGCGGCGGTCATGGGGCAGCCCAAGGCGCTCGTGCTCGACGAGCCGTTCAGCGGGCTCGACCCCGCCGCCGTCGACGCGATGGCCGACCTGCTGCGCGAGCACACCCGGCGCGGCGTCCCCGTGCTGTTCAGCTCGCACCAGCTCGACCTGGTGGAGCGGCTGTGCGAGCGGCTCGTCATCCTGGGCGGGGGCCGGCTCCTCGCGAACGGCACCCCTGACGGCCTGCGCGCCCAGGGCGTCACCCGGCACCGGCTGGTCCTGTCGGGCGACGCCGGCTTCGTGCGCGGAGTGCCCGGCGTGCTCGCCGTCGACGTGGACGGTTCGTCCGCCCTGGTCGAGGTGCACGACGACGCCGCGGCCAGCCGCCTCCTGGCGGCCGCCCTGGACCGGGGCACCGTCCAGGAGTTCTCCCCGGTGCGGCCGACGCTGGCCCAGATCTACCGCGAGGTGACCGCGTGAGCCGGAGGCGCAGCGCAGGGTGGGGACCGAGGAACGAGGTGCGTGCCCGGAGCGGAGCCGCAGACTCACGCGGAGAGGACAGAGCGTGAGCCGGAGGCGCAGCGCAGGGTGGGGACCGAGGAACGAGGTGCGTGCCCGGAGCGGAGCCGCAGACTCACGCGGAGAGGACAGAGCATGACGAGTGCATGGATGCTGGTGGCGACCCGCGAGATCGTGGTGCGGGCGCTCAACAAGGGGTTCCTGATCGGCCTCGCGGTCACCATCGCGATGATCGGCGGGCTGGTCGGCTTCAGCGCCTACATGGACGGGCGCACCGAGTCGTTCGACGTCGCCGTCGTGGCCGGGGACGACGCCGCCCTGACGGCCGCCGAGTCCGCCCGCGACGGGGCGGCGGCGTCGGACCAGAACGTCGAGCTCGACGTGGTCCGGGTCGACGACGCGGCCGCCGCCGAGGCCGCCCTCGAGGACGAGACCGCCGACGCCTGGCTCAGCTCCGAGGCGACCCCCGGTGCCACCGGCGCCACGGGCGACGACGCGGCCACCGGCTGGTCCCTCTCCGGCTGGCGCGAGCCCGACGGCGACCTCGCCGGCCTGCTCGGCACCACCGTGCGCGACCAGGTCATGACCGACCGCGCGACCGGCGCGGGCACCACCATCGAGGCGCTCACGGCGGGCAGCGAGATCGAGACCCAGCGCCTCGACGGCAACCCCGTGGACCCGCAGGTCGTGTTCCTCGCGGGGTTCGTGCTCGCGTTCCTGTTCTTCACGGGCGCGGTCGGCTCGGGCGCGATGATCGCGGGCAGCGTCATCGAGGAGAAGCAGTCCCGGCTGGTCGAGATCATCGCGACCGCCGTACCGCTGCGGCAGCTCCTGGCGGGCAAGATCATCGGCAGCTCCGTGATCGCGCTGGCCCAGAACCTCCTGCTGGCCGCCATCGGGCTCGTCGGGCTCTCGTTCACGGACCTCTCGGCGGTCCTGCCCGCGATGACGGCCACGATGGTCTGGTTCGTCGTCTTCTTCACCGTCGGGTTCGTCGCCGTCGCGGCCCTGTACGCGGTCGCGGGCTCGCTCGCGTCCCGCACCGAGGACCTCCAGTACACGACGACCCCGCTGATGATGCTGCTCATGGGCGTCTACATCGTGACGTTCTCGGCCGACGGCGTGCTCGAACGGGTCCTGTCGTACATCCCGCCGGCGTCCATCGTGTCGATGCCGGTGCGGGTGCTCAACGGCGACGCGCTCTGGTGGGAGCCGGTCGTGTCGCTGCTCGTCCTCGTGGTCGCCACACTGGGCGCCGTGCTGGTCAGCGAGCGCGCCTACCGGGGCGCGCTGATGCAGACCGGCGGCCGGGTCACGTGGAGGTCGGCCCTGGCCACGGACCGGGGCACTACCCTCGGGGCGTGACCGAACGCACCCAGCCCGACTCCGCCGCGCCCGGGAGCTCCGACCCCGAGAAGGTGCACACCTTCGACCTGATCGACGAGGTCCCGGGCGCGTCCGGCAGGACCGCCCGCCCCGACGACGTCCGTCCGGACGGCGCCGACCCGGGCGACGGGTCCGGTACCGCGGCCGATGATGACGGAGCATCCGCGTCCCGGGAGCCCGGACGGGTCACGGTGGCGCTCGCGGGTGCCCGCACCGCCGTCGGGCGGACGGCGTGGCGGGGCGGGGCGGCCGTGCGGCGGCGGCTGCCGGGCACCCGCCGGGGCAAGGTGCTGCTGGCGGGCGGGACAGCCGTCGTCGTCGTGCTGGCGGTCGTGGCGGGGGTGCTGGTCGACGCCCAGGTGCGGCACCGGGATCTGCTGGCCGCCCCGGGCGGCGTGCGGAGCCTGGCGGAGAAGCCCACCGAGCAGTGGTCCATCGACCTGGAGAACCCGATCTCGGCGACCCTGGTCGAGATGCCGGGCCTCCTCGCGATCGTCGGGGACGAGCAGGTCCGCGGCGTGGACCCGGCCACGGGCGAGGTGCGCTGGACCGTGCACGTGGGACAGTACCCGGACTGCGGCCCGACGGGGCGGCTCGGCGTGGGCGGACCGGTGTCCGCGGAACCGGCCGACCCCCTGGTCTGCGTCAGCTCCGGTGAGGCTCCGCAGGAGGTGACCGTGATCCGGCCGGACGGCACGACGGCGAGCCGCGAGCTCGACGAGGGCGCCGTGGTCGCCCCGGCCGCCGACGGCACGCTGATCACGTTCGAGCTCACGGGTGAGGAGCAGGAGCCGCGGCCCGTCGTGGTCGACAAGATGGGCGCCGCCCACCTCCCGAAGGGGTTCACGGGGCCCGACCTGGTGGTGCGCCGGGAGGACGCCGCCACCGGCGCGGAGCGCTGGAGCGAGACCGTCGCGTTCGGCGCTCCGCTGCCCGAGAGCTGCGTGACCTACGACGACAACGCGCCGAACCTGGACGTCGCCGGAGCCCTGGGCTGGACCCTGCTCGACGGCGTCCTGGAGGTGCAGGGCTGCGGCGTCTCCGCGGCCTTCCTGCTCGACGGCACGCGGCTCGACGATCCCGAGGACCCCGCGGACGCCCCGGCCGGCGGCCTGGACACCGCGTCGTTCGCGGCCCTGCCCGACGGCGGCTGGGTGCAGCCCGCGGCGGAGCCCGCCGCCGACGGCGCCGCCCGTGACGCCGTGCACCTCCCGGACGGCGGCGCCGTGACCCTCGACGGCCGGGCCCTCGTGCCGTGGGCCACCGACGGCCGGGACCCGGGGCTGCTGCTGGCCCGCGTGGGCTCGCGGACGAGCGCCGTGTCCACCGACGGGAAGGACGCCGGGGAGGTGCTCTGGACCGTGCCCGACCTCGCGGTCGTCGCGGTGCTGGCGCGGGTCTCCGGTACCGCCGTGGTCATGGACGAGGAGGGCGAGGTGCACGGGATCGACCTCGGCACCGGCGCGGAGCGCTGGACCGTCGACGCGGACGTGCTCTCCACGCACGGCATGGCCTGGACCGTGGAGTCGATGATCTTCGGGGCATACACGGACGGCGACACCGTGCTGTTCCCGGCGTCCGCGGACCCCGCGGGCGACTCGTCGGGGCTGCGGCTGCTCGCGATCGACGTCCGCGACGGCTCGGTGCGCTGGGAGGTCGACCAGGACACCCCCTACACGCAGGTGATCAGCGTGGACGGCTACGTCGCACAGATCACCCAGCAGGGTGTGGTGGGGCTCGGCTGACTCGCGGGACCCGCGAGTAGGATCCGGCCATGTCGCGGCCTGACCAGCAGGAACCCATCGTCTTCGAGCTGGTCGAGCACAACGGGCCGGACGCGGGCACCGACCACGGCGACGCCGACCAGGACGGCTCCCCCGGCCGTCGTGCGCCCCGGCTGCCCCGCGTGCCGCGGCGCACCTGGCTGGTCGCCGTCGCGGCAGTCGCGGTCGTGGTGGTGGGCGTCACCGCCGTCGACCTGGTGCGCGACCACCGGCGGGCCGAGGTGATGCGCACCTCGCCCATCGGGGTGGCGTCGCTCGACGACCCGCTCGCGAAGGCCTGGACCGTGCCCTTCGACGTCGCCGCCCCGGGTGGGGACCAGACGTTCGTGGACCAGCAGCTCCTGACCATGGACGGGCTGCTCGTGGTGCCCCCGGGCACCACGCGCGGCTTCGCCCAGGTGGACGTCTCCACCGGGGCCACGAAACCCGCCCGGGTCGGGTTCGAGGACGTCGTGGCCGTCGACCCGGGTTCGGGTGAGGTCGCCTGGCGCGTGCCCCTGGGCGAGAACCCCGTGTGCGGGCCGTCCGGCTACGACGCGTCGGTGTCGGCCGACGAGCTGGTGTGCGTGCAGGGCCCGGCGGACGCGCGCGAGGTGCTGACCGTCGCGGCGGACGGCGGTACGCGGACCCGGGCGGCGGACCTGGCGGACGGCGAGCAGACCTTCCCCGGGCCGGACGGCACGGCGGTGCGGGTGGTCCGGACCGGTAGCGCCGCCGAGGAGGCGGTGTGCGACCTGGGCGTCTGCACGCCGTCCGTCCTCACCGAGGGGCGCGACGTGCTGGTCACCGCTGAGGACGCCGCGACCGGCGCCGAGCGCTGGACGAGCACCCTGGAGTTCGAGCCGGTCGAGGTGATCAACTGCCAGCCGCTGGGTGACGGGTTCGAGCAGGGGAGCGTCGACGCCGACCGGGTCACCGTCCTCACCGGCGCGGAGTCCGTCACCGTGGACGGCTGCGGCATCTCGGGCGTGCTGTCGGTGAGGGGCGTCCGGCTCGACCTCGCCGGCGAGTCCGATGCCGACGTCGCCGGCGATCCCGGCCTGTCCTCGCACGCCTGGGTGAACGAGCTCGGCCCGGACCTCTTCGCCGTCGAGTCCGATCCCATGAGGACCGTCGTCGTGGACGGCGCGGGGAAGGTCCTGCGCACCTTGGACGGCTGGATGCAGGGCGGGAACGTGTCCCCCGACGCTCCCGACGACCTCTGGTTCGTGACGGCCCGGTCGGGCGGCTACGGGTTCGAGGCGGTGCGCGAGGACGGGTCGGTGGCCTGGAAAGACATGAACAGCCAGCGTGTCCTGCTCGTCGGCCGCGACGTGGTGGTCGCGGACCGCGGGTCCCGGGTGGTCGGGCTGGCCCGGGACACGGGCGAGCAGGTCTGGTCGTGGGAGAGCGGGGACATGGCGGGCATGGCCCGCTACCGGGTGCTGACCGACGGCGAGACCGTGGTCCTGGAGCACATGCGCCAGGAGGGCACCGGCGCGGGCCTGCTGGTGGCGCTCGACCTCGGCACGGGCGAGCAGGTCTGGGACGCGCCGCTCGCGGGTTCCGCCGTCGCCGTGGACGGGCACGTCGTGGAGGTCGGCCCGGAGGGCCTGGCCGGCCTGGGATGACCTCCCGCGAGGGGCTGATCTGAGGCACCGGGCGGCGTTACGCTCGCCGCATGGCGCGCGACCCGGACGAGGGCGCTGCGTACGTCTTCGACCTGGTCGACGACGACGCGGCCGACCCGGGCGCGCTGCTCGGCGCCGCCCGGACGGACGGTACGGGCGGCCCGGGGAACCCCGACCGCGGTGCCGGTGCGGACGGTGCCGGAGCCGACGGCGCCGGAGCCGACGGCGCCGGGTCCCCGGCGGGCGGGCCGGCGGTGTCGGGCGGCCAGGTCGTCACGTGGCGCCGTGCGGCGCCGCTCGTGGCCCTGCTCGCGGTGGCGCTGGGCACGGGGCTGGCGGTCGACGGCGCGCGTGACGCCGCCCGGATGGAGCGGATGCGCGACGCCCCCGGTGGGGTCGCGGACCTGTCCGTGCCGCTCGACGAGACCTGGGTCTGGCAGGGCAAGGTCGACCTCGGCGAGGGCATGACCGACGTCGCGGTGCTCGGCGGCGACCTGGTGTTCGAGTCGGAGGGCGAGCTGGTCGCGCTTGACCCGGCCACGGGCGAGGAGTCCTGGACGGTCGAGCTCGGCGCGGGCCCGGAGTGCGGCCCCACGGTGTCGCCGGTGTGGGACGACCCGACGACGCCGTCGCTCGTGTGCCTTCAGGAGCGCGGCCGCGAGACCGAGGTGATCGTGGTGCGGCCGGGCGGCGAGACGTCGGCCCCGCGCCTGCTCCCCGCTGCCGACGCCGCCCGGTACGGGCAGCCGCACACCGGGCCGGACGGGACGGTCCTGCGCGCGCGGCGCGTCGGGCCCGAGACGTCGCTGGGCGAGGACGTCCGGTGCGACGAGTCGGGCGAGTGCAACGGGCAGATCGTCGACGGGCGTGACCTGGTGCTCCGCGCCGAGGACGCCGTCACGGGCGAGGAGCGCTGGAGCGTGACGGTGCCGTTCCACCCCACGGAGGCCGCGCAGTGCACCAGCTCGTTCAGCGCGGCCTGGGGGAGTTCGGAGAACCGCATCCACCTCAGCGGGCAGCTCGCCCCCGAGGCCTTCGGCGCCCGCGTCCGGGCCGACCTCGTGAACGTGGAGGGCTGCGGCGTCCAGGCCGCCGTCACGTCGTCCGGGGTGCTGCTCGGCAGCCGCCTCGAGCCGGGTTCGAGCGTGGTGGGACGGCTCGACTCGGGGGGATACCTCGGGATGACCTGGGACGGCGTGACGCGCACCCTTTTGTACGACGCCGACGGCGCGACCCGGGGCAAGGTGAGCGGGTACGTGATCGCCCCGAAGTCCACGGACGAGGCCGGCCCGGCCACCCTGCTCGCGATCGACGAGCCGCGGCGTCGCCTGTCGGCCCACGAGGCCGACGGGACCGCGCGCTGGGACATCGCGCTCCAGTCCGGCGGGCAGGAGTTCCTCGCCCAGGTGGGCGAGACGGCGGTGATCACCACGGGGGCGGGGACCGTCCGGGGCCTCGACCTGGCGACCGGCGAGGAGAGGTGGACCTGGGACGGCTCGGACCCCGACGTGCTGGCCGACGGCGGCTACTTCGGCACCGCCTACGTGGTCCAGTCGTTCACCGACGGCGAGGTCGTGCTCCTGCTGGCCGAGGGCAACGGCACCGTCGCGCGGGGCATGGTGGCCCTCGACGCGGGCACGGGCGAGGTGGTCTGGGACGAGGCCGGTGGCGGGCCGGGCACCACGCTCGACCCGCACGACGGCGACGTGGTCCGGCAGGGTGTCACCGGCGACCTGGTCGCGGTGGACGGGCACCTGATGGAGGTCGGGTCGGTCGGCGTCCGCGGTCTCGGGTGAGCCGGAGGCGGCTCCGGCATACCCTCGACCTCATGGCGCGAGAACCGGGCGAGGGCGGTCGGCTCGTCTTCGACCTGGTCGACGACGCCGCGGGTGCCGAGGCGCCGTTCACCCGGTCCGGCCCCGACGAGCCGCCTCCTCCGGACGGCGACGAGGGCGGCGCCGGTCCGGACCCGGACGGCCCGTGGCCGCCGCCGGGCGCGCCGAGCGGGAGGCTGCGCCTCCTGGTACCGGTCGCGGCGGTGCTGGCCGTCGTGCTCGGGACCGGCCTGGCCGTCGAGGGCGCGCGGGACGGCGCGCGGATGGAGCGGATGCGCGACGTCAGCGGCGGCGTCGCGGACGTGTCCGTCCCGCTGGCGGAGACATGGCGGTGGGAGGGCCTGGTCGGGTCCCGGAGGGCGATCGACGAGGGACGCGGCAACGAGGTGGCCGTGCTCGGCGACGTCCTGGTCTTCGAGTCCGACGGCGAGCTCGTCGCGCTGCGCCCGGCGACGGGCGACGAGGCGTGGGCCGTGCCGCTCGGGGAGAACCCGGACTGCGGCCCGTTCGGGGCCGCGGGCTGGGCCCGGACGACCACGCCGTCCCTGGTGTGCCTGGAGGGCTCGGGCCCGGACCGGGCGGTCACGATGGTCGGGCCCGACGGCGTCGTGTCGGCCCGGCGGGAGCTTCCGGCCGCGGACACCGACCGGTTCGGGCTGCCGCGGCCCGGGCCGGACGGCACCGTGCTGCGCGCGCGGCGGGCGGGACCCGGGTCGGCCGTGGACCTGGGCGACGCGCGGTGCACGGACACGGGTGAGTGCTCCGGCACGGTGGCGGACGGCCAGGGCCTCGCGCTCCGCGCCGAGGACGCCGTCACGGGCGACGAGCGCTGGAGCACGGTCGTGCCCTTCCGGCCCACCCGGGCCGACCAGTGCAACAACTGGCTCGGCTCGTCCTGGGACGGCTCGGGCAACGCCGTGGACCTCGCGCAGATGATCGATCCGAGGGTCTTCGGCGCGCGGATCGGCGCCGACCTCGTGCAGCTCTACGGCTGCGGCATCGAGACGGCCGTCACCCCGGGCGGGGTGCCGCTCGGCACGGAGATCGAGCCGGGGACGGGCGGTGTGAGCAGCCTCGTCTCGGGCGGGTACACCGGGTTCACCTTCGAGGGCATGGTGCGGACGGTCCTCTACGACGGCGACGGCGCCGTCGTCGGCGAGATCGAGGGGCACGCGCTGGAGCCGGGGGTGACGGACGGTCAGGGTCCGGGCGTGCTGCTGGCCATGGACACGGCCGGGCCGCGGCTGCGGGCCTACGAGACCGACGGGACGCTGCGCTGGGACGCCACGACGCGCGCCGGCGGCCAGCTCTTCCTCGCCCAGGTGGCCGGGACGATGGTCGTGATGACCGGGGCCGGGGACGTGCGGGGCCTGGACGCCGCGACCGGCGAGACGCGCTGGGTCTGGGACAGCACGGACGACGCCGACGGCCGGTACCCCGAGGACCTCTTCGTGTCCCGCACGTTCACGGACGGCGAGTCGGTGCTGCTGCTCACCGAGAACGGGTCCGGCGGTGCGGGCCTGGTGGCACTCGACGCGGCCTCGGGCGAGATCGTCTGGGAGCAGCACGGTGACACGGCGGTCACCGGCGGCATCTACCAGGGGTTCGACACCTCGCTCGTCGCCGTGGACGGACACCTGCTGGAGGTCACGCCGTCGGGCGTCCGCGGCCTGGGCTGACGGAGCGCCGCGGGCGGCCCGCGCTCTGGGTGAGCGGACGGCCCGTGCGGCATACGCTCGGTGGTATGGCTCGTCACGCGGACGACGACGCCGTCGTCTTCGACCTGGTCGACGACGAGGGACGCCGGACCGCGTCGTCCGCCCCGCCGTCGGCCGAGGGCGCCCCGGGCGAGGGTGCCCCGGACGGGGACGGCCCGGGCGAGGCCGGTCCGGCGTCCGGCGGGCCGCGTCCGGCGGGCGACCCGGCGCGTGCAGCGGTCCGGCGGCGGCGCACGCTCGTCGGCGCCCTCGTGGTCGCGGCGGTGCTGGGCACCGGGCTCGTCGTCGACGGCGTGCGCGACGCCGCGCGGGCCGAGCAGATCAGGTCCGTGCGCGGCGGCGTCGTGGACGTGTCCGCGCCGCTGGACGAGGTGTGGGCGTGGCGCGGCGCCGTCGGCTCGCGCCGGGCGTTCGTGCGGGGCGAGGGCAACCAGGTCGCCGCCCTCGGCCCCTTCCTCGCGTTCGAGTCCGACGGCGGGCTGCTGGCCCTGCGCGCGGCCAGCGGCGAGGAGGGGTGGACCGTACCGCTCGGTGAGGACCCGGACTGCGGGCCGACCGGCTACCTGGGCTGGTCGGGGGTGGCGACGGAGGTCCTGGTCTGCCTCCAGGGTTCGGGGGCGGAGCGCGAGGTCTTCACCGTGGGGCCCGACGGCGTGGCCTCCGCGCCGCGCGCGCTCGACGCCGGGGACGAGCAGCGGTATGGCTACGCCCGACCCGGCCCCGAGGGGACCGTGCTGCGCGCCCGGCGGATCGGGCCCGAGCCGCCGGACAGGGACGGCGCCCAGTGCCCGGACGAGGGGGAGTGCAGCGGGACGGTCGCGGCGGGCCGGGACCTGCTGCTGCGCGCCGAGGACGCCCTGACGGGCGAGGAGCGCTGGAGCGCCGTCGTCCCCTTCCGGGCGATGGCGGCCGAGGGCTGCCGGGCCGGACCCTTCCTGCCCTGGGACGGGAGGGACGACATCGTGCGGTCCGGCGAGCACCTCGACCCCGAGGGGTTCGGTGCGCGGATCGAGCCGGGCCTCGTCCAGGTGTGGGGGTGCGGCTTCCGGGCCGGTGTCACCGCGGACGGCGCCGTGCTGATGATGGAGGGCGTGCCGGGGTTCGCGTCGGTGGTCGGCCTCGACACGGGCGGGTACGTCGCGCAGACGATCGCCCAGCGGTACGCCGGCAGGATGGACAGCGCGCTCTACTCCCCGGACGGCGCGGCGGTCCGGAAGGTCGCCGGGACCCTGAACCGCCCGCAGACCACGGACGATCCTCGTGCGGCCACGCTCCTCTCGACGGAACCGCCCGGGGGTCGTCTGCGGTCGTACGCGGCGGACGGGACGCAGCGCTGGGACGTCGCGGTGCGGGACGGCACGGCCCAGTTCCTGGCCCAGGTGGACCGGACGGTGGTGACCACGACCTGGACCGGGGGCGTGCGCGGGCTGGACCTCGACACGGGCGCGGTCCGCTGGACGTGGCGCACGCAGGGCGGCCTGTACGACTGGCCGTACGAGAGCAGCTATGTGTCCCAGGCCTTCACCGACGGGCAGTCGCTCCTGCTGCTCCTGGAAAGCGGGAGCGGCGACCAGGGGCTCGTGTCGCTCGACGTGGCCTCGGGCGAGCTGGTCTGGGACGGGACCTCGTCGCACGTCCTCACCCCGAAGCCGGACACGATGCTGCTCGCGGTGGACGGGAACCTGCTGGAGGTCTCGCTGGACGGGGTCCGGCGGCTGGGCTGATCCGCGCTGCCCCCGCCGGATGTCGGTGAGCCGTCCTAGGGTGGGCCCATGGTGAGAATCGGCGCGCACGTGGACCTGGCCGACGCGATCGGGGCGGCCAAGGCGCTCGACGCGGACGCGGTGCAGGTGTTCCTCAGCGACCCGCAGGCCTGGAAGGTCCCGGACCTGCCCTACGAGGGCGGTGCGGAGGCGCTCCGGGCCGACGCCGCGGCGGCCGACGTGGACCTCTACGTGCACGCGCCGTACGTCATCAACGTGGCGTCGACCAACAACCGGATCCGGATCCCGAGCCGCAAGCTGCTGCAGCAGATCATGGACGGGGCGGCCGCGATCGGCGCCAAGGGCGTCGTGGTGCACGGCGGGCACGTCACCGCGAACGACGAGCCGGCCAAGGGCTTCGACAACTGGCGCAAGGCCATCGACGCACTGGAGACCGACGTCCCGGTGCTCATCGAGAACACCGCGGGCGGCGACTACTCGATGGCCCGTCGGCTGGAGCGCATCGAGCAGCTCTGGGCGGCGGTGACCGCCGCGAACGGCGGGGACAACGTCGGCTTCACGCTCGACACCTGCCACGCCTGGGCCGGCGGCATCGACCTCGCGACGGCCGCCGACCAGGTCCGCGCGATCACGGGCCGCATCGACCTGGTGCACGCCAACGACTCGCGCGACGACGCCGGCTCGGGTGCGGACCGGCACACCAACTTCGGCCGCGGCCTGATCCCCGAGGAGCTGCTGGTGGGCGTGATCGCGGCCGCGGGCGCCCCCGTCATCTGCGAGACCAAGGGTGAGATGGCGCCCGACATCGCCTGGCTGCGGGAGCGCCTCGGCTGATCCGTCGGCCCCCCGGTGGTCGAGCATGCCGGGACGACCTGGCAGGATCGGACGCATGGCGACGACGCAGCGGGTAGTGGTCACGGGCGCGAGCGGAAAGCTGGGCCGGTTCGTGGTGGAGCACCTGGTGGACTCCGGGTACGACGTGGTCTCGACCGACCGCGTGGCGCCCGCGCCGGGCAGCCCCGGTGACTTCACCGTCGCGGACCTGACCGACCTGGGCCAGGTCGTCGAGCTCCTGTCCGGCGTGGACGAGGGCGGGGCGGCGGACGCCGTCGTGCACCTGTCCGCGATCCCCGCGCCCGGCATGGCCACCAACGCGGCGACCTTCCGCAACAACGTGCCCAGCACGTACAACGTGCTGCGGGCCGCCCAGGTCCTGGGCATCCGGAACGTCGTGACGGCCTCCTCCGAGACCGTGCTCGGCCTGCCGTTCGACGTGCCGCCGCCCTACGTGCCGGTGGACGAGGAGTACGACGTGCTGCCGCAGTCCACCTACTCCCTGGGCAAGTCGCTCGAGGAGGAGATGGCCAGGCACTTCACGCGCTGGGACCCGGAGCTGAAGGTGGCCGCGCTGCGGTTCTCCAACGTGATGCGCCCCGAGGACTACGCGCGCTTCCCGTCCTGGCAGGACGACGCCGCGGCCCGGCGCTGGAACCTGTGGGGCTACATCGACGGGCGCGACGGTGCGCAGGCGGTGCGCCGCGCGCTGGAGGCGGACTTCACCGGGTTCGAGGCGTTCGTGATCGCCAACGACGACACGGTGATGGTGCGGGACTCGGCGGACCTGGTGGCCGAGCAGTTCCCCGACGTGCCGGTCCGTCGTCCGCTGCAGGGCCGCGAGACACTGCTGAGCATCGACAAGGCCCGCCGGGTGCTGGGCTACGCGCCGCGGCACCGCTGGCAGGACGAGGTCTGACGGCGGCGGCTACGCCCGGGCAGTCGCGCGGGCCGCGCTGCCGACGACGGCCCGGCAGCTCCGGAGGAACGAGTCCCCGACCCGGGACGGGTCGCCGAGGTAGCCGGCGACCATGACGCCGTCGCGGAGCAGCATCAGGTCCTCCGCGACCGCGGCCGGCTCGGCGAGCCCCAGCGGGGCGACGAGCCGCTCGAACGCGCGCACCCACCACCCGCGGTGCTCGTCGACGACCTTGCGGACCGGGCTGTCGCGATCGGGGTACTCGGCCGCGGCGTTGATGAACGGGCACCCGCGGAAGTCGGGTTCGCACGCCATGGCCCCGGTGTGCCCGGCCATCAGGGTCAGCGTGACGTCGACGTCGCCGTCGCCGTGGGCGATGGCCGCGTCCACGCCGGCGCGCTCCTGCGCCGCGCGGTGCTCCAGGTAGGCGACCACGAGGTCGTCCTTGGTCTTGAAGTGCCGGTAGAACGTCACCTTCGTGGTGCCGGCGCGTTCGATCACCTTGTCCACGCTCACGGCGCGCAGGCCGTGCGCGTAGAAGAGCTCGTTCGCCGCCTCGATCAGGCGGTCTGACATTGATCCGCGCACGGTCGCGATCATACGTGGCCCCTCTCGCCGTCCCCTTGCGCTCGACGCCCGGGGATGTGTACTGTCTCGGTAGGTAGAGTTACTAGTCAGTCTACCTAGACAAATGGCCGGGCGGATCGATTCCCGCTCGCGCCGCTACCGAGGGGAACTCACATGTCCACCACCGTGGAATCAACGTCGGCCGTTGCCACGGCCCGCGCGCTGCGGAACCTGTACTTCGTCCGGTTCGGCTTCGCGATCGTCTGGGCGGCCCTGCTGTTCGTCGTCGGGGGGAGCCTGGGCCCGGTCGCGATCGGGCTGCTGGTGCTCTACCCGCTGTTCGACGTCGCGGCGGCCGTGACCGACTTCCGGTCCTCGAAGTCCGCGCGCCCCACGGTGGGTCTGTACTTCAACATGGCGCTGAGCCTCGCCACGGCCATCGGCCTGGGCGTCGCGGTCACCTCCGGCATCCCCGCCGTGCTGCGGGTCTGGGGCGTCTGGGCGATCACCGCCGGCCTCGTGCAGCTCATCGTCGCGATCCGGCGCTACCGGCTCGGCGGCCAGTGGGCCATGATCCTCAGCGGCGGCATCTCGGTGTTCGCGGGCACGGGCTTCTTCATGATGGCCGGCGGGCCGGGCGCGGCTCTGACCTCGCTGGCCGGGTACGCCACGCTCGGCGGAATCTTCTTCCTGGTCTCGGCGTTGCGCCTGGGCCGCGTCATCAAGAAGGAGAGCTGACATGACCGAGAGCGTCTTCGACGTCGTCGTCATCGGTGCCGGACCCGTCGGCGAGAACGTCGCCGACCGCGTGGTCCAGGGCGGCCTGACCGCCGCGATCGTGGAGCGCGAGCTCGTGGGCGGGGAGTGCTCGTACTGGGCCTGCATGCCCACCAAGGCGCTCCTGCGCGACGCCGCCGCACTGCGTGCCGCGCGCAGCCTGCCCGGCGCGCGCGCCGCCGTGACGGGCGAGCTCGACGTGACCGCCGTCCTGGCCCGTCGCGACGAGTTCGCGGCCCACTGGCACGACGACGGCCAGGTCGACTGGCTGCAGGGCGCGGGGATCTCCCTGTTCCGCGGCGCCGGCCGCATCAGCGCCACCCGCACCGTCGAGGTGACGGACGCCGACGGTGGCACGACCGTGCTCACGGCCCGGCACGCCGTCGTCGTGGCGACCGGCAGCAGCGCCGTCCTCCCGCCGATCCCCGGCCTGGCCGACGCCGCGCCGTGGACCAGCCGCGAGGCCGCGTCCGCCCAGGCCGTCCCCGGACGGCTCGCGGTCATCGGCGGCGGCGTCGTGGGAACCGAGATGGCCACCGCGTTCGCCGCCCTCGGCGCGCAGGTCACGATGATCGCCCGCGACGGACTGCTCCCCAACGTGGAGTCGTTCGCGAGCGACCTCGTGGCCGAGTCGCTCAAGGCGGAGGGCGTGGCGCTGCACCTGCGCACCCAGCCCGTGGACGTCCGGCGCGACGACCAGGGCACGGTGCACGTCGCGCTCGCGGACGGCACGGACGTCACCGCCGACGAGGTGCTGGTCGCGACCGGCCGCCGGCCGAGCACGGACTCGATCGGCCTGGAGAACGTCGGGCTCATCCCCGGGGACTGGCTGACGGTCGACGACTCCCTCCGGGTGCTCGGCGGCGACGGCGTGCCGGTCGGCGACGGCTGGCTCTACGCCGCCGGCGACGTCAACCGCCGCGCGCTCCTGACGCACCAGGGCAAGTACCAGGCCCGGGCCGTGGGCGACGCCATCGCCGCCCGTGCCAAGGGCACGCCCGTCGACGTCGGCCCGTGGGGCCGGCACGCCGCCACGGCCGACGAGCGCGCCGTGCCTCAGGTGATCTTCACCGACCCCGAGATCGCGAGCGTCGGCCACACCGCCGCCTCCGCCGAGGCCGCGGGGCTGCGCGTGCGCTCCGTCGAGTACGACCTGGGCGCCGTCGCCGGCGCCTCGCTGCACGCCGACGGGTACACGGGCCGGGCCGCCATGGTCGTGGACGAGGACCGCAAGGTGCTCGTCGGGTTCACCGCGGTGGGTCCCGACGTGGCCGAGCTGCTGCACGCGGCGACGATCGCGATCGCCGCGGAGGTGCCGATCGACCGGCTGTGGCACGCCGTGCCCGCCTACCCCACGGTCAGCGAGGTGTGGCTGCGGCTCCTGGAGACCTACGGGCGGTCGGCATAGGCGGGACGCGGCCGGGCAGGGCGATCTGGTCGGGGGTCCTGATCTCCGACCACGCCCGTGCCCGCGGGAGCCGGTGGATCGTGATGTCCGTGGGCCGCGTGCCCGCCGGCTCCACGGGTGGCACCGCGAGCACGTCCGCGCCGGGCAGCGGGCCGAGGTCCAGCCGGGTCAGCGCCGCGACGTCGCGCACCGGCACCTGGTAGGTGCGGAACGGGCCGAGCGGCGGGATCTCGTCCCTGGCCAGGGCCTGGGCGGTGATCTCGTACAGCCTGGCGTCGTCGAGCTGGGGCGTCTGGTCCAGCACGAACGCCGTCGCCCGCAGCATGCCGGGCGCGACGCCGGCGGTGTCGCCGGGGCCGGCGCCGCCGGCAGGGCCGGTGATGCCGGCCGGGCCGGTGATGCCGGTGACGCCGGCAGGGCCCACCCAGGCGACGACCTTCCAGAACAGACGCGGGATGCGGACCCCGCGGTACGGTGGGTCGTCGGCGGCGAAGACGGGCCCGGTGTGGACCGCCAGTCGGTGGTCGTGGGCTGCGGCGTACCGCAGCACGTGGTCCTCGAGCCCGTTCCAGAGCTCCTTGGACTGGTTGAACCTGTTCACCTGCGGCGCGGCGTTCGTGTAGGTGAACGTGTCGTGGTTGGCCCGCGCGGCCGTCTCGGCGTCACCCCAGACGGGGTCGAGGCGGCGCACGAGGTGGCCGCGGTCCAGCGGGTTGCCCGCGTAGAGCGCGCTGCCGGCCTGCTCACCGCTCGGCACGCGGGAGTCCAGGCGCCAGCGGCCGGACCGGCGCAGCGCCTGGAGCGTGGCGCCGTCGATGGTGCAGGCCGTGGCCGCGGCGAGCCGGCGGACCGGGTCGAGCAGCACGGAGAAGTGGGTGTAGTCGAGCACACGCAGCTCGAGCGGGGAGGCGGGGAGCGGGACGCCGAAGCCGAGGAACTGTGCGTCATATCCGGTCACAGGCCGACAGCCAACCAGAGTGAGCCAGGTCATGACCAGACCAACAATCGGACGCGGTGGACGCCGCAAGGCAATCTCGGCCTAGGCTCTAGCCCGTGAGTGAATCAACTCAGACCGTCCGCGGCAACGCCCGGCACGAGGTACCTGACCCGCTGCGCGAGGACGTGCGCCTGCTCGGCGGCCTTCTCGGCAGGATTCTCCGCGAGGACGGGGGGCAGGGCCTGCTGGACGACGTCGAACGTCTCCGCGAGCTGACGATCCGCGCCTACGGTGACCCGTCGCCGCACGCGCTGGACGAGGCCGCCGACGTCGTGGCGTCCTTCTCCGTGGAGCGCGCCGAGCAGGTCGCCCGCGCGTTCACCTGCTACTTCCACCTCGCGAACCTCGCGGAGGAGTACCACCGGGTGCGCGTGCTGCGCGCCCGCGAGGCCGAGACGACGACCGGACCGGCCGTCCTGGAGGACACGATCCCCGCGGCGTTCGCACGGCTCACGGAGGAGGTGGGCCGGGACGAGGCGCTGCGTCGGCTCGACGAGCTGGAGTTCCGGCCGGTGCTCACCGCGCACCCGACCGAGGCCCGCCGTCGGGCCATCAGCGGGACCGTCCGCCGCATCTCGGACCTCCTGGCCGAGCGGGACATCCGCCGGCTCGGCGGCGTGACCCTCGCCGAGAACGAGCGGCGCATGCTCGCCGAGATCGACACCATGTGGCGCACCGCGCCCGTGCGGACCAGCAAGCCGTCCGTGATCGACGAGGTCAAGACGGTCATGGGCGTGTTCGACGCCGTGCTCGTGGACGTCTTCGGCGACGTGTACCGCCGCCTGGACGACTGGCTCCTGGCCGAGGACGCCGGCCGCGTGGCCCCCGTGGCCAAGCCGTTCGTGAAGCTCGGGACCTGGATCGGCGGCGACCGCGACGGCAACCCGAACGTGACGGCCGAGGTCACGCGGCAGGCCGCGAGCCTGGCCGCGGAGCACGCCCTCGCGGCGCTCGAGAGTCTCGCGGTCGAGACCGGGCGCAAGCTGACGCTCGACGCCGAGGGCACCACGCCGTCGTCGGACCTGAACGCGCTCTGGCGGCGCATCCGGCTCATCTCCGAGGAGGTGGCCCGGCGCTCCGAGGAGGCGTCGCCGAACGAGCCGCACCGTGCGGTCATGCTGGCGATCGCGGAGCGCATCGCCGCGACCCGGACCCGCGACGCCGACCTCGCGTACGCGAACGCGGAGCAGCTCGAGGCGGACCTGCTCGTGGTGCAGGACTCGCTGGTGGCGACCGGCGCGGCGCGTGCCGCGTACGGCGACCTGCAGCGGCTGGTCTGGCAGGTGCAGACCTTCGGGTTCCACCTGGCGGAGCTCGAGGTGCGCCAGCACTCGCAGGTGCACGCGGCGGCGCTCGACGAGATCCGCGAGCTGGGGGTCGACGGCGCGCTCGGTGACCGCACCCGCGAGGTGCTGGACACCTACCGGGCCCTCGGCGCCATCCAGAGCCGGTTCGGCGAGCGGGCCGCGCGCCGGTACATCGTCTCGTTCACGCAGGCGCCGGAGCACCTCGCCGCCGTCTACGAGCTGGCGGCGTACGCCTTCGCCGACGACCCCGACGGCGCACCCGTGATCGACGCCATCCCGCTGTTCGAGACCTTCGCGGACCTGCAGAACTCGGTGCCGATCCTGGACTCGATGCTGACCCTGCCCGCGGTGCAGAAGCGCCTGGCCGAGAACGGCCGCCGCGTCGAGGTCATGCTGGGCTACTCGGACTCGTCCAAGGACGTGGGCCCCGTCGCGGCCACGCTCGCGCTGCACGACGCGCAGTCGCGGATCGCGGAGTGGGCACGGTCCAACGACCTGAAGCTCACCCTGTTCCACGGCCGCGGCGGTGCGCTCGGCCGCGGGGGCGGCCCGGCCAACCGCGCGGTGCTCGCGCAGCCGCCGCACTCGGTGGACGGCCGGTTCAAGCTGACCGAGCAGGGCGAGGTCATCCTGGCCCGCTACGGCGACCCGGTCATCGCGTCCCGGCACATCGAGCAGGTCGCCGCGGCGACGCTGCTGGCCTCCGCGCCGTCCGTCGAGGCGGTCAACGAGAGCGCGACGGCCAAGTTCGCCGAGCTCGCCGAGTCCCTCGACGCGACGTCCCGCGCCAGGTTCCACGAGCTCGTGAAGGCCGACGGGTTCCCGCAGTGGTTCGCGCAGGTCACGCCCCTGGAGGAGGTCGGTCTGCTGCCCATCGGGTCGCGCCCCGCCAAGCGCGGCCTCTCCGTGAACTCGCTCGACGACCTGCGTGCGATCCCCTGGGTCTTCTCCTGGTCGCAGGCCCGCATCAACCTCGCCGGCTGGTTCGGCCTCGGCACCGCGCTGGCCACGGCCGGTGACGTCGAGCTGCTGCGCGCGGCCCGTGCCGAGTGGCCGCTGTTCGCGACCATGCTCGACAACGTCGAGATGTCGCTCGCCAAGACCGACGAGCGGATCGCCGCCCAGTACCTGGCGCTGGGCTCGCGCGACGACCTCGCCGAGATGGTGCTCGACGAGCTGCGCCTCACCCGGGAGTGGGTGCTGAAGATCAGCGGCAACGAGTGGCCGCTCGCGTCCAAGCGGGTGCTCGGCCGCGCCGTCCAGCTCCGGTCGCCGTACGTCGACGCCCTGTCGCTGCTGCAGGTCCGCGCGCTGCGCGGGCTGCGTACCGGGTCCGACGGCGGTTCCGCCGTGGACGGCGACTACGCCGGCCGGCTGCAGCACCTCCTGCTGCTGACGGTCAACGGCGTCTCGGCGGGCCTGCAGAACACGGGGTGACGCCGGTCTGGCCCGACCGGGCTCGGCAACACCCATGACCTGAAGGACCGATGGGAGAGACGATGAGCGCGACCTTGATCGGGACGTCGCACGGGACCGACGACGCCGCGGGTCAGGCGGCCGTGCGTGCCCTGCTCGACGGCGTCCGCGCCGCGCGGCCCGGCCTCGACGTGCGCGAGGCGTTCGTGGACGTGCAGCAGCCGGAGGTCGGCGACGTTCTCGCGGAGGCGGTGCGGGACGCCGGGACAGTGCGTGACGCCGGGGCGGTGCGTGACGCCGGGGCCGCCGCCGAGACGTCGGCGGAGGGACCGGTCGCCGTCGTCGTGCCGCTGCTCCTGTCCACCGGCTATCACGTGCGGCATGACATCGCGCAGGCCGTCGCCGCGGTGAACGCGGCCGGCGACGGCGTGGCCGTCGCGGCCGACCCGCTCGGCCCGCACCCCCTGCTCGTCGACATCCTGGCCGACCGGTACGCCGCCGCGGAGGCCGTCCACGGCCCGTTCCGGTCGGACGACGCCGTGGTGCTCGCCGCCGCCGGGTCCTCGGTGGCGGCCGCGGCGACGGCGGTCGAGGAGGTGGCCAGCGGGCTGGCCCAGCGCCTCGGGCGACCCGTGACGCCGTCGTACGGGGCTGGCGCGGAGCCACGCGTCCCGGACGCGGTGGCCGCGGCGCGTGCCACGGCTGCACCTGGGGCGACGGTCCCCGGTCGCGTGATCGTCGTGTCCTACCTCCTCGCGCCCGGGTACTTCCTGGACCGGGTGCTGGAGGCGGGCGCCGACGTCGTGACCGACCCGGTCGCCGGCCCGGCCGGAGCCGAGAAGGCCGACCCGCGGCTCGTGCAGGTGGTGCTGGACCGCTACGACGCGGCCGTCAGCGCCTGATCACGCCCCGCCTGATCACGCCCAGCCGAACGCCGTCCGGACCCGGTCGACGCTGGAGCGCAGGCCCCACCGCGCGACGAGCGCCTCCAGCGCCTCGGGGTCGGCGGGCGCCTTCGGGACCGCCGGATCGAACGTGGGCAGCGGAGCGTCCCGTGCCACCTGCACCACGACGGGCGCGACCTTCAGGTACTCGTCGGCCTCCAGCAGACGACGGCGCTGCGTGGTGGTGAGCCCCTTGTCGCCGGCGTCCCGGGCCGCGAGGATCCCGGCCAGCGTGCCGTACTGGGCGAGGAGCTTGGCGGCGGTCTTCTCGCCGACGCCCGGCACGCCCGGCAGGCCGTCGCTCGGGTCGCCCCGGAGCGTCGCCATGTCGGCGTAGGCCTGTCCCGAGGCGACGGCGTACTTCTCGGCCAGCCGCTTCTCGTCCACCACGTCGGGGTCGCGGATGCCGCGCGCGGGGTACAGGACACGCACCCCGGCGGCGTCGTCGACGAGCTGGAACAGGTCACGGTCGCCCGTGACGATGTCCACCGGCCCGGCGCCCTGCTCGACCGCCCGGGTGGTCAGGGTGCCGATGACGTCGTCGGCCTCGTAGCCGGGCACGCCGACACGCGCGATGCCGAGCGCCGCCAGCACGTCCACGATGACGGGCACCTGTGCGAGCAGCGTCTCGGGCACCTCCTCGATGCCCGTGGTGCCGGGCACCTCCTGCGCGACGCGATGCGCCTTGTAGCTGGGGATCGCCTCGACGCGGAAGGCGGGCCGCCAGTCGTCGTCCCAGCACGCGACCATGCGGTCGGGCCCGTGCGTCGTGGCGAGCCACGCGATGGTGTCCAGCAGGCCGCGGACGGCGTTCACCGGCACGCCGCTGGGCGCGCGCAGCGAGTCGGGCACACCGAAGAACGCACGGAAGTACAGCGAGGCGGAGTCGAGGAGCATGAGGCTCATGCAGCGAAGCCTGCCACGCACCACCGACAAGCGGGCCGTCGAGCGAGCGAGACCCTGCGCGGCGGGCTTGGCCAGGCCGTCGAGCATGGATGCCCGGTGAGGGCGGAATGCGGGACGACACGGGCGAAATAACCGCAGAAGACCGGTTCCGGCCCGGTGTGCCCGTAGTGTCCGACCATGGCAAGCAAAGTGCAGCAGGTGACCGAGGTCGTCGAGGGCCTCGGCCTCGGGATGGCAGCGGTCGGCGCGACGCGGGTGACCTCCACGAAGGCGGAGCTCGAGCGTGCCCTGAGCTACGCGTGGTCGGGCTGGGAGCACAGCGGCGACTACCCGTTGATCGAGCGGGCGCAGAAGCCGGAGAACGAGCTCTGGGCCGGGATCAACGGATCGACCCGGCGGACCAACGCCGCGGTCGTCTGGCGGGAGGGCGGCGACCTGTACGTCGTCGACATCGCGCTGGTGAACCGTACGCCGGTGGAAGCAGCGCGCTTCGTCGGCAGTCGGCCTCTGACGGAGTGGGTGCTGCTGGCAGAGCTCTTCCTCAGCGCGCTCAACCCCGGCGACGTACCGGTGAGCGACGTCAAGGTGTGAACAGGCCGCCCATCGCCACGCCTGCGCTCGCCGCGAGCACCGTCACCAGCAGCGTGCCCAGGGTGTTCGCCAGCGCGAGCCGCAGCCGGCCGGACTGCGCCAGGCGCACGGACTCGATCGTGGCCGTGGAGAACGTGGTGTACCCGCCGCACAGGCCCGTGGTCAGGGAGAACTGCACCAGCTGCGCGACGTCGGTGGACACCCCGTACCAGGTGAGCGTGGAGAACAGGGTCGAGAACACACCGATCAGGAACGAGCCGGTCACGTTCACCACGAACGTGCCCCACGGGAACCCGCCGTTGTGCCGGGCCCGGACCTCGCCGTCGACCACGAACCGGGCGGCGGCGCCCAGGCCGCCGCCGACGGCCACGAGGAGAAGTGCGAGCACCGCCGTCACCTGCCCTTCCGGCGCCGGTCGGCGCGTGCCGCCAGCGCGATCCCGCCGAGGCACGTCGCCGTGCCGCCCACCAGGGTGAGCGTCACGTACAGCAGCGCGAGCCACGCCATGTCCTGGCCGATCAACGTCTGGACCTCCAGGGCGAGCGCGGAGTAGGTGGTGAACCCGCCGAGCACGCCCGTGCCGATCCCGAGGCGAATCTTGCGGCGCCGGACGGTCTCGCGGCCCCGGCGGGCAAGGGCCTCCAGGAGGTAGCCCAGAGCGAACGCGCCCACGAGGTTCACGACCAGGGTCCCGACCGGGAACCAGAGGATCGTGTGGCCCGCGTCCGGGAACAGGATGGTCAGGGGCGTCAGCACGATCCCCGACCACATGCTGACGAGATACCGCGCGACCGAACCACCCGCGCCACCCAGCGCGACCAGGCCGACGTACCGCCAGTCGCGGTGCGGTGCTCGTGTCACGCGGTGTGTTCCCTCGTGGAGGCTCGAAAGGTCTGGGACGAACCTACCGCTCACGAGGCCGACATCGTCTCGGGGAGCACCACGACCGGGCGCGACTGGTTGTGGATGAGTCGTCCCGCCACGGTCCCGCTCACGAGGTTGGTCGTCCAGCCGCGCAGGCCCGAGCGGTGGGCGCCGACGACGATCATCGCCGCCCCCACCTCGTCGGCCACCCGTCCCAGCTCGGCGGCCGGGTCGCCGGCGCCGCGCCGCGCGCACCAGGGCAGGCCGACGTCGGCCATCGCCCGGTTCAGCCCGGCCAGGACGTCGGCGCCGTACGCGTCGGAGGGCACGGCGATGTCCGGGTCCACCGACACGGTGAATCCCCGTGAGTCCGAGACCGCTGACTCGTCGACCCACACGCACACGAGCTCGATCAGGCTTCCACCCAGCGACTGGACGAGCGACGCTGCCCGCCGAGCCAGGTCTGGGTGCTTGTGGTCCACGCCGACCACCACGGATCGCACAGTCACCCTGACGAGGGTATGGCCAATTTCCTAATCGAGGTGGTCCGGCAGGCCGAATCGGGGGAACCACTTCTCCGTGTCGATGAAGGTGGTGATGCCGGTGATGTGCTTGCCGTCGTTCTCCAGCACCACGATCCCCCACGGGAAGTGGCCGCCTTTCGGGTCCGCCCGGTACTGGGCGAACCCCGGGGTGCCGTTGACGTGGATCGGCATGCAGCGCGAGCCCTCGCACCCGTTGCCGGGTCCGGTCATCCACGCCTGGATGTTCTCGATGCCCTCCAGCCACATCGCGTACGGCGGCATGTTCATCACCGCGTCCTCGCGCAGCAGGTTGGCCAGCGCGGTCATGTCGTAGCGCTCGAACGCCGCGACGTACCGCTCCAGGAGCTCGGTCTCGTCGGCCGACGCCTGCTCCGGCGCCTCCGAGGTGCCGGCCCGGTCGGGGGCCTTCTCGGCGAGCGTGGCCCGTGCCCGCTGGAGCGCGCTGTTCACCGACGCCACCGAGGTGTCGAGCAGCGTGGCCACCTCGGCGGCGGGCCAGCGCAGCACCTCGCGCAGGATCAGCACGGCGCGCTGCTTGGCCGGCAGGTGCTGCAGGGCCGCGACGAACGCGAGCCGCACCGACTCCCGCGCGACGGCGGTGTCCGCGGGGTCGCTCGCGCCGGGGAGCACGTGCTCGGTCGGGACCGGCTCCACCCACGCGTACTCGGGCAGCACCATCGCGAGGCTCTCCTCGACCGGGTCGGCCGCGGCGCCGAGTCCCATGGGGCGCTCCCGCTTGGCGCGGCTCGAACCGAGCTGGTCGAAGCAGACGTTGGTGGCGATCCGGTACAGCCAGGTGCGGAGCGAGGAACGACCCTCGAACCGGTCGTACGAGCGCCACGCGCGCAGCAGGGTCTCCTGCACGGCGTCGTCGGCGTCGAAGGTGCCGCCCAGCAGGCGGTAGCAGTATCCGGTCAGCTCGCGGCGGTACACCTCGAGCTGAGCGGAGAGCTCGGCCCCGGCCAGGTCCTCACCGGTGCTCTGCTTGGGTCGTGACGCTGTCTGTGCCATAGCTCACACCGTACGCGGAGCCACTGACACGCGATCCTGGATTCGACCCTGGCCGAAGCCCGGGGCCCAAGTTCACCCGAGGTCGAGCTCGAACCAGACCGTCTTGCCCGTCCGCCGGCCCTCGCGCGGCGGACCGTGCCGGTGGCTCGGGCGTGGCGCCCCGCCGTGCCTGTCCACGCCCCACCGGGACGCGAGCCGTTCGAGGAACTGCACGCCGCGACCGCCGAACTCGGTGACCGCCGGGTCGCGCAGCTCGGGCTGCACGGTCGACGAGTCGCGCACCCCCACCCGCAGCCGGTCCAGGTCCACCTCGACCGTGGCGGTGAACGGCGCCTGCCCGTGGTCGACGGCGTTGGTCAGCACCTCCGACGTCAGCAGCATCACCGTGCGGCGCAGCGGCATCGGCACGCCGCAGCTCTCCAGCACGTCGTCGACCCAGATGCGGGCCGGCCCGACGTCGCACAGCGACGGGGCCAGCTTGCGCTCCGCCGTGGCGGGGCGCCCGGGCGACGGTGGGCCCGACGGCGCCGCCGCCCGCACCCGGACGGCGAGCACGGCGACGTCGTCCCGCTGGTCGTCCGAGGCGAGGCGGCGGACGAGGGTGACGGGCAGCGCCGCGGTGGCCGTGTCGCCGAGCGCGCCGAGCGTCTTCTGCAGGCGGTTCAGCCACTGGTCCGGGGTGGTGCCGCGCTGCTCGGCGAGCCCGTCCGTGTAGAGCAGGAGGGTGTCGCCCGGGCGCAGCGTCGTGACGTGGTCGGTGCGCTTCGACGTGGGCCGTACACCGAGCATCATGTCCGGGAGCACCGAGAGGCGCTCGACCGTGCCGTCCTCGCGGAGCACGAGCGGTGGCGGGTGACCGGCGGTGGACCAGGTGAGCTGGTACGCGCCGGCGACCCGTTCCAGCCGGGCCACCACGGCGGTCCCGCTGGCGAGCAGCCCCAGCCCGGAGTTGGCCTTGTCCAGCAGCGACAGCAGGGCCGACGGCGACTCGTCGTGGCTCCACGCGAACGCGCGCAGCAGCGACCTGAGCTGGCCCATCTTCGCCGCGGCCCGCATGTCGTGGCCGGTCACGTCCCCGATCATGAACATGGTCGCGTCGTCGTCCACCGCCACGGCGTCGTACCAGTCGCCGCCGATCTGGTCGGAGCGCGTGGCGGGCGAGTAGGTCGCCGCCATGTCGAGGTGCGGCACCTCGGGCAGCCGGCTGAGCATCGCCCGCTGCAGGGTCTTCGCGGACTCGCGCCGCTCCTCCAGGAGCCGGGCCCGCTCCAGCGCGTGGCCCGTGTAGTGGGCGAGCCCGGTCTGGAGCGCGTACGAGTCCTGGTCGGGCCCGCGGTCGCGCTCCCAGGCCAGCATGATGACGGCGACGACGTCGCCGGCCGTGACCACGGGCAGGTACGCGCGGGCGCCGACCTCCGGGTCGCAGAGCTCCTCCGAGCCCGGGAACGCCGTGAACATCTCGTCGGCCGACCGGAAGAACAGGGGCCGGCCGGTGCGGGCCGCCTCGGCCAGGGGGCGCTGCTCGTCGAGCTTGGTCTGGCGGAGCCGCTGGGGAAACTGCGGCTCGGCGTGGACGAGGGACCGGTAGGTGATGCCCCGCCCGTCGGCGTCCGCGAGGGCGAACGCGCAGTAGCGCGCGCCGATCCCCGCGGTGCCGACCTCCACGATGACCTCTTCGACCTGGTCCATCGTGTTGGCGTTCGCGAAGGCCTCGCTCAGCGAGAGCAGGAACCGGCTGCGGCGGTTCGCCCGGACGGCGGTCTCCTGGATGCGGCGTGCGCGCTCGCGCTCGGCGCGCAGGCGCAGCTCGGCGGTGCAGGCCGCGGCGAGGTCGGCGAGGGAGTCCAGGTCGTCCTGCGACCACTCGCGGGGTTGGTCGTCGACGGCGCACAGCGCGCCGACGGCGCGCCCGCGCAGGTCGAAGACGGGAAAGCCGGCGAGGGCGACCAGGCCCATCTCCCGGACCAGGTAGTTGTCGCACAGCAGCGGGTCCGCGCGGGCGTCCACCGTGACGACCGGCTCGCCACGCGCCGTGATGACGTTGGTGAGCGTGCCCGGGTGTTGCAGCAGCCGGTTGGACTGCATGGGCTCCGGCACCCCGGACGCTCCCGCGAGGACCTGGCCCTCCCGGACCACGAAGTAGACGACGGCCGCCGGGACCCGCAGATGCCGACGCACCAGGCGAGCAAACCGGTCAAAGGCCTCATCCGCTGTGGGAGCAGCAAGACCGACGTGCTCGAGGTCTCGCAGCGCCTGGAGGTCCGTCGGCATCCCATCAGTATTGCGAGAGAAGGACGCCTGCGCGACAGATGTACCGGATGTGTCCCTTTTGCACCGGGCAGGTAGCCTGCCCGTTCCCGGTCACACCTCCAGCAGACCGCGCTGGTGGGCGAGGCTCACCGCCTCAGCCCGGCCCGAGGCGCCGAGCTTGGCCAGCAGGTTGGACACGTGCACGCTCACCGTCTTGGTCGAGATGAACAGCCGTTCGCCGATCTGCCGGTTGGACAGCCCCTGCGCGACCAGGCCGAGGACCTCCTCCTCGCGCTCCGTGAGGGTCGACGCCGTCGCGCGGCGGACCCCCGGCAGGTCGAGCCGTGCCCGCCGCGCCAGCGCACGGACGGCGTCGGCCAGCGGCTGCGCGCACATGTCCTCCGCCTCCGAGAGCGCCTCGGCGGCCTCTACCTCGGCGGCCTGTCGCTCGCCGGCGCCGAGCAGGGCCTCGGCCCAGCGGTAGCGCGACCGCGCGACCTCGTAGCGGTACCCGAAGCCGAACGCGTTCACCGTGTCCTGCCAGCTCGCGGCGGCCTCGCGCCACAGGTCGCCGGCGGCCCGCTCGCCGCTGTCGGCGCCCGCGGTGGTGCCCACGATCGCGTGGAGCCGGGCGTTCTCGGCGGCCGCCCGCTGCAGCCAGGCACGCCCCTCGGGGCCGAGCACTCCGCCACGCGGACGTCCGCGCTGCGCCGTCTCGCGGGCGATCGCCAGGAGCGAGTCACCGCTGTCGAGGCGTTCGGCCGCGCGAGCCTCCACGGCAGTGGCGGCGGCCGAGCCGGGGGCGCCCGCGCGGCCCGCGGACCGGTCGGCCTGCGCCGCGTCGGCCAGGGCCGCGATCGCCAGCGCGGACAGCCAGATCCGGCCGAGGAACACCTCGGTCCACACCTCGCCGAGGTGGTCGGTGATCCGCACGGCCAGCGCCGCGGCGTCGTCGTACCGGCCCGCCCAGGTCAGGGCGTCGACCAGGCTGCCGCCGCCGATCAGGGCGATCTGGCCGTCGCTCTGCCAGTGGTCGAAGAGGGCCTCGCCGCGTGCGATGACGTCGGCGTCGCCGCGGGCCACCGCGGCGTACATCTGCGTCGCCTCCAGGACGTGCTTGTGCGTGGCCGGCACCCCGCCGGCGGGCCGCGGCGTCAGGTCGCCGCGGAAGTAGAGCATGACCTCCTGCAGGATCCGCAGGAAGACGGTGGGCGTGCTCCAGGCCAGCCCGAGCTCCTCGGCCCGGGCGAGCGCGTGCTCCACCCGCTGCTGAGCGGCGTCGAGCTCGCCGGCGTAGAACCGGTTGGCCGTGGCGTTGTAGAGCGTGCGCATCTCCGTGAGCACGTCGCCGGCCTCCGTGGCCGCCGTGCGCGCCTCGTCGAGGAGCGCCGCCGCCCGGTCGGGGTCGGCCACGTCGAGCACGGCGAGGGTCGAGAGCGCGGCGGCGAGCGCGCCGGGCTGACCGACGGACCGCGCCTCCTCGATGGCGCACCGGGCGTGGTCGCGGGCGTCGTCGTCCAGGTCGATGATCATCGTGACGCGCGCCAGCAACGCGTTGGTCCAGATCCGCTCGGGGCTGCGCTCCGGCAGCACCTCCAGGGCGGCGCGCAGGTCCTCGATCGCGGCCTCGACCTGGCCGGGCGTCTCGTCCCAGGTGGGCAGGTCGAGGTACCGGTGCACGAGCACGTGCCGCAGCCCGGCCCGCCGCACGGGGTCGTTCACGCCCTCGACCGCGCGCTCGGTGAGCTTCACCGCGCGCATCGGGTCACCGGCGCGTGCGGCAGCCTCGCCCGCGGAGAGCGCGATGTCGACCCGGTCCTGGCCGATCCGCTCCTCGGCGTCGGGCACCGACTCCCACAGCGCGAGCACCTGCTCCCAGTGCCTGAGCTCCTCCTCGGGGGCGAGCAGGCGGCGGGCCCGCAGGGCCGCGTCGCGCGACGCGGTCAGGGCCGCGGGCAGGTCGTGGCCCTCGTAGGCGTGGTGGGCGCGCTCGGCCGCGCTGCCGATCGGCATGCCGTCGGGCCCGTCCTGCTCGATCACCGCGAGGTAGGCGCGGTGCACCGATGATCGCTCGCCGGGCAGCAGGTCGGCGTACAGGGCCTCGGCGAGCAGCGCGTGCCGGAACTCCAGGTGGACCCCGGAGACCACCAGCACCTGCTGGGTCACCGCCTCGCGCAGCGCGGCGTCGACGTCGTGCGCGCCCCAGCGGGCGGCCGCGGCTCGGAGGAGCTCCTCGCGCACGCGGCGTCCGGCGACCGACGCGATGCGGAGCACCTGCTGCACCCCGGGGTCCAGTCGTTCCAGCCGGGTGCGGAGCACCTCGGTGAGCGTCCAGGGCAGGCTGGCCGAGTCCGGCCCGGCGTCCAGGAGCTCCTCCGCGAAGAAGGCGTTGCCCTCGGACCGGTCCAGCACGTCGGCGAACCCGGCGGCGGGCAGGGGCTGCCCCGCCAAGGCGGTCGTGAACTCGCGCAGCTCGTTCTCGGTGAACGGCTGCAGGTCGATCCGCTCCACGTGCTCCAGCCGGGACAGCTCGGCGAGCAGGGGGCGCAGGGGGTGCCGGCGGTCGACGTCGTCCGCCCGGTAGGTCACCACGATCAGGACGTTCTCGGTCCGGGCACGGGCCGCGAGGAACCGCAGCACGTCGCGCGTGGACGCGTCGGCCCAGTGCGCGTCCTCGACGACGAGCACGAGCGGGCGCTCGGGCGCGCCGGCGACCGCCAGGCTGCGCGCGATGCCCTCGAAGAGCTGGAGCCGCTCGTCGTGGTCGGCGTCGGCGCTGCTGCCGGGCTCCAGGAGCCGCCACAGGGCCGGCCGCTCCGCGACGAGTTCCGTGACCCGCGCGGCGGCGTCGGGCCCCGCGGCCCCGGCCTGCAGCTGGGTCAGGGCCTCGGTGAAGGGAAGGTAGGGGATGCCGACCTGGCCCAGGTCGACGCAGTGCACGACGACGGCACTGGCTCCCGCCTGCTCCGCCGCCTGTGCCACATGCCCGATCAGACGGGTCTTGCCCACGCCGGCGTCGCCGCCCACGAGCACGAGACCTGGCCGGCCGGCCGAGGCGCGACCCACCGCCAGCAGGAGGGAGGCAACCTGCTCCTGCCGGGAGACCAGGGGGATCGTCGTAGACCTTCGCACCTGCACATCGTGCCACCGGTCACTGACAATCCCCCTGGCCTGGCCTTTCCCCGGGTTCGCCGCGGCGGCTCCCGCCGCCCGGGCGCCCACGGCGTCGGCGCCCACCGTGGTCACGCGAACAGGCCGTGCCGCTTGGCGGGCGCGGGGCGCATGCCCGCTATGCCCTCCCTGATCTGCTCCGTGCGGTTCACCCGCGCGGCCCACCGCTCCTGGCGGGCGGCGCGGTCCGCCGCGGTCGGCCGCTTGCTGCGCCAGGCCCTCTTGGCCTCGGCCTGCCGGTACTCGATCTCCGCGTCCACCGCGGGTCCCCACAACGACATGATTCCTCCGATGTCCCCGGCGGGCCGTGTGCCCGTCCGGCTGATGAGGAAGACACTCGTCCTGAGTCGTGGGGTCGCGGATCGGGAGGTCGGCCAGTCCTGGCCGTCGGGGTACCTCAGAGCGGCGTCTGAGGTACCCCGGCGCGGGCCTGAGGTGGCCCTGAGGTGCCTTAGTGCACCTCAGGGGCACCGCGACGCGGTTCGTCCGGCGCCCGAGATGCCCGACGGGCCGGGTGGCGAGACACTGGGCGGGCGAGATTCAGGGAGTTCACAGCCCCACTATTGCGATCTACGTCACAGCAGACGCACACTGGAAGTAGCAGCGGACCCAATTCGGGGGTGGATCGTGACCGGAACCGAAGCTGGAACGTACGACATCTTGCCCATGCTGGGCCGTGGGAAGCACCGCAATCCAAAGAAGGGCGCGTGCTTCATGGAGCTCGCCTCCTTCCTCGCAGGCGAGAAGTGGAGCGACCATCCAGCCTGCACGCACCCGCTCATCGCGATGCTGGCTCGTGCGGTGAACGACCTGACGGCGGACCACGCTCGCCCGCAGCTCGCACCGCTGATCCCGTCGGTCATCGGCCTGACCAGCACCGACCCGCGCTGGGACGTGCGGATCGCGCTGCGCGCCGCGCAGACGGCGCTGCCGGTGTCGCCCGCGGACCGGCAGCAGACGCTCGCCGTCGCCGTCCTCGGCTCCGAGCGCATGCTCGACGTCCTGGAGGACCGTCCGGCTGGCACCCTCGCACCGGAGAGCAAGGACGCGCTGGCGTCCGTGCCGAAGACGGCGGCCTGGGCCGAGCGGTTCTGCGCCGGCACCAGCGTGCGGCCCAAGAGGTTCGTCCGTGACGCCGCGCCGAGCGTGGTCTCCACCGCGGTACAGGGCATCTCGGAGGCGTTCGTGCCGGACGTCGACGCACGCCTGAGGGACCTGCTCGCAGCAACGATCGCCGATGCGCGCCGCTGGACCGGGAACGCGGACGATGACGCCCGCATGCTCGACCCGCTGGCGTGGGGCCCGGTGGTCAAGGCGGCTCCGACAACTGCCTGACACACCTGGCCGGACAGGGGGAACCGGGTCGGGGCGCACCAGGGGGCGCCCCGACCCGAGTCATGTCCGGACGGGCTCCCCGGGCAGGTCGCGCAGCTCGGCGAGAGATCGTGTCGAGACCTGTCGATCGGGCGGCGGCGAGATCGTCACCACCGTGTCAGACAGACCCGACCGGAGGACGGAACCATGCGATACACGATCCTGCTGCACTACCCGGAGATGACGCCCGAGGAGCTCGCGCCCGGCGGCTGGGAGGAGGGCGAGCGCGAGTTCGAGGCCTACGCCACGGCGCTGGACCAGGCCGGGGTGCTGCTCTCGGCGGAGGTGCTCCAGCCCTCGTCGTCCACGACCACCGTCGCGGTGCGCGACGGCGAGCTGCGGGTCCAGGACGGCCCCTTCGCCGACACGAAGGAGCAGCTCGGCGGCACGTTCGTCGTCGACGTGCCCGACCTCGACGCCGCGCTCGCCTGGGCGCAGAAGGCGCCGTCGGTCCAGTGGGGCACCGTGGAGGTGCGCCCCAGCGCCACCCACTTCGAGAACGGCGCGTGGACGCGCTGACCGACCGCGCGGACGTGCGGGCCGTCGCGGAGGCGGCGGCCCGCACGTCGTACGGCCGCCTGCTCGCGCTGCTCGCGGCCCGCGACGGCGACATCCAGCGCGCCGAGGACGCCCTCGGCGAGGCCTTCGAGTGCGCCCTGCGGCACTGGCCCGACGACGGCGTGCCGCACAACCCCGACGGCTGGCTCCTCACCGTGGCCCGCAACCGGCTGCGCGACCTGTACCGCTCCGCCGCCCACCGCACCACCGTGCCGCCCGAGGCCGGACCCGAACCCGCCGCGCCGCCCGAGGACGTCGACCCCGACGCGATCGGGGACCGCCGGCTGGAGCTCATGTTCGTCTGCGCCCACCCCGCGGTCGAGGCGGGCATCCGCACCCCGCTCATGCTGCAGACCGTGCTCGGCGTGGAGGCCACGGACATCGCGGCGGCGTTCGCCGTCCCCGCGCCCACGATGGCGCAGCGCCTGGTCCGGGCCAAGCGCCGCATCCGGGACGCGCGCATCCCGTTCCGGATCCCCGGCCGGGACGAGGTGCCCGACCGCCTGCCGCCCGTGCTGGAGGCGGTGTACGGCGCCTACGCCATCGACTGGCGCGGCGCCGCGCCCGAGGTGCGCGGATCGCTCACCGGCGACGCGCTCACGCTGGCCCTGCTCCTGGCCGACCTGCTGCCCGAGCCCGAGGTGCTCGGCCTGGCCGCCCTGCTCTGCTTCTCGCTGGCGCGCGCCGACGCGCGCGAGGCCGACGGCGCCTTCGTGCCGCTCGACGAGCAGGACGTCGCCCGCTGGGACACCGGCCTGATCGAGCGCGGCGAGGCGCTGCTCCGCCGGTCGCTCGCCGACCCGGCCTCGCCCGCCGGGCAGGCCTCGCCCGCCGGACCACCCGGCCGGTTTCGCCTCGAGGCCGCGATCCAGTCCGTGCACTGCGCGCGGGCGCGCACCGGCCGCACCGACTGGCCCGCGCTCGTCACCCTGCACCGGGCGCTGCTCCGCGTCGCGCCGACGCTGGGCGGGCGGGTGGCGCTCGCGGCGGTCGTCGCCCGGGTCGACGGCGCACGAGCGGGGCTGGCCGCGCTGGACGAGATCGTGGCGACGGAGCCGGCGTCGGGCCGGTTCCAGCCGCTGTGGGCGACCCGCGCGCACCTCCTGGCCGAGGCCGGCGACATCGACGCGGCCCGGGTCGCCTACGACAAGGCGCGCTCGCTCACGACGGACCCTGCCCTGCGGGAGTTCCTGGCCCTGCGGAGCGCCGCCATCGGATAGGGCCACCGAGTGAAGTCGGCCACGCCGGTCCCGAAACCCGGATCCACTCCTCCCTACCAACGAAGCGAGCTCCTGGTTCGTCCTGTTCCACGAGGGGCGCCCACACGAGGGGGCCTGAGAACGGGGAACGACCATGACGACCAGCACAGCGATGATCACCGGCAAGGACGTCGCGGCGGTCGAGCGCGATCTGCGGCGCATGGAGCTGCTCAACCGACGCGAGCACAGGATCCGCGCGGCCGGCCGGTCGGCCCCGATGACGTCCTACCTCACGCTCGCCTCGCGCTCGCGGGACCGCAGGCGGTACGCGGACGCGTGACGTCGGAGGGGCGGGGCCGCAGATCCAGGGGGTTCGGCGGCCCTGCCTCATTTCACCCAGGAATTTACACGGAGCGATCCTGACCTGCCCCTTAGGCTCCTTGGCATGAGCGGACACCCTTCACCCCATCTGCCAGCGGACGGTCATGCGCCCGTCCCGCCCCCGCCAGGTGGGTACGACGCGGTGCCTCCGGCCGTCGGACCGCCACCGCCGCCCGTCCCGGTACCCGTCGGTACGGTGCCCGGACCGCCTCCTCCGCCCGGTGTCCCGGTGCCCGGAGGCGGCCAGCCACCCGTCCCGCCCCGGAAGAACGGGCGGCGCGCGCTGATCATCGCCGTCGTGGTGATCCTGCTGCTCGCGGCCGGCGCGGGGGTCTGGTACCTGCTGCGGCCGCCGCCGATCCCCGACCCGGAGCCCGCCGCGGAGCAGCTCGCGGCCGCGCTCCAGGCGGGGACGCCGGCCGAGTTCCCGCTGACCATGGAGACGTCCGCGTCCCCCGACGAGCAGTACGCCTCGGTGTTCGAGCAGCTCGTGGCCGCCGTCGGCGAGGACGCCGGGACCGTGGCCGTCAAGAGCGTCACCCCGCTCGAGGAGGGCGACGGCGGTACCGCGACCGCCACCGCGACGCTCGCCTGGACCTGGCCCGTGGCGACCGAGGAGGCCTGGGAGTACGAGACGGTCGTGCAGCTCGCCTACCCGGGCCCGGCCGACGGCGAGGCCGGCGCCTGGGAGGCCGCCTGGAACCTCGGCGTGCTGGTCCCGGGCCTGGAGGCGGGTGAGCGGCTCGCGGTGGAGCGCACCGAGCCGGTGCGCGGCGACATCGTGACCACGAGCGGCGAGACGATCGTGGGGCTCACCCCCGTGCACCGCGTGGGTATCGACAAGACCCGGCCGGGCTGGGACACGGCCGCCGCGCAGCTCGGCGCCGTGCTGGGCTTCGACCAGGCGACGACCGACGACATCGCGGCGCAGGTCCAGTCCGCGGGCGACAAGGCGTTCATCGACGTCATCACCATCCGGGACAACGACCCGGAGTACGACTTCAACGCCGCGATGGCGATCGCCGGCGTCGTCGGGATCCCCGACGAGATCCCCCTCGCGCGGGACCGCGACTTCGCACGCGCGCTGCTCGGCACGGTCGGCGAGGCGACCGAGGAGATCGTCAAGGACTCCGAGGGCACCATCAAGCCCGGCGACATGGTGGGCCTGTCCGGCGTGCAGGCGGCCTACGACGAGCAGCTGCGTGGCGTGCCCGGCCTGGCGGTGACCATCGAGCCCGGCGAGGACGCGGAGGGCGGCGAGAGCCGCGAGGCCTTCACGATCGAGAAGAAGGACGGCGAGCCCGTGGCCATCTCGCTCGACCCGGAGACGCAGCTGCGCGCCCAGGCCGCGCTGGCCGACTTCGGCGACCTGGCGAGTGCGATCGTCGCCATCAAGCCGTCCACCGGTGAGGTGCTCGCGGCGGCGTCGGGCCCCGGCTCCGAGGGGTTCAACACGGCGACCCTGGGGCAGTACCCGCCGGGTTCCACGTTCAAGATCGCGACGTCGCTGGCGATGCTCCGCGCCGGGACGACGCCGGACTCGACGCTGCCCTGCACCGCCACGATCAACGTGGAGGGCCGCGAGTTCCAGAACGTGCCCGGTTACCCGCAGTCCGCGATGGGCGACGCCGTACCGTTCCGGACCGTGTTCGCCAACTCGTGCAACACCGCCTTCATCTCGCAGCACCAGGCGATCTCGCAGCAGCAGCTGCACGACGCCGCGGCGTCGCTCGGCCTGGGCACCGAGCACACGGTGTCCTTCGGCGGTGCGGCGGCGTTCGGCGACGTGCCCACCGATGCCTCGGGCACGGAGCACGCGGCGTCGATGATCGGACAGGGTCAGGTGCTGGCCACCCCGCTCGCGATGGCGACCGTCGCCGCGAGTGTCTCCGCAGGCCACACTGTGTCCCCGTGGCTGGTCGAGCCGACGGGGGAGGAGGCGGACGCCGAGCCGGTGGGCGACCTGACCGCGGACGAGGCGGCCACGCTGCGCGACCTCATGGGTGGTGTGGTGCAGGAGGGCTCGGCCGAGCTGCTCCAGGACGTGCCGGGGATCGTCGGCGCCAAGACGGGCACCGCCCAGTTCGGCGACGGCTCCAAGGCGCACGTCTGGATGCTCGCGATCGCGAACGACCTGGCGGCGGTCGTGTTCATCGAGGAGGGCGAGCTCGGCTCGACCACGGCCGGCCCGGTGATGCACAAGTTCCTCACGGGGAGCTGAATCCCCTCACGGGGAGCCGATCCCCGAGCACGTACGACAGAGCGCCTGTCCGACGGTCCCCGACGATGCCGGGGCGGGTCGGGCAGGCGCTCTGTCGTACGGCCTCGGCGGGCGGTCAGCCCTTGAAGCCGCCTTCGGTGCACGTGGCCTTGTAGGACTCGATGGCGCCCATGATGGCGTTCGGGCGGGCGATCGAACCGCCGAGGGCCTGGTCGAACGGCGCGCGCACGGCCTCGAGGTGGGCGATGCTCACCTCGTCCGCCTTGCCGATGATCAGGCCGATGTTCGTGCTCACCTTCGTGGCGTTACCGGTCTTCTCCTCGTCGAGCGGGGAGGCGACGTCCATCGCCGCGGCCTGGATGCTCGACACGAGCGGCCCGGCGAAGAACGCGTTGCACGTCTCGACGAGGTCGTACTCGCCGGTGCTGATGGGGGCCTCGACCACGGGGGACGGCGCGGCCTGCTGCACCTCCTCGCCGGACGGCGTGAAGTCGCTGGCCATGTCCTCGAGAGCCGAGCATCCGGACAGCAGAAGTGCACAGGCGACCACTGCCGCGGTCGCCCAGTTCTTGCTGGTGCTCACGATCTACATCCCTCACGTCATCGGGTCAGAAAAGTGCGGTTCGGCCGCACTCGCCCGCGAGTCTAGCGCCACGGCCGCCACCGAAGGCCAGCGGTCCCGTGGGGAACGTCGGACGCTCAGGTCACGGGAGTGGCCTGAGCGTCCGACGTCCGGTGCGGGGCGGCGGTCAGCGCTCGCCGTCCGCCGGGGGCTGGTCCTGCGGCCCGGGAGCCGCGGGAGGTGCGGGTTCCGCCGTCGTCGTCGGGCCGGAACCCTGGCCCGAACCGGGGACGGGTCCCACCGAGCGGAGCACGGCGAGCCGGGAGCGGTACTCGGCCTCGTCGATCTCGCCGCGGGCGAAGCGGTGGCCCAGGAGCGTCACCGGGTCGGCCCCGGCCGCCGTGTGCGCGGCCCACGGGCCGCCCCACCCGCCGCGTGCGCCGCGGCGGGCCCGGCGCGCGATCAGGAAGACCACGGTCGCGAACAGCAGGAACCACAGCAGCGGGAAGATGAAGAAGAACGGGCCGGGTCCGCCCCAGCCGTAGTGCGGCCCGTTGGCGAGGACCTCTGTCGTCGCGGTGAGCATGTCGACCTCCAGCAGTCGGTTCGGCCGGTCGTTCCGGCCACACCACCAGGCTGCCGCCGTCCGCCGCCGGGGGCGTCAGCCCGGTGTACCTGCCGTGCTACCCCTCTGGTGCCGCCCAGCCGGGGCGTACGAGGCCCGCCTCGTACGCCAGCACCACGAGCTGCGCGCGGTCGCGCGAACCGGTCTTCATGAGCACCCGGGAGACGTGCGTCTTGACCGTCGACTCCGACAGGTACAGCCGGCCCGCGATCTCGTCGTTCGCGAGGCCGCCCGCCACCTCGACGAGCACCTCGCGCTCCCGCGGGGTGAGGTCGGCGAGCGCGGGCACCGGCCGCACGGTCCGGGTCGCGTCGGCGACCTTGGCCAGCAGGCGCCGCGTCACCGTGGGCGACAGGAGCGCGTTGCCTGACGCCGCCACCCGCACCGCGCGGACCAGCTCCGCGGGCTCGGTGTCCTTGACCAGGAACCCGGACGCCCCGGCGCGGATCGCCTCGGTGACGTACTCGTCGAGCTCGAACGTCGTCACCACCACCACGTGCACGCCCGCCGCGCGGGGTTCCGCGATGATCCGCCGCGTCGCCGCGAGCCCGTCCAGGCCGGGCATGCGGATGTCCATGAGCACCACCTGGGGCAGGTGCTCCAGGGTGAGCGCCACGGCGTCGTCGCCGGTCGCGGCCTGTGCCACGACGTGCATGTCGTCCTCGGAGTCGATCAGGGCGCGGAACCCGCCGCGCACCAGGGCCTGGTCGTCGGCGAGCAGGACGTCGATCATGCGGTATCTCCGGTCTCGGGTGCCTCGGGTGCCTCGGGTGGTGCGGCGTCGTTCGACGGGGTGATCCCCGTGGGCGGGGTCCCGGTCCGCCGGGCGACCGGGAGGCGGGCGCGGACCTCCCAGCCGGGTCCGTCCGCGCGCGGGCCGGCGGTCAGCGCGCCGCCCGCGCCCTCGACGCGCTCGCGCATCCCGAGCAGCCCGTAGCCGGCCACCACCTGCTCGGCCTGCTGCGGGGAGGCGGCACCGTCGTCGGACACCGTGACCTCGACGGCGTCGCCCCTGGTCACGCGCAGCGTGACCCGGCGGGCCGACGGCGCGTGCCGGCGCACGTTGGTCAGCGACTCCTGGACCACCCGGTGCACGACGCCGGCGACGTGGTCGGGCAGGTCGTCGACGTCGGTGAGCTCGACGGCGACGTCGAGGCCGTCGGCGCGGGCCTGGTCGGCCAGCCGGCGCAGACCGGTCAGGTCCCAGGTCGGGGTGAGGGGCGCGGCGTCGTCCCACTGCAGTTCCCCTGCCGTTTGGGGGCCGGCGGTCGGCGGGGCGGCGGCCGGCTCACCGGCGGCGGGTGCCCCGGCGCCGTCGGCCGCGAGCGGCTGTGCCCCCGAAGTGGACGGGGCCGTCCCTTCGCGGACGATCCCCAGGACCGTGCGCACCTCGGCGAGCGCGTCCTTGCTGGTGTCGCGGATGTTGGTCAGCGCCTCGCGCGCCTGGCCGGGGTTCCTGTCGATCAGGTGCAGGCCCACGCCGGCCTGGACGTTGATCGCGGACAGGGAGTGGGCGAGCACGTCATGCAGCTCGCGCGCGATGCGCAGGCGTTCCGAGGCGACGGCGGTGCGCTCGCGTTCGGCGGCGGTCTCCAGGGCGGCCGCGCGTGCGGCGGTGCGGCGTGCGATCCGGTCGCGCGCGCCGCTCGCGATCAGCAGCACGACCGTGAGCCAGGCCGCCCCCGCGACGAGCGCGCCTGTGGTGAGGAACCACGAGCCGTCCCCGTCGTCCCAGCCCGGGCCGTGGTACCCCGGGGGGCCCCAGGTGCGGTCGGGCCCGACCGGGTTCTCGGTGAGGAACCGTTCGAGGCGCGGGGCGAGCAGCGTGGCGGCGACCCCCACGCCGCCGGCGAGCAGGGCGGCCCCGGACCACGCGACCAGCCGGGCCCGGCGCACCTCGCCGCTGAGCATGACGCCGGCCAGCACCGCGACCGGGCCGAGGAACCCGGGGCCCCACGGGTACCCGGCCAGCAGGTACGCGAGCGTGGCGGCGACGGACAGCACCGTCGCGAGCACGGGGCGGCGGGGCAGCAGGAACACCAGCGCCACCGGCGACACCAGCAGCAGGAGCACGCCCGCGAGGTCGAGGTCCGTGGCCCACGCCTGGCCGCGCGAGGCACCGAACGAGCCCAGGACGGAGGCGACCGCGACGGCGACGCCCACGAGCACGCGCGGCCGGAGGCGGTCGAACGGCGCCGTGAGGGGCGGGTCCGCGAGAGCGGCGTGGTTCGGACGGGTGGTGCCCAGCATGCTCGCACGCTACGCCGGGCAGGGGTCCGCCGCGTCGCACCGCGGTGCCGCCGCGTGTCCACCCCTGGTACCGCCCGGGGTGGGGCTGGGCTGGGCAGGCGCTTGCGGTGTGATCGGTGGAACGTCAGGTGATCGGCGGCCGAGCTACCGATCACCTGACGCTCTACCGACCATCCCCGTTCTGCCGATCAGGCGAAGCGGGCCGTGCGCTCCACCACCCGGCCGGCGCCGCGGCCGGCGTCGGCGGCCGGGTCCCAGGCGTAGACCTCGGTGCCGGTGATGAAGACGCGCTCGGCGCGCTGGTCGGTGTCGAGCGGGTCGCCGGACCAGAGCACGACGTCGCCGTCGAGCCCCTCGGCGATGGACCCCACGCGGGTGTCCAGCCCGAGGAACGACGCGGGGTTGGTGGTGATGGCGGCCAGCGCGGTCTCCCGGGGCAGCCCGTCGCGCGCGGCGAACGACGCCTGGTGCACCAGGAAGTTGATCGGGATGACGGGGTGGTCGGTGGTGATCGCGACGCGGACGCCGGCGGCCGCCATCGCGGCGATGTTGCGGTTGGCCCGATGCCGTACCTCGACCTTGGACCGCGAGACGAACATCGGGCCGTAGATGACCGGGATGTCCTTCTCGGCGAGGACGTCGGCGATCAGGTGGCCCTCGGTGCCGTGGTTGATGACCAGGCGGTAGCCGAACTCCTCCGACAGCCGGATCGCCGTGGCGATGTCGTCGGCGCGGTGCGTGTGCTGGTCCCAGGCGAGCTCGCCGGCCAGCACGCGGGCCAGGGTCTCCTTGCCGAGGTCGCGCTCGAAGGGCTTGCCCTCCTCCGCCGCGGCGTCCCGCTTCGCGGCGTAGTTCTGCGCGTCGACGAAGGCCTTGCGGATCACGTTCGCGACGCCCAGGCGGGTCGACGGGAGCTGCTTCTTGTCCCCGTACACGCGCTTGGGGTTCTCGCCGAGGGCGCTCTTGACGGACACCGAGTCGCTGATCACCTGCTCGTCGATCGTGCGGCCGCCCCAGGTCTTGATCGCGACGGTCTGGCCGCCGATCGGGTTGCCCGAGCCCGGCTTGATGACCGCCGTCGTCACGCCGCCGGCAAGGGCGTCGCGGAAACCCTCCTCGTCGATCTGGACGGCGTCGATCGCCCGCAGCGCGGAACCGTTCGGGTCCGTCATCTCGTTGGTGTCGTTGCCGGCCCAGCCCTCGCCCTCCTCGTGGATGCCGATGTGGCCGTGTGCCTCGACGAAGCCGGGCAGGAGCCACCTGCCCTGCGCGTCGACGGTCTCGGTGCCCTCGGGCACGGTGACGTCCGTGCCGACGGCGGTGATCACGCCGTCCTGGATGAGGACCGTCCCGTTCTCGATGGGCTCGGCGGCGACGGGGACCACGTAGGCGTTGGTGATGGCGATGCTGGAGCGGGTTGTCATGGGTACATCATTACCCAAGGTAACGAGGTGTCCGGAACCTCGGCCGAGGCGAAGCTTGGCCGGCCGCGCTCACCACGTCAGCCCGACGCCGCCGGGTTGGTCGCCTTCCCGTCGAGCCACAACGTGTCCGACGCGTCGCTGTGCGTGCCCGACGTGCCGACGTGCTTGGCGCTGATCTGCGGGCCCTTGGTGATCACGTGGACCATCGCCATGCCGTGGCCCCGGCCCAGGCCGTAGTCCTCCTTGAGCCACTCCAGGATGGGGCCGGCCTTGGTGGAGGCGTCGAACCCGCGCTCCTGCGCGAGCTTGATGAGCTCGCGCGGGGTGTGCCCGGTCTTGTCCTCGACGGCGTCGAGGTAGGCCTGAAATGACATCGGTGGTCCTCTCGTACGGTCGACGGGGCCGTCGGCACCGCCTGCTACCAGCACAGACGTCCCCGTCTCCCGGAACTCATCGGTCGACGGGAGACGGGTGCGAGCAAAGGCCGTGCAGGCCGGCGGGGTTACGGAGAGGGAGCAGTGCTCCCTCTCCGTAAGCCCGCCGTCCCGTACACGCCTCTCTCGAGACCGGGCCGTCCCCCAGCGCGGATCCATAGACTCGACGTCGTGGACTTCTACAACGCGTACGCCCACGGGTTCGCCCGGGTCGCGGCCTGCACCATCCCCGTCGCCGTCGCCGACCCCGCGGCGAACGCCGCCGTCGTGCTCGACCAGGCGCGGCGGCTGCACGACGACGGCGTGGCCGTCGCGGTGTTCCCCGAGCTGTGCCTGAGCGGCTATGCCATCGACGACCTGCTCATGCAGGACACCCTCCTGGAGTCGGTCCTGGACGCCCTCGCCGACATCAAGGAGGCGAGCGTCGACCTCATGACGATGCTCGTGGTCGGGGCGCCGCTCCTGGTCGGCAGCCGCCTGCTGAACACCGCCGTCGTCGTGCACCGCGGGCGGATCCTCGGCGTCGCACCCAAGTCCTACCTGCCCAACTACCGCGAGTTCTACGAGAAGCGGCAGTTCGCCTCCGGCGACGAGCACCGCGGCGCGCTGACCCTGCTCGGCGAGGAGGTCCCGCTCGGCTCCGACCTCATCTTCCGGGCCGACGACGTGCCCGGGCTCGCGATCCACGTCGAGGTCTGCGAGGACATGTGGGTGCCCGTGCCGCCCAGCGCGCTCGCGGCGCTCGCGGGCGCGAACGTGCTGCTCAACCTGTCCGCCAGCCCGATCACCGTGGCCCGGGCAGAGGACCGCCGGCTGATCGTGCGCAGCGCGAGCTACCGCTGCAACGCCGCCTACGTCTACACGGCGGCGGGCCAGGGTGAGTCCAGCACCGACCTGTCCTGGGACGGCCAGACCATGGTCTACGAGGCGGGCGACCTGCTCGGCGAGACCGAGCGGTTCCCGGACGGCCCGCGCGCCACCGTGGTCGACGTCGACCTCGACCGCCTGCGGCAGGAGCGGCTCCGGCAGGGCACCTTCGACGACAACCGGCGCGGGCTGGGGATGGCCACGCCGGGTTCGGCGGGCGACGGCGGCGACTTCCGCGAGGTCGCCTTCAGCGTGCACCCGCCGCAGGGCGACATCGGCCTGCGCCGCAAGGTGGACCGCTTCCCCTTCGTGCCGGACGACGCCGAGCGACTCGCCCTGGACTGCTACGAGGCGTACAACATCCAGGTCACCGGGCTGGAGCAGCGCCTGCGCGCCATCGGGCAGCCCAAGGTGGTCATCGGCATCAGTGGCGGGCTCGACTCGACGCACGCCCTGATCGTCGCGGCCAAGGCCATGGACCGGCTGGGCCGGCCGCGCACCGACATCCACGCGTTCACCATGCCGGGCTTCGCGACGACGTCGGAGACCAAGGACCGCGCGGTCCGGCTCGCCGAGGCGCTGGGCGTGACGTTCCAGGAGCTCGACATCCGGCCCGCCGCCGAGCAGATGCTGCGCGACCTCGACCACCCGTACTCCGACGGCACCAAGCAGTACGACGTCACGTTCGAGAACGTCCAGGCCGGGCTGCGCTACGACTACCTCTTCCGGCTCGCGAACCACCGCGGCGGGATCGTGGTCGGCACGGGCGACCTGTCCGAGCTGGCCCTCGGCTGGTGCACCTACGGCGTGGGCGACCAGATGTCGCACTACGCGGTCAACGCGGGCGTGCCCAAGACGCTCATCCAGCACCTCATCCGCTGGACGATCGACAGCGGCCAGTTCGCGGCGGAGGCGACCAGCCCGGTCAACGTGGTCCTCACGGAGATCGTCCAGCAGGAGATCACGCCCGAGCTGATCCCCACCGAGGAGGGCGAGGCGCCGCAGTCCACCGAGGCGACGATCGGACCGTACGCCCTCCAGGACTTCACGCTCTTCCACGTGCTGCGGCGCGGCTACCGCCCCTCCAAGATCGCGTTCCTGGCCTGGCACGCGTGGCACGCGGCGGACGACGGCGAGTGGCCGCCCGGCTTCCCCGACCAGCGGCGCACCGCGTACGACCTGGCGACGATCCGGGGCTGGCTCGAGGTGTTCGTGCGCCGGTTCTTCGCCTCGCAGTTCAAGCGGTCGGCGCTGCCGAACGGCCCGAAGGTCTCGCCGGGCGGCACGATGTCGCCGCGCGGTGACTGGCGCATGCCGTCGGACGCGTCGTCGGCGGCGTGGCTCGCGGAACTCGCGAAGAACGTCCCGGAAGCCTGATCCGTGCCCGGTCGTGAGGCCTGACACAGGCCCGGTTCCGCGTGTTCCACGAGGAGTAGGGTTCCGTCATGCCTGCTGTCCCCGTTGCCCTGGCCCGGCCCGACGGCCGTCGCCTCGTCCGCCTGATCACCGTGTTCGCAGCGGTCCTGACCTTTGTCGCGCTGCTGCTGGTAGCCGGCCCGGCGAGCGCCCACGACCAGCTCCTGTCCTCCGACCCGAAGGACGGCGCCACGCTCGACGAGCAGCCGACGAGCATCGCGCTCACGTTCAGCACGGCCCCGCTCGACACGGGCATCGAGGTGGCGCTGGTCGGCCCCGACGGCACCACCACCAAGGGCGGTGACATCACGGTCGACGACGAGGTCGTGACCGCGCAGCTCCCCGCGGACCTGCCCCCGGGCGAGTACGACGTGGCGTGGCACGTGGTCTCCTCCGACGGCCACCCGATCGACGGCGAGTTCAGCTACGCGGTCGAGGGCGAGCCGGAGCCGACCGAGGAGCCCACGGCGACCGCGAGCGACGAGCCCGAGATGTCCACGCAGGAGGCCGCGCCCGCCGACGAGGCGACGGGCGCGACGGACGAGGCGAGCACGCCCACGGAGCTCGCGGGGGCCGGGGACGGCTCGGGCCCCAGCGGGCTCGCCGTGGCCGGTGGCATCCTCGCCGCGGTGCTGGTCGTGCTGGGCGTCGTGGTGATGATGCGCCGCAAGATCCTCGAGAACGACCGGCTGCGCCAGTCGGGTGAGCCCGGGTCCGAGGACCCGGACGCCGAGAAGCCCAACGAGAACCCCGACACCAAGGGCTGACCGAACCTGTCCGACGCTCAGGTCGCCCGGGTGACCTGAGCGTCCGACACGGGGCGGGACGAGCGGACCGCCAGGATCACCGTCACCACGGCGGGCGTCAGCAGGACGGCGCCCGCCGTGTTCACCGCCTCGAACCCGCCCCAGGCGAGCAGCGGCCCGGCGAGCGCGGCGGAGGCGGCGCCGAAGTAGTTCATCAGCGCGTCGGTCGCGCCCTGCAGGGGCAGCTTGACGTGCGGCTCCGCGACGGACGCCAGCACCGCCGACGAGGCGATGAGGCACGCCGACCAGCCGAGCCCGAGCAGCACCAGGGCGACCGCCGTGAGCACCTCGGCGTCGAGGCCCGGCGCCGCACCCCCGTGCCCGGCGTGCTCGCCGGCGTCGGGCACCGCGGCCGAGGCCAGGGCCGCGGCCGTGAACCCGAGAGCGACGGCGGCCGCCTGCAGCCCGATGCCGCCGACGGCGACGCGGATCGGGCCGAATCGGTCGGTCAGCCATCCGAACACGGGGCTGAACGCGAACATCCCCAGCACGTGCAGGCTGATGACGATGCCGACGAGCTGGAGCGACATCCCGCCGTGCTGCATGTGCACCGGCGTCATCACCATCACCATGATCATCACGCCGTGCGCCACGGCCGTGGTCACCACGGCGAACCGGGCCCGCGGACGGGCCCAGGCCCACCGCAGCGCCGCGAGGGCCCCGGTCCGTCGCGGTTCGGCTCGCTTGTCCCCGTGCCCCTGCCCGACGGCGCCCGCGGGCACCACCCGCCCCGCCACGCCGCCCGCCGGATCCCGGTACAGGCTCAGCAGCAGCAGCCCGGCGAGCAGGTACGCGACGACGGAGAACAGGTAGGGCCCGCCGAGGTCGGGTATGCCGAACCCGCTGCCGACCACGGCGCCGGGCGCCGCGAGGTTGGGCCCGACCACGGAGCCGACGGTCGTGGCCCACAGGACGACCGACATGGTGCGGGCACGCGTGCCGGACCCGACGTTGTCGGCGGCGGCGTAGCGGGACTGGAGGTTGGTCGCGTTCGCGACGCCGTAGAGCATCAGGCCGACCAGGAGCAGCACGAGCTGGCCCAGCACGGCCGCCGTCACGATGAGCAGTGCGCCGGCCGTGGACAGGGCGTACCCGAGCGAGAGGGCCCACCGCCGTCCGCGGAGCTGGGCGAGCGTCGCGAGCGGGATCGAGGCGACCGCCGCGGCGAGCACGCTGACGGCCTGGGCGAGGCCCGCCACGGAGGTGCCGCCCAGGCTCTCCGCGAGCAGGGCGCCGACGGCGGCGCCGGACGCGACCCCGACACCCGCCAGGAGGTTGCTGAACACCAGGACGACGAGGTTTCGGCGGGCGTGCGGCGGATTCTCCACGATTTCCTCTCATTGGCCCGGCAGTACCGGAACGGTAGACCGCTCTGGGTTGCGGAAGTCATCGGATAGTGCGGGCTGACACGGTCCCGGGAGCCGCTACGCCGTCGTCGTCCACAGGTTCGTACACAGGTTCGCGTCCTCTGTGAGCAGAAAGTTACGCACGACTCGCCGTGGAAGGGCCTGTTCTCCGCGAATTCCTGCCGATCTGCTGGCAGTATGGGGCCTCGTCGTCGGGCGGGTACCGCCGCACGACGTGACCGAAGAAGGGAAACGCATGTCGCTCAACAAGTCCGAGCTCGTCTCGGCCATCGCCAGCAAGGCCGAGATCAACAAGACCGAGGCCGAGGCCGCGCTCAACGCCTTCCAGGAGGTGCTGATCGAGTCGCTCGCCAAGGGCGAGGCCGTCAAGGTGACGGGCTTCCTCTCGGCCGAGCGCGTCGAGCGTGCCGCCCGCACGGGTCGCAACCCGCGCACCGGCGAGGAGATCTCGATCCCGGCGAACTTCGGTGTCAAGATCAGCGCCGGCTCGCTGCTGAAGAAGGCTGTCGCCAAGTGACGCTTCGCCGCTGAGCTCTTCAGCGACGCGAAGGCCCGGCTCCCCCTGGGGGCCGGGCCTTCGCACGTCTCAGAGGTCGCCCTTGCGCTCCAGGTACCGCATCGCGACCCAGCCGATCGGGATCCGGCCCCAGTAGGTGCACAGGCGGTACAGGATCGTCGCGGAGAACGCGATGGTGGCCGGCACCCCCGCGGCCGACAGACCGGCCGTCAGGGCGCCCTCCACGCCGCCCAGGCCGCCGGGCGTGGGGATGAGCGCACCCAGCGCGTTGCCGACCAGGTTGACGAGGGCGATGTCGACCAGCGAGAGCGACTCCCCGAACGCCGCGAGGCAGCACCACAGGGCCACGATGTAGCCGAGCGTCATGATCAGGTTCCCGGCCACGCCCAGCGCCAGCCGGCCCGGGTGGCTCAGCATCTGCGCCAGCCGCGGCCACACCTGGCGCAGCCTCGGTCCGATGAAGCCCATGCCCCACCGCCGCACCGGCGGCACCAGCAGCGTCGCGACGACGGCGAGGGCCACGCCCGCCAGCGTGATCAGCACGGCCGGCGACGGCAGCTCCACGAGCGCCCCCGAGCCCGTGAAGACCGACAGCGCCACGAGCAGCAGCACCGTGACCACGAACTGCGACACCTGCACGAGCGCCACGGTGGCGACGGCCATGGACATCGAGACGCCGCGCTGGGTCAGGAGCCGCAGGTTCAGCGCGGCCGGTCCGATCCCCGCGGGGGCGGCCAGCGCCACGAACGAGCCGGCGGCGGCCGTGAGCGTGGCGCGCCCGATCGGCACGCGCGCCGGGGAGAACGCGACGAGCGTGAGGCCCGCGCCGAACCAGGTGACGAGGGCGAGCACGAACGCGACCGCCACCCACCACGGGTTGGCCTCGCGCACGGCCGTGGCGATCTCGTCGAAGTTGATGGTCGTGACGATCACGGCCACGGCGACGATCGCCACGGTCGTGGTCAGCACGGTGCGCGCGCTGAAGCGGGAGATGCGCTGCGGCTGCACGCTGGCCTCGGGCAGGCGCTCCACCAGCGCGTTCCGGAGCTCGCCCATGAGCCCCTTCGCCTTGCGCACCTCCTCGCGGGTGGTCCGGGGCAGCGCGATCGTCTGGATCAGGGGCCCGATGGCCGCGATGTCGGCGTCGGGCAGGGCGCGCACCGCGGAGGCGACGGCGCGCCGCGGGCCCACGCGCAGCCCGATGAGCGCGAGCATCTGCACCAGGTCGAGGCGCCGGGACAGGGGTGACGACGCGATGTCGCCCTGCTCCCAGCCGGTGATCCACACGTGCGCCCGGCCGTCGGCGTCGCGGTGCGTGAGCAGCACGTCCTGGGTGAGCGCGCGGTGCGTGAGGCCCACGGCGTGCGCGCGGCCGAGCTGGTCCCAGGCCTCGGCGAGCACGTCCTCGTGCAGCCCGTCGTCGGGCACGTCGCGGAACGAGACGGCGTCCGAGGCGTGCTCCAGGACGAGCGCGATCGAGTCGCCGTACTCGCCGATCCCGAGGAGCCGGGGGGTGCGGACGCCGGCGGCGCTCGCCGCGTACGACAGCAGGGCCGTGCGCTCGGCCACCGCCTTGAGCGAGATCGCGGCGCGGCCCTCGATGCCGCGCAGGCGCAGGGCTCGCCACAGCCGCGTGATGAGGCCGACCACCTGGCGGTCGCCGTCGAGCACCACCACGTCGCGGCGTACGCCGTCGTCGCTGTAGAGGGCGTACACCCGGTTGTCGCCGGCCCGGCCCAGCGCCAGTGCGGCCGGGTCGTCCGGCGGGCCGTGCTCGACGGCGAGGGCGGACGCGACGGCGTGCCCGGCGTGCTGCGCCGCGTCGTGACCGGGGGCGCGCTCGGACACGGCGTGCACGCGGGCCAGCGACGTCGGCGCGAACCCGGCGCGGCGCACGGCGGCGACCAGGTCGGGGCCGTAGGCGCGCTCGCTGCGGATGCCCGACACGTACTGGACCGTGGAGCCCGCCAGCCGGCCCAGCAGCAGCGCGACGAGGGTGCCCGGCAGCGAGACCTGCCCCGTGATCAGCACGATGAGCAGGGCGAGGAACATCAGGTTCCACGAGATGCGCACGGTGCGCCGCCGCGTCGCGGGCCCGGCGACGGTGAGCATCGCCGTCAGCGCGACCGCGAACTCCGGGATGGTCAGCACGTAGCCCGTGCCCCGCTCCCAGACCGACATGCCCCGCACCAGCTCGTCCGAGCCCAGGTGGCGCACCAGGACGGTCGTGAGCACGCCGATCAGCAGCCCCAGCACGCCGGCCACGATGGACTCGACGATCTGCCGGCCCAGCCGGCGGACGCCCAGCTCGATCATCACGGCCACGGGGGCGAACAGGATGACCAGGCCCTGCAGCACGGCGACGGGCACGAACAGGATCGTGGCCAGCAGGTCGTTGAAGCTCCGGACGTCCTCCGTGACGCCCGCGGTGGTGCCGTGCGCCACGACGGACAGGAACATGACGCCCGCGGTGCCGAGGGCGCACGCGATCATCCAGACGAGCGCGCGGGGGTGCCGCACACGCTCCTCCGGGGTGTCGACGACACGGACGAGGCCGCTCTCGAAGGGCACCGCCTCCGGTACGTCGGACACCTCGGCACCGGCGTCAGCCCGGCCGGTGCGCGAGTTGGACATGCTCGCGATTCTAGAGCCGTTGAGGCTCGCTTGACCGGGAAGCAGGTGTGACGCCCGGAATTTCCGGGTCAGGTCGACGGCGTCCCCGGCGTACGTCCAGGTATCCTCACCGGATCCCGAGGGCCTCGCGCCACTCGGCCGGTACGAGGGCGTAGCCCACGAACGCCACGATGTCGAGCAGCGTGTGCGCCACGACGAGCGGCACGATCCGGTGCCGGCCGCCGGGCTGGAACCTGGGCGAGGTGTAGAACCACGAGAACACGACGCCCATCACGACGTTCCCGATGAACGGCCCGATGCCCTGGTACAGGTGGTACGAACCGCGCAGCAGTGAGCTCGCGACGATGAACCTGACCCGGTTCCACCCGAGGTCGCGTGTGCGCTCGTACAGGTAGCCGACGGCGATGACCTCCTCGAGGAGGCCGTTCTGGAACGCGCTGAGCACCAGCACCGGGACGGTCCACCAGTACGCGTCCAGGGCGCTGGCCTGCACCTCCACGGTGATGCCGACCGCCCGCCCGAGGGCGTAGAACGCGAGGCCCGGGATGCCGATGGCGGCGGCCAGGGCGAAGCCCCACCCCACGTCGCGGGCCGGGCGCGTGCCGTCCAGGCCGAGCCTGCGCGTCGCGCTGCGGCCGTTCGCGCTGAGCAGGTACAGCGCCAGGGCCACCGGCACCAGGGCGAACCCGATGCTCAGGAGCTGGTAGACGAGGTCGAGGTAGGGGCGTTCCGACTGGCTCGCGTTGAGCGTGGCGGTCTGCTCGGCGAGCGGCGTCCCCGCGGTGAGCCGGGCCACGATGTTGACGAGGGCGTACACCCCGGACTGGCCCAGGCTGAGGCCGAGCACTATCCACACCTCGGCGGTGATACGGCGGCGGGAGACGGTCTGCTCGGTCGTGGTCACGTCCGGAACCTACCTCGCGTGGCCGGCGGTGCGTCCGCCGGCCACGCGGGGGATCAGCGGTTCGAGGCCCGCCGGACGAAGTCCGCGAGGTCCGCCGACTGCGCGACCCGCGACTCGGGGTGGATGTACATCATGTGGCCGGCCGGGTAGACCCGGGTCTCGATGCGCTCGCGGTACGACGCCGGGACGGCCATCTGGTCCAGGCTGTACTCGATGGCCTCGACCGGCACACCGCCGTCGTACCGCCCCATGGCGATGTGCACCTGGAGGTGCGGGTTGAGGATCATCGCGTTCGCGAGCTTGTCGGCGACGTCGACGGCCTTGCCCTCGAACTCCTTGTAGGACCACGGGTGGACCTGCCGGGACAGCACCTCGTAGATCGCGTCGTGCTCGTACCCGAGCTCGCCGCGCAGGTAGTGGTGCAGCGCCGCCGTGTACGGGCCCGAGGTCGCGGTCAGGAACGGGTCGTACGGCATCTGCTCGTGGATGTAGTGGTCCGCCGGGCCCGTGAACCGGGTATCGAGGCGCCCGGTGACCAGGCGTCGCGCCCGCAGCAGCTCCGCGTAGACCCGGGTGTGCTCCAGGCGCAGGTTGGCGCGGTCCACGTAGTCCTCGCTGAGACCGGTCAGGGACGCGATCTTGGCGACGGCGGCGGCGCGCTCGTCGTCGGGCACGCGCGCCCCGCGGGCCAGGACGGAGGCGTAGGTCTCGGCCCACTCCCGGGCCTCGGCCACGACGTCGTCCAGCGCCCGGTCGCCGAGGAGGCCGTGGTAGTGCGCCGTCGCGGCGTAGACCGGCAGGAAGAGCGGGTGGGGCAGGTTGGAGTGCTCGCCGTCGAACAGCGCCTCCATGTTCAGGGCCGGGGCCACCAGCATGACGCCGTTCAGGAACATGCCGAACCGCTGCTGCAGGTACTCGGCCAGCGCCGCGCCGCGCGTGCCGCCGTAGGACTCGCCGATGAGGAACTTGGGGCTCATCCACCGGTCGTTCCGGCTCGTCCACAGGCGGATGATCTCGCCGACGGACTCCAGGTCGCCCGTGAAGCCGTGGAACGGCTTGGCCTGCTCGCCCTCGGTGGCCCGCGAGAAGCCCGTGGAGACGGGGTCGATGAACACCAGGTCGGAGACGCGCAGCAGGGTCTCGGTGTTGTCCACGAGCCCGTAGGGCGGCGCGGTCAGGTGGCCGACGTCGCCCGAGTCGACCCGGCGCGGGCCGAGCACGCCCAGGTGCAGCCACACCGAGGACGAGCCGGGGCCGCCGTTGAACGCGAACGTCACCGGGCGCTGCGTCACGTCGGCGTCGTCCAGCGTGTAGTACGTGATCGAGACCTCGGCCTTGGGCTTGCGGCCGTCGTACTTGTCCTCCTTGACCGCCTCCTGCCGCAGCACGACCCGGCCCGTCGTGGCGGAGTACGCCACGTCGCCCTCCGGGGTGTGCAGGGTGTGGCGCGTGGTGACGAGGTCGTCGGCGGGCTCCGGCTTCTTCGCCGGGCTCCCCTCCGACGCCGCCTTGGTCGCCTCGGGCCGTTCGGTGCTGGTGCGCTTCTCGTCGGTCACCCGGGAGAACCTATCGCGCGGTCCTGCGCACCGGGCAGGCAAAAAGTGCTTGCGCACCATCAGGGTGATCCGACAAACTGATTTGCAGTACAAACCAGTTTGAGAGGCGAGGCGATGACCATGGCTACGGACCCGACGTCGGGCACCTCCGCGGAACCGGGGCGTCCGGCGGACGGCGGCGCGGGCCTCGACCCCGCCGAGACGCTGCGCCTGATCCGGCAGCAGCAGGAGGCGGCCCGCGACGCCACCGAACCCGACGGCCGTCTGCTGTTCGGCGCGTGGGGCCTGGCGTGGCTGATCGGGTACCTGGCCATGTGGACGACGGCGCGCGAGACGGGCTCGCCGGAGCCGTGGGCCGGCTGGGTGCTCGCGGGCTGCATCGTCGGCGCCACGACCTTCACGATCGTGCACAGCGTGACCCGGACCGCCGGCCTGCGCGGCGACAGCGCCCGGATCGGCGCGATGTACGGCTGGACCTGGTTCCTCGCGTTCACGGCCCTCGGCGTCATGCTGGGCGCGATGGGCGCAGCGGGGGCGTCGCCGCAGGTCATGGCCATCGCCGCGAACGGCTTCGCGTGCGTGGTCGTCGGCCTCATGTACATCGCGGGCGGGCTGCTCTTCGAGGAGATCCGCATGGCCGCCGTCGGCGGCTGGATGCTGGTCGCCGCGGTGCTCGCGGCCTTCGCGGGGATGCCGAACACCTACCTGGTGATGGCCGTGGCGGGCGGCGGCGGCTTCCTGGCCATGGCCGTGGTGGAGCAGGTGTTCCGCACCCGGCGCCGATCGGCCGGGTCACCCGGCAGGGCGGAGAGTGGTGGGCAGCGTGCCTGAGGACCTCGACCCGGTCATCCACGCCCCGGCGCGCCTGCGCGTCGTGGCCTCGCTCGCGGCCCTGGGCCGTGGCGACGAGGTCTCCTTCCCCAAGCTGCGCAAGCTGCTCGACATGACCGCGGGCAACCTGTCGACCCACCTGCGCAAGCTGGAGGACGCCGGGTACGTACGGGTCACCAAGACCCACGAGGGCAGGACTCCTGCGACGTACCTCGCCCTCACCGACACCGGCCGCACCGCGTTCGCGGACTACCAGGCGGCACTGATGGACCTTCTGAAGGGAGCACAGCGATGAGTGCGGTAGAGGTCAGCGGGGTGACCCGGCGTTTCGGCGACGTCGTCGCCCTCGACGACGTCTCGCTGGAGGTGGGGCACGGCGAGCTCGTCGGTCTGCTCGGCCCCAACGGCGCCGGCAAGTCCACGCTGCTGTCGCTGGTCAGCGGCCAGCGCCGGCCCGACGCCGGGGTGGTGCGCCTGAACGGCCACGACCCGCGGGACGCCCGGTCGCGGACCGTGCTGGGCCTGACCCCGCAGGAGACCGGCCTGCCCGCGACGCTGCGGGTGCGCGAGGTGGTCGACTTCGTGGGCGGCCACTACCCCGACCCGGTGCCCACGGGCGACCTGCTGGAGCAGTTCGGGCTGGCGGAGCTGGGCAAGCGGCAGACCGGGTCGCTGTCCGGCGGGCAGAAGCGGCGGCTGGCCGTCGCGCTGTCGCTGGTCGGCAGACCGCGCGTCGTGCTGCTCGACGAGCCCACCACCGGGCTCGACGTGTCCGGCCGCGGTGCGCTCTGGGACGCGATCCGGGAGTACCACGCGGGCGGCGGCACGGTGCTGCTCACCTCCCACTACCTGGAGGAGGTGCAGGCGCTCGCCGAGCGGGTGGTCGTCATCGACCGCGGGATCGTGCTCGCCGACGACTCCCTCGAGACGATCCTCGGCCGGGTGGGCGCGCGCCGCGTGCAGTTCACGGACGCCGCGGGCACACGCCAGGAGCACCTCGTGGCGGACTCCGACGAGTTCGTGCGCGACCTGGTACACACCGGCACGGAGTTCCGGGACCTGGAGATCCGGGGCGCCTCCCTGGAGGAGGCGTTCGGCCAGCTCGTCGACGGCACGAACGAGGTCGACGACACGAACGTCGACGCCACGAACGAAGGAGCGGTGCGATGAGCGCCACCACGAGCACGACCGGAGCCGGGGCCCCGGGCCCCGACGCCCCCGCCGGGCAGACCCAGTCGATCTGGGTGCTGTCCTGGCTGCACCTGAAGTACCAGTTCCTGGAGACCGTCCGGATCCCCATCGCGGTGCTCGGGAACGTGCTGTTCCCGTCGCTGTCGATGTTCTTCTTCGTGGTGCCGCAGGAGTCGGTGGCGGGCAACCCCCTCTACGCCACGGTCGCGGTCGCGGGCCTCGGCCTGTTCGCCGTCTGCTCCGCCAGCCTCTTCACCTACGGCCTGGGCGTGGCCGAGGACCGGCAGCTGCCCTTCTACCCGTTCCTGCGGTCGCTGCCCGCCGGACCCGGGCCGCAGATGGTGGCGCGCGTGCTGAACGGCGGCATCTTCTCGCTGTTCGGCCTGCTGCCGCTGATCCTCATCGGCTGGCTGTTCACCGCTGCCACCCTGACCGCCGGCCAGCTCCTCGCGGGCGTCGGCACCATCCTCGCGGTCTCCGTGCCGTTCGTGCTGCTCGGCATGGCCATCGGCTACAAGCTGTCGGCCAAGGCCGCGCTGCCGGTGGTGCAGGTCATCCTGTTCCCGCTCGCCTTCGCGGGCGGCCTGTTCCTGCCGCCCCAGATGTTCCCCGCCTGGCTGGACGCCATCTCGAAGGCCACGCCCACCCGGGCCGGCCGTGACCTGCTGGTCCAGGCGACCACGGGTCTGGACGCCTACGCGCTGGCGCTCCCGGTCCTGGCCGGGTGGACCCTGCTGTTCGCAGTGCTGGCCGTGCTGTCCTACCGGAGCGACGAGGGCCGCCGCTTCCGCTGACCCGGGATCACACGGCGCGGCGGAGGCGGAGGGAGTTCGCGACGACGAGCACCGAGCTCGCCGCCATCGCCCCGCCCGCGATCATCGGGCTCAGCAGCCCGGCCGCCGCCAGCGGGAGCGCCGCGACGTTGTACGCGAACGCCCAGAACAGGTTCTGCCTGATGATCCGCAGAGTCTTCCGGGACAGGCGTACGGCGCTCGCGGCGGCCCGCAGGTCGCCGCGGACCAGCGTGATGTCACCGGCCTCGATGGCCACGTCGGTGCCCGTGCCCATCGCGAGGCCCAGGTCCGCCGTGGCCAGCGCGGCGGCGTCGTTCACGCCGTCGCCCACCATCGCCACGGTGCGTCCCTCGGCCTGCAGCCGGGCCACGACCGCCGCCTTGTCGGCAGGCAGCACGCGCGAGACCACGTCCGCGTCGGGGATGCCCACGGCACGCGCGGCCACGAGCGCCGCGCCCGCCGAGTCGCCGGTCAGCAGGTAGGGGCGCAGGCCCAGCTCCCGCAGCTCCGCGACCGCGCGGGCCGACGTCGGCCTGGCCGGGTCGCGCAGCGCGATCACGCCGCCCGCCGCGCCGTTCCAGGCCACGACCACGGCGGTGGCCCCGGCCTCCTCCTGCTGCCCGACGGCGGCACGCACCTCCGCGGAGACCGTCACCCCCTGTTCCGCGAGCCAGTCGGGGCGGCCCACCAGCACGCGCCGGGTGTTCAGCGCGCCGTCCGGGGCGAGTCCCGCGTGCGCGCGCCGGACCAGGCCCTCGACGCCGCCGCCCGGGTGCGCGACGAAACCCGTGACCTCCAGCGGGGTCTCCGGGTCGGGCTCCGCCGCGGCCCGGCCCGCCGCCGCGACGGCCCGCGCGATCGGGTGCTCGCTCAGCGCCTCGACGGCGGCCGCGTACCGCAGCGCCTCCGGGGCGTTGGTCAGGTGGTTCGCGTCGTCGGCGGCCTCGGCGTCCCCGGGCCGGGCAGGCTCTTCCTCGTGTCCGGGCGCCGCGCGCCGCACGCCGGCCATGGCCGGGCTCCGGTCGGGGCTCCACACGTCGACCACGCGCATGCGGCCCTCGGTGACCGTGCCCGTCTTGTCGAGCACCACGGTGTCCACGCGGCGGGTGCTCTCCAGGATCTCCGGGCCACGGATCAGCACGCCGAGCTGCGCGCCGCGGCCGGTGCCGACCAGGATCGCCGTGGGCGTGGCCAGCCCCAGGGCGCAGGGGCACGCGATGATCAGCACCGCGACGGCGGCGGTGAAGGCCGCCTCGACGTCGCCGGTCAGGACGAGCCAGCCCGTCAGCGTGAGCACGGCCAGCGCCAGCACGACGGGCACGAACACCGCCGAGATGCGGTCGGCGAGCCGGGCCACGGGGGCCTTGCCCGTCTGGGCCCGGGCCACGAGCCGCCCGATGCGGGCGAGCATCGTGTCCTCGCCCACGCGGGTCGCGCGCACCAGCAGGTGCCCCGAGGTGCTCACCGTGCCGCCCACGACGTCGTCGCCCGGGGTCACGTCCACCGGCACCGGCTCGCCGGTGACCAGGGACGTGTCGAGCGCCGAGGCGCCCTCCACGACCGTGCCGTCCGTGGCGACGGTGCCGCCCGGCCGCACCGCGAACACGTCCCCGACCTGCAGGGCGGCGACGGGCACGGCGGTCGTGCGCCAGCCGCCGTCCGGCAGGCGCAGCGGGGTGCCGTCGGGGCCCAGCGCGATGCGCTCCGCATCCTTGGCGCCCAGGCTGAGCAGCGCGCGCAGGGCGTCGCCCGCGCGCCGCCGCGACCGGTGCTCGGCGTACCGGCCGGCCAGCAGGAACGTGGTGACCACGGCCCCGACCTCGAAGTACAGCGCCGGACCCATGCCGTGCCCCACGGGCCGGAGGGTGTCGGCGACCAGCACCCAGAGCGACCACAGGGTCGCCGCGACCACGCCGATCGACACCAGCGTGTCCATCGTGGAGCTCGCGTGCCGGGCCGCTCGCGCGGCGGCGGCGTGGAACGGCCAGGCGCCCCACACCACGACGGGCAGCGCCAGGGCGGCGACCACCCACTCGGCACCGGGGAAGGCCAGCGCGGGGACCATCGACAGCAGGAGCACCGGGACGGTGAGCACGGCCGAGACGCGCAGCCGGCGCAGCAGGTCCGCGCCGCGGTACTCGGCGCCGGGGGCCGCGCCGTCGGCACCCGCCGCGCCGTCGGCACGCGCCGCGTCGCCCGGCTCGGTGCCGCCGCCGGGTGCGGCGTCGTCCGCCGCGTCGCCGTCCCGCCCGACGGTGCCGGTCGCGCCCCGGCGTCGCGTGACGCGCGCCTCGTACCCGGCGGACTCGACGGCGTGGACCAGGTCCTGGTCGGTGACCTCGGACGACAGCACGACGTGCGCCGACTCCAGCGGCAGGTTCACGGTCGCGGCGACGCCGTCGAGCCGGTTGAGCTTGCGCTCGACCCGGGCGACGCACGAGGCGCACGTCATCCCGGACACAGCGAGCTCGACCTCGCCGAGGGGGTGCAGGGCCTCAGCGGCAGGCACGGTTCTCCTTACGGGGGCGGGCCGTCCGGATCAGGACGGGACGATCGGCAGCATGCGGGTCGCCTGGCGGCCCGGGGCCTGCGCGGCGGACTCGGCGGCGACGGCGTTCTCGAGCACCTCGACGTCGGCGACGTCGTAGCCGGCCTCGTCCACGGCGTCGCGCAGGGGCGCCTCGGCGAGCGGGAGCTTGGAGATGACGCGGACCAGCGAGGTCTCACCGGCGTGCAGCTCGACGCTCACGTCCTGGACGTCCGGCACGGCTCGCAGCTCGTTGGTCACGGCGGACACGCAGTGTCCACAGGTCATGCCGGTCACGGCGAGCTTGGTCACGGTGGTCATGTGGTCTCCTCGGTTCGTGGGCTGCTGGACGTGCGGGTGCTGCTCGACGTGCGCGGGCTGCTCGGCGTTCACATGCGGACGAGGCGGGCGATCGCCTCCGAGGCCTCCCGGACCTTTGCGGCGCCCTCGGCGTCGGACGCCTTGGCCGCGTCCACCACACAATGTCCCAGGTGGTCCTCGACGAGCGCCAGGCTCACCGCCTGCAGTGCCTTGGTGACGGCGCTGACCTGGGTGAGCACGTCGATGCAGTACACGTCCTCGTCGATCATCCGCGCAATGCCGCGAACCTGCCCCTCGATGCGGCGCATCCGCTTGAGGTAGCCGGCCTTGTCGGACGCGTAACCGTGCGGTCCGTCGTGCGCACCGGCCGCGTGGTGGTGCTCGTGATCCTGCTGCCCGACGGCGGCCTCGGTCGCCTCGGTGGTCTCCGTCGCCTCGGTCATGTGTCCATGAGATACCCCACGGGGGTAGTGAGTCAAGTGTGCTGACCACGGGCGCGGTGGCGAGGTCGTTGCTACGTTCGACCGATGGACCAGTCAGGGGGACGGGGCGTCGCGGTCGTGGTCGAGGACGACGACCTCATACGTGAGGTCATCGAGGTCATACTGCAGCAAGCCGGATTCACCGTGCACCTCGCCGCCACCGGCGCGCAGGGCGTCGCGCTGGTGAAGGCCCACCGGCCCGTCGTGACCACCGTGGACGTCTCCCTGCCCGACATCGACGGGTTCGAGGTCGTGCGCCGGGTGCGGACCTTCTCCGAGACGGTGGTCGTCATGCTCACTGCCCGGGTCGACGAGGTCGACACGCTCATGGGTCTCGAGTCCGGTGCCGACGAGTACGTCACCAAGCCGTTCCGGCCGCGTGAGCTCCGCGCGCGCATCGACGCGCTCCTGCGCCGGTCCGGCCACCTCGTTCCGGCGACGGCGGAGGAACCCGCCTCCGGCGAGGACGGCGACGGCGGGCTCGAGGTCGACACCGCGCGCCGCACGGTCCGCCTGGGTGGCGAGCCCGTCCACCTCACCCGCACCGAGTTCGTCCTCCTCGCGGCCCTCCACGAAGCGCGCGGCCGACCGGTGCCGAAGGGCGATCTGGCCCGCCTGCTCTGGCCCGACGAGCACGGCTACGGCGGCGACGTCACCGACGCGGACCGCCGCACGGTCGAGGTGCACGTGGCCAACGTCCGTCGCAAGCTCGGCGACAGCCCCACGAGCCCGCGCTTCATCCATACGGTCCGGGGGCTGGGGTACCGGTTCGAGAATGCCTGACCAGCGCGACCTCGGTGTCGTGCGCCAGGCGCATGAGCCGCTCCAACGTCTCGACCGGCGGAACGGTGCGTCTCCGCACCACGTCCTGCGCCACGGACCAGGCCGCCCGGGCCAGTGCGACCGCCCCGACCATGGCGCCCGAGACGGCCAGCCCGACCGCCGTGTCGTAGACGGCGTACCCGCTGCGGTCGAACGAGGCGACGGTGAGGAGCTCGAGGCGCCGCTTGAGACCGGCGGCATACTGCTCGGCGAGCCGCCGGGCGGTCGGCCCGCCGAGATCCTGGGCGAGGTCGTGGAGCACGCTCTCGTCGAGGATGTCCGCCGCGAGGGCACGCGTCGTCGGGGTGGGCACCGGCCCGGGTTCGCCGGCGGCCGGGAGGTCGGCGGCGGACGCCCGCCCGGGCCCGCTGGTCGCCCGCACGTACCCGCCGGCCCAGAAGTCTTGTACCTCCGCCATGGCCGCACCTCCCGTGAGTGCCTGAACGGCTGCTCCCATCGTGCGACCCGGAACTCAACGCCCAGCCGAAGAACCTCAAGGGCTGCCCAGGATCGCCCTTGAGGTTCTTGAGGTTCTTGAGGTTCGGTGGTCCCAGGGGCGCCCGGCCGCCCGCTCGGACGAGCGGCTTCGAGGGCCACCCGGATCGGATACCTTTCGTCCTGGATACCCCAGACCCTGCATGAGAGGTCCTCCCGTCGGCATGCCCGCCTCGATGACTCGCCGCCTCCTGCTCGCCGCGCTGGCGGCGGCCGGACCGCTCGCCCTCACGGCGAGCGCGGCACCCACCGACACCCCAGCGCCGCCGCCCGCGGTGGTCCCTGCCGCGACGCGGAAGGCCCAGGCGCAGGAGGCGCCCCGCATCTACCTCGCGGGCGACTCCACCGCGTCGCAGAAGTACGCGGGGGTCTTCCCCGAGACCGGCTGGGGCATGGGACTGCCCTGGTACCTCGCGCCGCGGATCGAGGTCCTCAACCACGCGATGAACGGGCGGAGCTCCAAGAGCTTCATCGCGGAGGGGCGCCTCGACGTGATCCTGGACGCCGTCCGCCCCGGCGACGTGCTGCTCGTGCAGTTCGGGCACAACGACCAGAAGTCCGACCCGCACGTCGGCACCGACCCGTGGACCAGCTACCCGACCCACCTGCGCCGCTACCTCGACGGCGCCCGGGAGCGGGGCGCGCGGCCGGTGCTGCTGACGCCGGCGGAGCGTCGCCGGTTCGACGCGGCCGGGAACGCCGTCGCCACCCACGGGTTCTACCCGGACGCGATGCGGGCGCTGGCCGCCGCCGAGGGCGTGCCGCTGATCGACGTCACGGCGCAGACGCTGGCGCTGTGGCAGGAGCTCGGGCCGGACGGCACCCAGGTGTACTTCCTGAACACCTACGAGGGGCGGCAGGACAACACGCACTTCAACACCCCGGGCGCCCGCCTGATCGCCCGGATGGTGGCGCGCGGCCTGCTCGCCGCGGGCGTCCTCGCGGAGAACCAGGTGCGCCGCCTCGACGAGAGCATCCCGGTCGAGTGGTTCACCTGGCCGGAGGAACCGCCCGCGGCGACCTGAGCCGTCAGCCCAGCGCGGCGTCGATGTTGGCGACGACGACGGCGACGACGGCCACTGCGGCCCAGAGGAGCAGGCCGAACCGCCACCAGAGGTTGAGGTTCAGCCGCTTGGGCGCGTCCAGCTCCATGGCCTCGGCGTCCGACAGCGGGCGCGTGGCCCACCCGGCCTCGGTGGCGGTCGCGAGGCTGTACCGCAGGCCCCACGAGAACCGCAGCAGCCAGAACAGGTGCACGTACGAGTAGCGCAGCACCAGGGCTCGCCCCGCGTCGAGCGGCGCCGTCTTGCTCTTGCTGCCCCAGCCGAAGAAGACCATGTTCTTTTTTCCCTCGTCTCGAACCGCGCGCACCGTGCGCGCGGCGAGCGAAGCGTGGCAGAGCGCGGGCCAGCGGTCTGTGGGGAGAACTCCCCACCTGCGGCTTCCCGCCGCCTCCGCGGTCCGGATGAGAGTCACCGGGCCCCGGCGTAACGTGACGAGAGACCGAAGCCAGTTCGATGATGACTGGAAGGGGTAACCCAACATGCCTGGAAACAAGGCGGTCGCGTACCGCGAACCCGGCGTGGTTGAGGTGGTCGACATCGACTACCCGACGTTCGAGCTCCGGGACGGACCCGGGGTCAATCCGGCCAACATAGGTCGCAAGGTGCCGCACGGAGTGATCCTGCGGACCGTGTCCACCAACATCTGCGGCTCGGACCAGCACATGGTCCGCGGTCGTACCACCGCGCCCCCGGGACTGATCCTGGGGCACGAGATCACCGGCGAGATCGTCGAGAAGGGCCCGGACGTCGAGTTCCTGGACGTGGGCGACATCGTCTCGGTGCCCTTCAACATCGCCTGCGGGCGGTGTCGCAACTGCAAGGAGCGCAAGACCGGCATCTGCCTCAACGTGAACCCGGACCGGCCGGGGTCGGCGTACGGGTACGTCGACATGGGCGGCTGGGTCGGTGGCCAGGCGGAGTACGTGCTGGTGCCGTACGCGGACTTCAACGCCCTCAAGTTCCCGGACCGCGACCAGGCCCTCGAGAAGATCATGGACCTGACGATGCTCAGCGACATCTTCCCCACGGGCTTCCACGGGTGCGTGAGCGCAGGCGTGGGCGTGGGGTCCACGGTGTACGTGGCGGGCGCCGGACCCGTGGGGCTGGCCGCCGCGGCGTCGGCCCACCTGCTGGGAGCCGCCGTGGTGATCGTGGGCGACCTCAACAAGGAGCGGCTGGAGCAGGCGCGGTCCTTCGGCTGCGAGACGGTGGACGTCGCCGCCGGGCCGATCGGTGACCAGATCGAGCAGCTCCTGGGTGAGCCGGAGGTGGACTGCGGCGTGGACGCCGTGGGGTTCGAGGCGCGCGGGCACGGGTCCGACGCGTCGACCGAGCACCCCGCCGCGGTGCTGAACGCCCTCATGGAGGTCACGCGGGCGGGCGGCTCGCTCGGCATCCCCGGTCTGTACGTGACGGGCGACCCCGGCGCGTCGACCGAGGCGGCGAAGGTCGGGTCGTTGTCGCTGCGGCTGGGGCTCGGCTGGGCCAAGTCGCACGCGTTCACGACCGGTCAGTGCCCGGTGATGAAGTACCACCGCGGCCTGATGCAGGCGATCCTGCACGACAAGGTGCAGATCGCGCAGGCCGTCAACGCCCAGGCGATCCCGCTGACGGAGGCGCCTGCGGGCTACCACGAGTTCGACGAGGGCGCGGCGACGAAGTTCGTCCTGAACCCGAACGACTACATCAAGGCCGCCTGACCCCCAGTGAGGTGGCCTCTTCCGGGACAGCACCCGGGGAGGGACGGGGCGGGGCAGGACCCGGGCGCACCGGGTCCTGCCCCGCCTGTCTCTCGTCCGGCGTTCCTCCCCCGGCGTTCCTCCCCCGGCGTTGCTCCTACCGCGGTGGGGCAGCGGCGGCGGCCCGGGCCGCGCCCGGGAGCGCGTCGAGGATCCGCTGCACAGCGGCGTCGTCGTGCGCCGCGGAGACGAACCAGGCCTCGAAGACCGACGGGGGCAGGTTGACCCCGGCCGCCAGCATCGCGTGGAACAGGGCCGTGTACCGGAAGGTCTCCTGCGCCTGGGCCTGTGCGTAGTCGCGCACCCCCGACGCCGCGGCCAGCGGCCCGAAGAACACCGAGAACAGCGAGCCCGCGCGCTGCACGCGGTGCTCGACGCCGGCGGCGGTCAGCGCCTCGCCCACGGCGTCCGACAGCACGCGCGAGACCTCGTCGACCCGGGCGTACACGGCGTCGTCGGCCAGCCGCAGGGTCGTCAGGCCCGAGGCGACCGCCACGGGGTTACCCGACAGCGTGCCCGCCTGGTACACCGGCCCCAGCGGGGCCAGGTGGTCCATGACCGACGCCGGTCCGCCCAGCGCCGCCACCGGCATGCCGCCGCCGATGACCTTGCCGAACGTGAACAGGTCGGGCGTGTAGCCCGCGCCCCCGGCGGCCCGGATCGCGTCGTTCTCCACACCCCACCAGCCGGCGGGACCCACGCGGAACCCGGTGAGCACCTCGTCCATGATGAACAGCGCGCCGTGCGCCGACGTGATGCGGCGGAGCCCCTCGTTGAAGCCCTCGGCCGGCGGCACCACACCCATGTTCGCGGGCGACGCCTCGGTGATGACCGCGGCGATCTCGGAGCCACGCTGCGCGAACGCCGCCTCGACGGCCGCCAGGTCGTTGTAGGGGAGCACCAGCGTCTCGGCGGCGGTCGCCTCGGTCACGCCCGCCGAGCCCGGCAGCGCGAGCGTGGCGACGCCCGAGCCGGCCTCGGCCAGCAGCGCGTCCATGTGTCCGTGGTAGCAGCCGGCGAACTTGATCACGAGCGGCCGGCCCGTGACCCCGCGCGCCAGACGGATCGCCGTCATCGTGGCCTCGGTGCCCGTCGAGACGAGGCGCACGCGCTCGGCCGCAGGGACCCGGCGCCGGACCTCCTCGGCGAGCTCGACCTCGGCCACGGTCGGGGCGCCGAACGACAGGCCGCGCGCGGCGGCGTCCTGCACCGCGGCGACGACGTCGGGGTGCGCGTGGCCCAGCAGCGCCGGGCCCCACGAGCAGACCAGGTCCACGTACTCGCGCCCCGCGACGTCGGTGACGTAGGGCCCGCTGGCCGAGGCGAGGAAGCGCGGGTCGCCCCCCACGCTGCCGTAGGCGCGGACCGGCGAGTTCACGCCGCCCGGGATCGCGCCCTGCGCGCGCACGAATGCCGCGTGGTTGGCCTCGGGCGCACGGCGCAGCGCCTGGGCCTCGACGGTGTCCCGGTTCTCTTCGGTCACTTGATCCACTCCGCGATCTCGAGTGCCCAGTAGGTGAGGATGACGTCGGCGCCGGCGCGCTTGATGCTGGTCACCGACTCCAGGACGGCGCGGTCGCGGTCGATCCAGCCGTTCGCCCCGGCCGCCTCGATCATCGCGTACTCGCCCGAGACCTGGTACGCGGCCACGGGCACGTCGCTCCGGTCCGCGACGGCGCGCAGCACGTCCAGGTACGACCCGGCCGGCTTCACCATCACGAGGTCGGCGCCCTCGGCGAGGTCCAGGTCGGCCTCGCGCAGGCCCTCGCGGCCGTTCGCGAAGTCCATCTGGTAGGTCTTGCGGTCGCCGTTCAGCTCCGAGTCCACGGCCTCGCGGAACGGGCCGTAGTACGCGCTCGCGTACTTGGCGCTGTACGCCAGGATGCTCGTGTCGGCGAAGCCGGCGTCGTCCAGCGCGTCCCGGATCATCGCGACCTGTCCGTCCATCATGCCCGACGGCGAGATCACGTCCGCGCCCGCCTTGGCCTGCGCCACCGCCATGGAGGCGTAGCGGATCAGGGTCGCGTCGTTGTCCACAGCCCCTGTGGACGTGAGCACGCCGCAGTGCCCGTGGTCGGTGAACTCGTCGAGGCAGGTGTCGGCCATGAGCACCGGCGTGGGCGCGCCGGGAGCGAGGCCCTCGTCCAGCGCGGCCCGCGAGGCCCGCAGCGCCCGCTGCAGGATCCCGTCCGGGGCGTCCGCCTGCGAGCCGTTCGCGTCCTTCACGGCGGGGATGCCGAACAGCATGACGCCGCCCAGGCCCGCGGCCCGTGCGGCGCGGACGGCGTCGACCAGGGACTCCTCGGTGTGCTGCACCTGCCCGGGCATGCTCGCCAGCGGCGCCGGCTCGGTCAGGCCCTCCTTGACGAAGAGCGGCAGCACCAGGTCGGCGGGGTGCAAGCGGGTCTCTGCGACCAGACGGCGCATGCCCGGCGTGGCGCGCAGACGGCGCGGCCGGTACACGATCCCGGAGGAGCTCACGATGTCCTTCTCTCTCGTTGTGGTGTCGGACGCACCGGTCACCAGGGTGACCCGTACGCCTGACAGGTGCATCAGGTTCTGACGAGGGCTTCGGTCACGGCGTCGGCCAGGGCCGCGTCCGTGGGTGTGGCGGCCACGCCAAGCACCGTGTGCCCGACGGCTCGTGCCGTGCCGGCCGACGGCTCCCCGATCGCGACCACCGGCTGCGGGCCCAGCTGGGCCGCGACCTGGCGGGCGGCCGAGCCCGAGGTGACCACGACGACGTCGTACGGACCGCGCAGCTCCGCGGGCAGCTCGCGCGCGACCGTGCGGTAGGCGGTCACCACGTCGGCGACCCAACCCTTGGCGGCGAGGCCCGCGCGGAGGGTGTCGGACGCGAGGTCACCGAGCGGCAGGAGGACACGGTGCGCGGGACCCGGGGGCGCCACGGGGAACGCGTCGGCGAGCCCGGCCCCGGTCGCGGTGCGCGGCACCAGGTCGACGCTGATGCCGTGCGCGGCCAGCGCCTGCTCCGTCGCGGGTCCGACGGCGGCCCACCGCACCGGCCCGGCGTGGACCGACCGCGACTCGGAGGGCTCGGGACCGAGCAGGGCGTCCACGGCGTTCACGCTCGTGATCGCGACCCAGTCATAGGCGTCGTCGGCCAGGCGCTCGCGGGCGGCGTCGAGCTCCGCCGGGTCCTCGACCGGGGCCCGCTCGATCACCGGGGACGCGACCGGGTCCAGTCCGCGCCCGCGGAGCAGGGCGAGGAGCCCGGCGGCGCGCTCCGGGGCGCGGGCCACCAGCACGGCGGGCTGCCCGGCGGTCGGCGCGGGGCTGTCGGAGGATCCGGTGGATCCGGCCGCTCCCGGGGGACCGGCCGCAGGGGGGACCGGCTCGGTCACGCCTTCTCCGGGACCGTCGCACTCAGCGGTGCGAGCCGCTCGGCGCCGTCGGCCAGCAGGTGCTCGGCGACGGCGACGCCCAGCGTGCGGGCGGCGTCGTCGAGCGCCTCGGGGGCGATGTCCGGGGACAGCGACGCCTCCCCGCCGTGCGACATCTGCTCCGAGCCGTCGACGGCGGCCACGACGGACCGCAGGCGCAGCACCGAGCCGGACACCGTCGCGTGCGCGCCGACCGGTGCCGCGCAGCCGGCCTCCAGACGGGCCAGCACGGAGCGCTCGGCGAGCACCGCGAGGCGGGTCGGCCGGTGGTCGAGCAGGTGGATCGCCTCGGCGAGGTCGGGCGCGGGAGCCGCGCCCGTCGCGGGGTCGGACACGATGTCCGCGGTGCGCACCTCCACGGCGAGCGCACCCTGCCCGGGGGCGGGGGCCACGACGTCGACGTCGAGCACCTCGCTGATCACGTCGGTGCGGCCCAGGCGCGACAGCCCGGCGTAGGCGAGGACGACGGCGTCGAGGTCGGCGTCGGGCCCGAGCGCGCGGTTGAGCCGCGTGCCCACGTTGCCTCGGATGTCGACGACGTCGAGGTCGGGCCGCGCCGCGCGGATCTGGGCGGCCCGCCGCGGCGAGCCGGTGCCCACGCGCCCCCCGTGCGGGAGGGTCGCGAGGGTGAGGCCGTCACGTGCGCACAGGGCGTCCCGCGGGTCCTCGCGCTCGGGCGTCACGAAGGTGAGGCCGGGCGCGGGGGTGGTCGGCAGGTCCTTGAGGGAGTGGACGGCGACGTCGCAGCGGCCGTCCAGCAGCGCCTCGCGCAGCGCGGTCACGAAGACGCCGGTGCCGCCGAGGCTCGCGAGGCTCCCCGTCTTCACGTCGCCCTCGGTCTTGATGTGCACCAGCTCGACCGGTCGGCCGGTCAGCTCCTCCAGGCGCCTGGCCACCAGACCGCTCTGGGTCGTGGCGAGGGCGCTCGCACGGGTCCCGAGGCGGATCGGCGCGGCGTCGCCCGGGGTGCTTCCAGGGGTGCTGACGGACAGGGGGGTCAGGGTCACCAACCCAGTCTCCACCCGAACCCCCGCCGGGAGGAAACCAGAAGGTGCCCGATGGGCGGATTTCACAGGGTTGGTGGCGTGCTGTCAGAACACGTTGGGCGAGGCGTGAGGAAGTGTGAGTAGACGTGGCTGCTTGCCTGCAGTTTGAGAGAAACTGTTAGTAAGATACCTTCTGTGGTCACACTTTCCGAGCCCCTCGTCATCGCCCCGGTCGGACGCGATGAGCACTACTGGGTGGCTGAGGACAACGGCCTGGTCAGTCGAGGCCAGCTTGCCGCGGCGTCCGGGCAGTACGAGTCGACCATCCCTGCCTCGATCATGGACTACGCGCCGCAGCTGCCGTCTGATCTTGTCGCCGACATCGAGGAGGCCGCAACCGCCCTCGCGGGGTTCGATGCCTACGCGCGCGGCCGTCTCGGGGCCGACAACCCGACGCTGGGCCCGATGAGCTCCATCCTGCTGCGGACCGAGTCGACGTCGTCGTCGCAGATCGAGAACCTTACGGTCGGTGCGCGTCAGCTCGCCCTCGCCGAGCTGGACCAGTCGAACAGCGACAACGCCAGAGTGGTCGTGGCGAACGTCCGGGCGATGGAGGCGGCTCTCGCCCTGGCGGACAGGCTCGACGAGGACGCGATGCTCGCGATGCACGCCGAGCTGCTGTCCCGTCAACGCGGCAGGGAGGATCACGCGGGAAGGTACCGCTCGGGCCTGGTATGGGTGGGCTCCACAAGCGTCTCCCCACGTGGTGCCCAGCACGTGGCGCCGCAGGCCGAGCTCGTTCCCGGCGCGATGGCGGACCTAGTTCGGTTCATGCACCGGGACGACCTCCCGGTACTCGTCCAGGCGGCTGTCGCGCATGCGCAGTTCGAGACCATTCACCCTTTCAGCGACGGGAACGGCCGCACCGGCCGCGCCGTCGTGCACGCGATTCTCAAGGCGAAAGGCGTGGTCACGCACACCACGGCTCCGGTCTCGGCCGGCCTGCTCATCCAGACCGAGGCGTACTTCGACGCCCTGGGCGCATTCCGGGCCGGCGACGCGCGACCGATCGTGGAGCGGTTCGCTGCGGCATGCCGGTTCGCTGCGACCTCTGGCTCGGAGCTTGTCGACGAGCTCGCGAACCAGGTGGATGTGTCACGCCGTGACCTGACCGGTCTCAGGCGGCAGGCATCCGCATGGAAAGTGCTCCCGTGCCTGGTGGCGCAGCCGGTCGTCAACGCTCGAATCCTCGTCGACCGGCTCGGCATGAACGACACGACGGCTCAGCGCGCGCTGAGCCAGCTCACCGAGGCGGGCGTGCTGGAGGAGCGCACCGGCCTGCGCCGTAACCGGATGTGGCAGCACGCGGGGATCCTGCGTGTCCTGGATACCTACGCCCAGCGGCTCTGGCGAGGCTGACGCCCGCGGCCGGGTCAGCCCCTCTCGCCCAGGCGCTCAGCGGTTCGCCCGGCGTGCGCGACGATCGCCGCCAGGCCCGTGCCGGCGATCCAGCCGCCCGTGACGTCGAGGCCGGGCTCGGCCAGGACCGCCCCCTCGTACTCCCGGACGGCGGCCCGGTAGGCCGGCGTGGGCGGGGGCAGCGCGCCGTCCCAGCGCTGGTGCAGCACCTCGCGCACCCGGTCGGTCAGGTCCATCCCCAGCAGCGCCGACGCGTCCCGGGCGGCCTCCTCGGCGGTGGGCTGCGGCGTCGGCTCACCCATGCGGCCGTAGCTGAGGCGCACCACGTGCACCCCCGGTCCGGCGGCGGCGCGCACGCGGCGCGCGAGCCACGGCCACTTGGCCGTCGCGTGGGTCAGCGCCTTGGCCCGCACACCGCCCGCCGCCGTGTCGGGGGCCACGAGCATCCCCGAGCCGCGCGGGGCGGCGTCGAGCTCCGGCGCGTCGACGAGCAGCGCGGCCAGCCGGATGTCCGCCCCCCGCTCCGGGGTTGCGGGCGGGACCAGCCCGGCCGAGCCGAACTCGGTGCGGGTCGCCAGCACCACGCGGGGCGTGCGCAGCACCCGGCCGTCGGCGGTGCGCACCAGCCAGGCAGGGCCGCCGGCTGCGGCGCCGCCGGCAACATCCCCGCCGTCCGCCCGCTCCACGTCCGGCACCCGCTCCAGGCCTGCGACCCGCGTGCCGAACCGGACGTCCAGGCGGTCCACCAGCGCGTCCACCAGGGCGTGGACGCCGCCGTCGATCCCGCGCACCGCGGACCCCGGGGGCGCCGCGGCCCGCAGCGACGCCACGGCCCGCGACAGGGACCCGGTCCGGGCGTACGCGTCCAGCAGCCCGGGCGCGACGGCGGCGACGTCGAGCCGGTCGAGCGGCGCCGAGTGCACTCCGGCGGCGACCGGGGTGACGAGCCGGTCCGCCACCCGGGAGCCGAGCCGCGACCGCGCGAGGGTCCCCAGGTCGGTCGGGTCGACGAGCCGCGCGGGCAGCACCCGGTCCAGCGAGCCGCGCAGCACCCCGGGCCAGCCGATCGCGCGCCGCACGTCGGCGGCCCACGGGCGCGAGGGGATGCCCAGCACGCCGGCCGCCGGCAGCGGGAACGCCCGCCCGGCGGCATAACCCCAGGCGGAGAGCGCGGCAGGCGCCTCGACGGTCAGCCCGAGCCCGGCGACGAGCTCCTCCACGGCCCCGCCCCGCACCGCGAACGACTCCGCCCCGAGGTCCAGCGGCACGTCCGGCAGCGACGTGAACGCCCCGCCGAGGATCGGCCCGCCGGCTCGCTCGCCGGCCTCCAGCACGACGACACGCAGCCCGCGGGCTGCGAGCGTGTGCGCGGCGACGAGCCCGCCGATCCCGGCGCCGACGACGACGGCGTCGGCGTCCGCCGCACCGGACCGACCGGCCGTGGGGGTCACAACGAGTGGACCAGCTCGACCACGCGGGTCAGCACCGTCGGGTCCGTCTCCGGGGGAACGCCGTGGCCCAGGTTGACCACGTGGCCGGGCGCCTTGAGGCCGCGGGAGACGACGTCGCGCACGTGCGCCTCCAGCACCGGCCACGGCGCGGCCAGCAGCGCGGGGTCGATGTTCCCCTGCAGGGGCACGCCGGGCAGCAGCGCGGCGGCCTCGTCGAGAGGCGTCCGGTAGTCGACGCCGACGGCGTGGTCCGTCAGGCCGGCGTCGGCCAGGACCGTGCGCATGGCGGGCAGCAGGTGCCCGGTGCCGGTACCGAAGTGGATGGCCGGCACGCCGGCGTCCGCGACGTAGGAGAGCGCGCGGGTCGACGACGCGGCGACACGCGTCGTGTAGTCCGCGAGCGAGAGCGACCCGGCCCAGGAGTCGAAGAGCTGTACGGCGCTGGCGCCCGCCTCGACCTGAGCCCGCAGGAACGTCCCGGTGAGGTCTGCGGTCCACGTCACGAGCGCGTCCCAGGTGGCGGGGTCGGCGTGCATCAGGGTGCGCGCGGCGAGGTGGTCGCGCGACGGCCGGCCCTCGACGAGGTAGGCCGCGAGGGTGAACGGCGCGCCGCCGAAGCCGAGGAGCGGCGTCGACCCGAGCTCGGCGACGGTCAGCGCCACGGCCTCGCGGATCGGCTCGAGCGCGGCGTCGTCCAGGCTGCGCGAGGTGAGCCGGGCGACGTCGTCGGCCGTGCGGTACGGCTGGTCCATGACCGGTCCGACCCCGGGCTGGATGTCCACGCCGACCCCGGCCAGCTTGAGCGGCACCACGATGTCGGAGAAGAAGACGGCGGCGTCCACGCCGTGCCGGCGGACGGGCTGCAGTGTGATCTCGGCCGCGAGGTCGGGCCGCAGGCAGGCCTCCAGCATGCCGGTGCCCACGCGGACCTCGCGGTACTCGGGCAGGGAGCGACCCGCCTGCCGCATGAACCAGACGGGCGTGCGACCAGGACGTTCACCCCGGAGCGCCTGCACAAGGGGTGCGGCGGTGGTCCGCCCGTCGGCGAGCGGGTGAGCAGGGGTGATCGTGGTGGACTTCACGCTTCACGATTCTGCCCTGCCCGGCCGCGGTGCATAAAGTTGGAGCACTGTGGTTCTCCTCTCCCTCACCGCCAGCCACCGCGAGCTCGATCTCGACGCGCTGGAGCGCCTGTCCACGGGCTCGTCGTCAGTGGGTCGTGTCGTCGTGGGTACGTGCGGCCCCGTCGCGGGCGCCGTGGTGATCTCCACGTGCAACCGGTTCGAGCTCTACCTCGACGTCGACGCGCCGCTGAGCGGCGACAGCGTGAAGCACGCGACGCGCCACGTGGCCGAGCTCGTGGCCCACGCGTCGGGCGTGACCGGCGACGTCGCCGCGCGGAGCTTCACCGTCCGCACCGGGCCGGAGGTCACGGAGCACCTGTTCGCCGTGGCGTCGGGCCTGGACGCGATGGTCGTGGGCGAGCGCGAGATCGCCGGCCAGGTGAAGCGCTCGCTGGCGATCGCGCGCGAGCAGGAGACCACGTCCAAGACGCTGGAGCTCCTGTTCCAGACGGCGTCGCGCACCTCCAAGCGGGTCGGCACCGACACGGAGCTCGGCGCGGCGGGCCGGTCCGTCGTCGCGCTCGCCCTGGACCTCGCCGAGAGCGAGCTGCCGCCGTGGGACGGCACGCGCGCCGTGCTGATCGGCACCGGCTCGTACGCGGGCGCCTCCGTCGCGGCCCTGCGGGCCCGCGGCTGCGAGGACATCGGCGTCTACTCGCAGTCCGGCCGCGCCGAGGCCTTCGCCGAGTCGCACGGCGTGCGGTCGGTGGACTCGCTCGTCGAGGCCCTGGCCGACGCCGACATCGTGGTGAGCTGCAGCGGGGCGCGGGGCCGGGTGCTCGCCGCGCGGGCCGACGGAGAGCCGGCCCAGCCCGGCCCGGCCGGGTCCGACGAGGCGGCGCTCGGCGCCATGGTGGCCGGGAACTTCGGCGGCCAGACCACGCTGCCGCGCGGACTGTCCGGCGAGGTCGGCCCCGAGGCGAGCCTCGGCCACGTGCTCGACGCCGCCGCCGTGGTGCGCGCCCGGGAGCGTGCCGCGGACCGGGCCGGGGACGAGCCGGAGCCCCGCCCGCTGGTGATCCTGGACCTCGCCCTGCACCGCGACGTGGACCCGCGGGTCGCCGACGTCGAGGGCGTGCTGCTCTACGACCTCGCCACGCTGAAGGCGCACGCACCCGCGGTCGCGCACGACGTCGTCGCGCAGGCGCAGGGGATCGTGGACACCGCCGCCCGGCGCTTCGAGGAGACGCGCCTGGGCCGGGAGGCCGACGCCGCGGTGATCGCCCTGCTCGACGAGGCGGAGGTCCGGGTCGTGGCCGAGGTCGACGCCGCCGTCGCCCGGCTGACCGACGAGCTCGCCCTGCGCGGCGAGCCCGCCCCCGAGGAGTCGGACGTCGACGTCATCGCCCGTGACGTCCGCAAGCGGGTGCACGCCGAGCTGCACGACAAGATCGTCGCCGTCCGGGCCCGGGCCACCGCCGAGGCGCGGGCCGCGGAGGCCGCGCTGGTCCAGGGCGCCGTGGCCCTGACGAAGAAGGCGTCCACCCAGCGGGACGCCGACCACCGCTCCAGCCGATAACCGGCCCGCGCGCCGATAACCAACCGGCGGCGATTGTCCGGATATGCCGGGCGGACTGCCATCCAGGGTCCAATTCGTCCATCGTTACCGAATCGTGATCAGGGTGATTTTATTCACCCGGGGGTGCGGGCTAAGTTCGGTGGCTCAAGGACCGAACGCGCATTTGCGCATCGAGATGCTGGAGCACCTTTTGAAGCACGCAGCACACAAGAAGAAGACCGCATCGGCGGGCGCGCGGACCATCGCGACCGTCGCCATCGCAACCGCCGCCACGAGCATGGCGGCGCCGGCCATGGCCGCCGAGGCCTCGCCGCTGGACTCCCTCGGGGACCTCGGCACCACCGCCGAGGGCCTCAAGTCGGCGGTCCCCGCCCTCTCGTCGACCTCGATCGACCTCAGCGAGCTCACCGGCTCGCTCCCCGCGACCGACGTGGTCACGGACGTGGCGAAGAAGGCAGAGCTGCCCGCCTCCATCGCCCCCACCACGGCCCTCGCGCCGAACTACGAGCCGGCGCAGTACGTCTCGGGCGCCCTCCAGGGTGCCGCACCCCAGGTCGTCTCGGAGGTCGTCGGCGGCGTGACCGGCGGCTCGGCCGTGTCCGGCGTGACCGGCACCGCCAAGGCGGCGCTGGCCAACGTGCTCGGCGGCGGCGCCCTGGGCACCGCGACCGGCGTGGTGTCCGGCGTGACCGGCGGCGTGCTGCAGGGTGACGTCGTGAACGGCGTGGCCGGTGGCGTGCTGCAGGGTGACGTCGTGAACGGCGTGGCCGGTGGCGTGCTCCAGGGTGACGTCGTGAACGGCGCCACGGGCACCGTGACGGGCGTCGCGACCGGCGCCGTCGAGGGCGTTCCGGCCACCGTGGCCGACGTGATCCGCAACGTGCCGAACGTCCTGGGCGGCGTGACCGCTCCGGTCGCCGGCCTCACGGCCAACCTGCCGGGCGTGCTCGGTGGCGTGGGCAGCGTCGTGAACAGCGTCGTCTCGAACGTGCCGGGCGTGGTCGCCAGCGTTCCGGGCCTCGTCGCCAAGGTCACCACCCCGGCCGCCGGTGCGGTCGAGACGGTCGTGGGCGACGTCGCCGTGGACGGCGTCGTCAAGCCGGTCGCCACCGGTGTGGTGCCGGGTGCCGTGGGCACCGTGCAGAACGGCGTGGTCCCGGGCGTCACCTCGACCGTGGGCAACGTGACCGGCTCGGTCGTCCCGGGTGCCGTCGGCACCGTGACCGGCGACGTCGTGCCGGGCGTCGTGAACGACGTGGCCAAGCCCGTCGTCGGTGACGTGGTGCTCGGCGGTGTCGTCGGCGGCGTCGTCAAGGGCGACGTGGTGGGCGGCGTCGTGACGCCGGTCGTGAAGGACACCGTCGTCGACGGCGTCGCGAAGCCGCTGGTCGAGGACGTCGTCGTCGAGGGTGTTGCCAAGCCCGTCGTGAAGGACGTCGTCGTGGACGGCGTGGCCAAGCCCGTCGTGAAGACCGTGACCGGCACCGTCGAGGGCGTCGCCGGCGGCGCCGTCAAGGACACCGTCGGTGGCGTGACCGGCGCCGTGGACGGACTCACCGGCGGGGCCGTGAGCGGCCTCACCGGCGGTCTGCTGGGAGGTCTTTCCTGAGCTGAATTCCCCGGGAGGACCCCAGCCTCTTCGGTCTTGACGTAGCGGGGTGGAGCGCCATTGGCGCTCCACCCCGTTTGCGTTCTCCGGCGCTTTCAGAAGGTTCCATTCCTCTGTCCGTTGTTATCGGATCGTTACCATCGCATCAGGTTTTTCCGGTCTACCCCTTTTTCCGGCTATTACCGATCAGGTAGCGTCGTGGCGTCCCGGGTTCCGGGCCGATGTAGCCGACCAGCTGGAGCAGCTCTCATGAAGCACGCCGCCGTCAAGCCTTCGTCCGTCGCCAGGTCCGCGGCCACCCGCGTCGTGGCGACGATCGCGCTCGCCACCGCTGCGACCGCCGTCGCCAGCCCGGCGATGGCGCACGAGGGCCGCGGGCACGACGGGCCGGACGGGCACTCCGCGGGCTATGACCGTGGGCACGACCGCGGGAACGAGCGTGGGCACGACCGCGGCCGGGAGGCCCAGGCCCCGCGCTCGTACCAGCCGGCCAGCTACACGGAGCCCGACTACGACGTGCCGCAGTACGGCGGCTCGAAGGACAGCCGGTCCGAGGACGGCGACTGCGGCCGTGGCGCGACGCCCCAGGGCAACCAGCGCGACTGGACCGACGAGGACCGCGACAGGGTCCGCGAGGCCGTCCAGGAGTTCGTGGAGGAGGCGAACGAGTCCGCCGCCGAGGAGCAGCCGCAGGTCGTCACCGAGGTCGAGCAGACCGCCACGCCCGCCGAGAAGCCCGCGGTCGTCGAGGCCGAGGCCCCCGCGAAGGTCGTCACCCCCGTGCAGGTCGAGGCGTCGGAGCCGCCGGCGGCCGTCCAGGCGCCGGGTCAGCAGTGGGAGGGCCCGACCGAGGCGGACACCGCCGGGGCCGAGCTCACCGCCTACGTGCCGAGCGAGGACACCTCCGTCACGACCGCGCAGCAGTCCGGCTCGCTCACCGAGGCCACGCTGGACGCTCCCGTCCGGCTCGCCACGACCGGCGCCGAGGCCACGGCCCTGACGTCGGCGGCGGGCGCCCTGGTCCTCGGCGGCGCCGCCTCGCTCCTGGTCGCCCGCCGCAGCCGCATCCGCGCCTGACCCGACACCGGCGTCCGACCGGGCGCCTCGCCGGGACCGTCCGCCCCTAGCCGGGGAAGGGCTGCCAGCCCGGTGCGTCCGTACCCCACGGGTGCGCGGGGTGCGGGTAGTCGTCGTACCCCGGGAGCACCGGCCGCGCGGTGGTGACGCCCGCGTGCGTCACCGACCCGCTGCCCGACGGCGTCGCGGCGGCCGGGTGCACCGGGTCGCGTCCCGGCAGGTCCAGGAGCCAGGCGGCGGTGCGCGCGAGCGACACCGCGACGTCGCGGCCGGGTCCGTCGTCGCCCCGGAGCGTGAGGGCGTCCACGACGCCCGCCGCGAGCAGGTACCCCGAGGCGTGGTCGAGCGCCTGGGCGGGCAGTGCGCCGGGCGCCCCGTCGCGGCCCTCCAGCAGCGCGATGCCGCTGGCCGCCTGCACGATCGAGTCGAAGCCGCGGCGGTCGGCCCACGGCCCGGCGTCGCCCCAGGCGGACACCCGCCCGGTCACCGCGCCGGCCGGCACCCGGAGGCCGAACGCCTCGATCGCGCCGGGGCGGTACCCGGTCACGAGCACGTCGGCGGCGTCGAGCAGGTCCTGGGCCATGCGGCGGTCGCGGGTGTCCCGGAGGTCAAGGACGGCGCTGCGCTTGCCCTGCCCCGTGTCGAGGTGCTGCCAGCCGATCTCGGCGGGTTCCGGCGGGTCCACCCGCAGCACGTCCGCGCCCAGCAGCGCGAGCGTCCGCGTGGCGACCGGTCCGGCGATGACCCGGGTCAGGTCGAGCACCCGGACGCCGGCCAGCGGCGCCGCGCCCGGCGGTGCCGCGTCGAGCCCGGGGCGCGGCGCGTCCCGTCGCGAGCCCGCCGGGCGGTCTCCCGTCCCGGTCGCGGGTTCGCGCGCCTGGGTCCGCACCAGCGGGCCGGACGCCGCGGCGCGCCCCGGCGCGGATCCCCGCCACTCCTGCTCGGTCCGGGCGCGCGCGACGATCGCGCCGGCGTCGTCGGCCCGGTCCTCCAGGTCCTGCGCCGAGAGCTCGGCGAGCCGTTCGGCGAAGGCGGGCCGGCCGACGTCGTCGGGCAGCCCGACGAGCGCCGTCAGGCGGGAGCGGTGGTGCGGGTAGTTCGCGTGCGTGCGGACCCAGCCGTCGGCCGTGGCGAAGAAGCCGGAGAGCGGGGCGAACCCCTGCACCGGCTGCCCGTCGACGGTGAGGACACGGTCGGACGCGAAGCCGGCGGCGACCCGGGCGGGGTCGAGCAGGGCCGGGTCGAGCGGGTCCGGGTCGGGCAGGGCCGGGTCGCCCGCGCCCGCCCGGCGGCCCGCTCGTGCGGCCGCGCGCTGCACGGCGCGGACGGCGTCCAGCGCGAGGTCGAGCACGGGCAGGTGGGCGGCGAGCCAGGGTTCCACGGTTCCATCATGGTCCCGTCCGACGGGCTGCCCCGAAACATCACCGGCCCGACAGATCTGCGACCATGCGCGCGGATACACTCGCCGCATGGCCAAGAACCCCTCCTCCGACTTCGTGCTCCGGCCCTTCGAAGGTCTCCCCGGGGAGACCGACTGGGTGGCGATGCGCGAGATCGTCCCGTCGGCGACCGCGACCGCTCGGACCACCGCCGAGTACGGCTCCCGCGACGTCACGGTCGTGACCCTCCTGCCCGGTGCGTGGACCGCGCTGCACCGTGCCGACGGCACGCTCCTGCTCGCGGTGCAGGGCATCGTCGGGTCGGGCGACGTGAGCCGCGACCTCGCCGCCGCCCTGCTGGAGGCGATGGAGCTGGAGCCGGGTACGGCCGTGGAGTCGGGCGAGCTGCCGGGCGAGGGCCCGCGGCTGCAGGACGTGCTCGACCTGAGCGTGCCGTTCGAGGTCACCGTGCACGACACGTTCGACTACTGGCTCGACCCGAGCGCCGACGTGACGCCGGAGCTCAAGCAGAACCTGGAGGACGCGGCCGACGGCGCGATCCCCACCGTCAAGGTGTCCTCGGTCGAGTCCGCCTACTGGTGCAGCATGTCCCGTGAGTTCCTCCGCTGGGCGCGTCCCGAGGCGGAGGACGACGTCATCGACGCGATCTCCCGCCTCCACGCAAAGCGTGAGTCAGGGCTCGCGGGTGGAAGGTTCGTGGGAGCGTTTCGTGCGTCGGGCCTGGTCGTCCCGGTCTGGGAGCTGCCGAAGGGCACCGAGGCCGCGGACCTGGAGGGTCCCGTCGCCGAGCTCGGCGAGAAGCTCGCGAAAGCACTTTCCATCAAGGAGCCGCTTGATGCGAACGAGCGACGCGCAAGAGCAGGTATCGTCTCTCGCCAGGTCACCCTGCGCTAGTCCGGACGCCCCGGCCGGTCGCGCGCGAGCGGCCCGGAACGCGTCGGCAGTCACCGCGGATCGCCACGAGCGGCCCAGGTTTCGGCAACTAGCGGACCAAGGGAGTAGGATTCCAGGGGTAAACCTTTGCACTCACCAAGCAAAGGGCTATCCGAACACCCACCAAGGCAAATCGACGCTTCAGGCAGGACAGGTGTGAACGCTCTCCCGGTCGCGAAGACCACGCGTCCCGGCAATGCACAGGCAGGCAAGAACGTCCAACGGGTGGCGGCCATCATTCCCGCCAAGGACGAGGCCGAACGCATCGCCGCCACCGTGCGCTCTGCGCGTGCGATCCCCCACGTCGACCTCGTGCTCGTGGTCGACGACGGCTCCGAGGACGACACGCAGCACGTGGCGCGCGCCGCGGGCGCCGTCGTCGTGCGCCACTCCCACAACCGCGGCAAGGCCGCCGCGATGGAGACCGGTGCGGCGGTGGTGGCGATGCGCGACGCCGACGGTCGCCCCCCGCGCCTCCTCATGTTCATCGACGGTGACCTCGGCGACACCGCCGTGAACACCGCACCCCTCGTGCGCCCGGTCCGTGAGGGCGTCGCCGACCTCGCGATCGCGCTGCTGCCCAAGCAGGCCGGCGCCGGTGGCCGGGGCGTCGTCGTCGGCGCGTCCCGCCGGGCGATCGAGGCCATGACCGGCTGGAGCCCGTCGCAGCCGCTGTCCGGCATGCGGTGCCTCACCCGCGAGGCGTTCGAGGCGGCCACGCCGCTCGCCCGCGGCTGGGGCGTCGAGACCGGCATGACCATCGACCTGCTGCGCAAGGGGTACGTCGCCGTCGAGGTGCCGTGCGACCTCAAGCACCGGGCCTCCGCCAACGACCTCAAGGGTCAGATCCACCGGGCGGCCCAGTACCGCGACGTCCTGCTGGCCGTGAACGCGCGCAAGATGCGCGGCGCGGTGGACGCCGTGCGGCACGCGGGGTCGAACGTCCGCAGCTGATCGACCTTCAGGCCGGACCCGTACCCTGACCCCATGGAGTGGCAGGTCTGGCTCGGCATCATCGCGATCGTCATCGGGGTACTGGCACTCGCCGTCGCCGTCGGCGCATGGTCGCAGCAGGCCTGGATGCGTCGCCGGGACGGGCGGCGCGCGGTGCCGCAGAGCGTGCAGGCGGCCCGGCAGATCGCGGTGGTCGTGAACCCGTCCAAGCTGCACGCGAGCGGGCTGCCCGCCCGGGTGCGGGCGCACTGCGCGGCGAACGGGCTCCCGGAGCCGCTCTGGTACGAGACCACCATCGAGGATCCCGGCAAGGGACAGGCCCGGCAGGCGCTGGACGACGGCGCGGACATCGTGATCGCGGCCGGCGGCGACGGCACGGTGCGCGCCGTGGCCGAGACCATGGTCGGCTCGGACAAGCCGATGGGCGTGCTGCCGGTGGGCACGGGCAACCTCCTGGCACGCAACCTCGAGCTGCCGCTGACCAGCATGGACGAGGCCCTCGACGTGATCCTGGCCGGGCGCACGCGCGCCATCGACGTCGGCTGGCTGCGGGTCGTGGAGTTCGCGGACACCCCGCGCAACGATGAGCACCCCAACCAGCCGGACCACGAGCCCGACACGGACCGCGAGCACATCTTCCTGGTCATCGCCGGCCTCGGTTTCGACGCCGCGATGGTCGCCACCGCCGACTCCAACCTGAAGAAGAAGGTGGGCTGGGTGGCCTACTTCGTGGCGGGGCTGTCCCACATGCAGGCCCGCCGGATGCGCGCCACCCTGCAGCTCGACGACGACCCGCCGGTGGACGCCCGCGCCCGCTCGATCATGGTCGGCAACTGCGGCATGCTGCCGGGCGGCGTCACCCTGCTGCCCGACGCCGTGCTCGACGACGGGGTGCTCGACGTGGCCGCCGTCGACGTGCGCGGCGGGGTGCTCGGCTGGGCCCAGCTCACGCTCGAGATCGCCATGCAGGGGGTGGGGGTGCGGAACGAGCTGCCGGAGAAGCTCGGCCGCATCGACCACACCAAGGCCCGCCGGGCGCGCATCCGGGTGCCCGCGGGCGAGGAGGCCCAGGTCGACGGGGATCCCCTCGGCCGGGCCGTCGAGGTCGACGTGCGCGTCGAGGCGGGCGCGCTCCTGGTCCGGGCCCCGTGACTCCCGCGGCCATCTACCCTGGGCGGGTGAATCCCCGCTCCACACGGGCACTGACCGTGCCCGCGGCCCTCGTCGTGCTCGTCGCGGCCCTGCTGGGCCTGATCGGCCCGACGACCGCGTCGGCGGCCCCGTGGTCCGTGCCCGCGGCCGGGTCGACGGCGGTGACCGGGTCCGGGACCGCGGACGCCGTCGGGTCCGCGGCCGCAGGCTCCACGCAGGCCGCGGAGCCTCCGCCGGCCGCCCCCGTGGTGGTGGTCGGTGTGGCCGGCCTCCGGTGGACGGACGTCTCCCGGAGCACGACGCCGAACCTGTGGCACATGATCGGCGGTGGCTCCGTCGCGTCGATCAACGTGCGGACCGCGGCGCCCGCGACGTGCCCGCTGGACGCGTGGCTCACGCTCTCGGCGGGGAGCCGGACGGTCTCGGCCGGCAGCGCCGAGCGCGCCGACCAGCCGGACCCCGAGGGCCAGGAGGGCGAGGAGCGCGAGGCCCGCGGGGCGACGTCGTGCACGCCGGTGCCCGAACCCGCGACCGGGTCCGCGCAGGGCTCCGGCGACGCGGAGCCGACGCGCGCCACGGTCGACGACTGGGCGCAGCTCCCGCAGAAGGACGAGGACGAGGAGGAGGTCGCCGAGCCCGCCGAGCGCGAGAAGGCGCCCGCCCCCGGCCTCCTCGGCGAGATGCTGGACGAGGGGGGTGCGTGCTCGACGGCGGTCGGGCCGGGCGCCGCCGTCATGCTCGCCCGTGAGGACGGCACCGTGGGCCGGTACGTCCCCTCGCTGGACGCCTTGACCCCGGACGGCGCCGAGGGCTCGGCGAGCACCTTCGGTGCCCGTGGCCCGGCCTGGGACGCCGCCCTCACGGACTGCCCCGTGACCGTGATCGACGCCGGGAGCCTGCCCGAGGGTCCGGAGCGCGCCAAGGCCCTGGAGACCCTGGACGGCACGCTCGGCAGCCTGACCCGGAGCCTGCCCGCCGGCACGCGCGTGCTCGTGGCGGGCGTCGCGGACACACCGCTCACGCAGCAGGGGCTCCAGGTCGTCGTGGACTGGTTGGTGGACGTCCCCCGGGTGCGATGGCTGACGTCGGACGCGTCGCGCAGCACCGGGTTCGTGCAGCTCACCGACCTCACGGCCACCGCGGCCGAGGCCGCCGGTGCCCTCCCGGACCCCGAGGCCGAGGAGACCGAGGACGCCGAGCCAGACCCGGCGCTCGAGGAGCCCTCGATCGACGGCTCGCCGATCGAGGTGGGCGAGCCGCGGCGGACCACGGTCGCCCGCACGGTCGAGAACCGGCAGTACATCAACGTCCTGGCTGACACCATCCCCGCACAGGTGCCCGCCTTCGCCGGCGTGATCGTCCTGTTCCTGCTGATCGCCGTGCTGGTCCTGGTGCTGCCGCGCCGCGCCGCGCGTCCGCGGCGGGAGCCCGGGCCGTACCGGCAGCGGCTGGCCCTGAGCGCCGTGCTGCTCGCGGTGTCGGCGCCGGCGGCGGCGAGCCTGGCGACGCTCTCCCGGTGGTGGGTGTGGCCCGCGCCGGAGTTCGGCCTGGCGCTCTCGCTGACGGCCGCCGCGGTCGCCGTCGCGCTCACCGTGCGCGGCGTCTCGCGCCTGCTCCCCGCGGCCCCGTGGCGCAACGCCGTCGCGGCGGCCGGGATCACCTGGCTGGTCTTCACGATCGACGGGGTCACCGGCTTCACGCTGCTGCAGGGCTCCCTGCTGGGCCCGTCGCTCGCCACCGCGGACCGCTTCTACGGGTTCTCGGACGTGGCCTTCGTGATCTACGCGGTGTCCGGGCTCGTCCTCGCGGGCGGGCTCGCGGCCTACGCGGCGCGTCGTCGCACGGCGACGAGTGCCGGCTCGGTGCTCGGTGACGGCGCCCGCGCCCGCGAGACGCAGCGCCCCACCCGGCCGGTGTGGCTCGGGGTGGCGGCCGTGACCGCCGTCGCGGTCGTGACCGTCGGCGTGGACGCCGCGCCGTACTTCGGGGACCGCCTGCGCGGGCTCGCGCTGTTCGTGCCGTTCGCCCTGGTCGCGCTGCTCGCGGCGCGTCCGGACCTGGTGACCCGGTTCCTCGGCGCCCGCGGCTGGCTCCCGTCCGGTCGGCACACCGAGCCGGTCCGCCGCGTGCCGTCCGCCGTGCTGGGCCTGTCCGGCGCGCTGCTGCTCAGCCTGCTCTTCGCGGCGGCCGTGCTGCCCGTGCCCGGCGCCGAGGCCGCAGGCGAGGAGTCAGGCTCGCTGAGCAGCGCCGAGCCCGTGGTGCCGCCCGGCGAGAACGTGGTCGTGATCGGCACGCAGGGCCTGCGCTGGACCGACGTCCAGCCGTCCCTCGACACCGGTACGGCCCCCGCGCCCACCCTCTACGGCATGCTCACCGACGGCGCGGACGCCGCGGGCCTGACCCTGCCCAACGGGCGCGCGGCGCGCTGCCCGGACAGCGGGTGGCTCAGCCTGTCGGCGGGGCGCCTGGCCGAGGTCGCCGACGAGCGCGACGCCGACCGGCACTGGATCTGCGACGAGATCACCGTGACGCCGGTGGCGGACGACACGGCGGACGGCGGAGCGGGCGAGAACGGCGCGGACGCCGCCGGCGAGGACACGGCCGACGCCGCCTCGGCCGGTGCCGGGACCGCGGGAGGCGACCGCCCCGCCGTCGTCGACCAGTGGGACCGGCTGACCGCGCTGCAGCGCGGCTCCGGCTACGCCGCCCACCCCGGCACGTTCGGGGACGCCCTCGCCGACGAGTGCACGACGGCCGTCGGACCGGGCGCGGCGGTCGCGCTCGCCGAGCGGGACGGCAGCGTCGGGCGGTACTTCGACCTCGACGCGGCGCTGGCCGCGGAGTCGGGCGCCTGGGACTGCCCCGTCACGTTCGTGGACGCGGGCTCCGCGCTGCTGGACGTCGCCGAGCGGGCGGACCTGGAGAAACAGCCCGACGGCGCCGAGCGGGTCGAGGAGCTCCGCGCCGACCTCGTCGCCGCCGTCGACCTCGCGGTGTGGCGCGTGCTGGACGCCGCCCCCGCGGACGCGACCGTGCTCGTGATCGACGTCGCCACCACGCCGGAGCACGCGCTCGAGCTGGGGCCGGCGCTGGTGCGCCCGTCGGCCAACTACGACGGTCTGCCGCGCTACCTGGCCAGCACGGCGACCCGCACCGAGGGCGTGGCGCGCCTGATGGACGTCCCGGCGGCGGTGCTCGACGCCGTCGGCGTGGACCTGCCCGCCGACATCGACCCGACGCCGCTGCTGCGCGCCGGGGAGCGCCCCGCCTCGGCCTGGCTCACCGCCGACGAGCTCGCGGACATGACGGCGCGCGACCACGTGCGCCGGGACGCGTACATCTGGCTCGTCGACGTGCCGTTCTGGCTGGGCCTCGCCCTGGCGGCGGCCTGCTGGTGGGTGCCGCGGCGGGTCGCGTTCGTGCCGGGCGGGCTGCGGCGCGCCGCGGTCGTCTCCGCCACGGCGCTGACGGCGCTGCCGGCGGGCGGCTTCCTCGTCTCCCTCACCGGCTGGTGGCGGTTCGACCTGCCCGTGCTCGCGATCGTGGGCGCCACCCTGCTCGTGACGGCGGCCGTGACCGGGCTGAGCCTGCTCGCCCCACGACGGCCCCTGTGGGCGGCCCCCGCCGTGGTCGCGGGCATCACGTTCGTCGCGCTCACGCTGGACGCCCTGTTCGGCACACCGTTGAACCGGGCGGCACCGCTCGGCTCCGCCCCGACGTTCGGTGCGCGGTTCTACGGCTTCGGCAACCCGACGTTCTCCGTGTACGCGGTGGCGGCGATCGTGCTCGCGGCCGCGCTGGCGCAGCTCCTCGTGTCACGCGGCAGACGGGTCCTGGCCACCCTGGCCGTCAGCGTCGTGGGCGTGATCGCGATGGCGGTCGACGTCTGGCCCACCCTCGGGGCGGATCTCGGCGGCGGTCTGGTGCTCGTCCCGGCGTTCGTGGTGGTCGCCACCGCCGCGTCCGGGCTGCGCCTCACCCTCTGGCGCTTCACCTGGGTCGCGGCGGCCGGCGTCGGCGTGGTGGCCCTCGTGGGTGTCCTGGACTGGCTGCGCCCGCCCGAGTCGCGCTCGCACCTCGGCCGGTTCGTGGCCCAGGTGGTCGACGGAGAGGCGGTCTCCACCGTGCTGCGCAAGGCGCTGTACGCGCTGAACTCGATCACGGGCGGGCCGGCGGTCTGGGCCACCGTGGTGATCCTGGTGCTGGTCGGCCTCGCGCTCTTCGGACCGGCGACATGGCGGGAACGCCTGACGCCCGCATGGTTCACGCGTGCGGAGCGGAGCTGGGAGTTCCTGCGCCCCGCGCTGGTCGCGATGTGGGTGATGGCGGTCCTGGGCTCGCTGGTCAACGACTTCGGACTGCGGATCGCGATGATCGCGCTCATCCCTGCCGTGCCGCTGCTCACGATGGTCGCGCTGAGGACGAATTCAGAGCGACAGCCCCGTTAGGCTCGTCCCCGTGATCGATCTCCGACTTCTGCGCGACAACCCCGACGTCGTCCGCGCGAGCCAGGTGGCCCGCGGTGACGACCCCGACCTCGTGGACGCGGCGCTCGACGCCGACGCGCGGCGCCGCTCCTCTCTGACCGAGTTCGAGAACCTGCGCGCGGAGCAGAAGTCCCTGGGCAAGCAGGTGGCACAGGCGCAGGGCGACGAGAAGCAGGCGCTGCTGGCCCGCACCAAGCAGCTCGCGCAGGACGTCAAGCAGCACCAGGCCACCGCGGCCGAGGCCGAGCAGGAGCTCGACCGGGTGCTGTACTCGATCGCCAACGTGATCGAGGGCGCGCCCGCGGGCGGCGAGGAGGACTTCATCGAGCTCAAGCAGGTCGGTACCCGCCGCGACTTCGCGGCCGAGGGCTTCGAGCCCAAGGACCACCTGGAGCTCGGCGAGGGCCTGCGCGCGATCGACACCAAGCGCGGCGCCAAGGTGTCCGGGGCGCGGTTCTACTTCCTCACCGGCATCGGCGCGCGGCTCGAACTGGCGCTGCTCAACATGGCGATGGACCAGGCCGTGGAGCAGGGCTTCACGCCGATGATCACGCCCACCCTCGTCAAGCCCGAGACCATGCAGGGCACGGGCTTCCTGGGCGCGCACGCCGACGAGATCTACCGCCTGGAGAAGGACGACCTCTACCTGGTCGGCACCTCCGAGGTGGCGCTCGCGGGCTACCACAGCGACGAGATCGTGGACCTGTCCGACGGACCGATGCGGTACGCGGGCTGGAGCGCCTGCTACCGCCGCGAGGCCGGCTCGGCGGGCCGCGACACGCGCGGCATCATCCGCGTGCACCAGTTCCACAAGGTCGAGATGTTCAGCTACTGCGCCCCCGAGGACGCCGAGGCCGAGCACCAGCGGCTGCTGGGCTGGGAAGAGGCCATGATGGCCAAGGTCGAGCTGCCCTACCGCGTGATCGACACGGCCGCGGGCGACCTCGGCTCCTCGGCGGCCCGCAAGTTCGACTGCGAGGCGTGGCTGCCCACGCAGGAGCGCTGGCTGGAGCTCACCTCGACGTCGAACTGCACCACGTTCCAGGCCCGCCGCCTGGGCGTCCGCGAGCGGACCGAGGACGGCTCGACCCGGAACGTCGCGACCCTGAACGGCACGCTCGGCACCACGCGCTGGATCGTCGCCATCCTGGAGAACCACCAGCAGGCCGACGGCTCGGTCCACGTCCCGGAGGGCCTGCGCCCCTACCTGGGCGGCCTGGAGGTCCTGGAGCCGGTGAAGTAACCGGGCCGGGCCCCTGGGATCGGCGGCATGTCAGGTGATCGGCAGCACGAGCTGCCGATCACCTGACATTCCGCCGATCACGGTCCATCGGTCTGCTGCCGTTCACCGGGGGGTGGGTAGGCTTCCAACGTGCCTCCTGCGACCGATCGAAAGCTCATCGCCCTCGACATCGACGGGACCCTCGTCACGTACGACGAGGTGCTGTCCGACGCGGCACGCGAGGCGGTCGCCGCCGTCCGTGCCGCCGGGCACCACGTGGTGCTGGCGTCCGGACGCTCGCTCATCGCGATGACGCCCGTCGCGGCGGACCTCAAGATCGAGGACGAGTGGATCGTCGCCTCGAACGGTGCCGTCACGGCACGCATCGACGCGTCCGCGCCGATGGGCTACACCCTGGAGCGCGTCGAGACGTTCGACCCCGAACCGGTGCTGCGCATGCTCAAGGTCGAGCTGCCGCACGCACGCTACGCGGTCGAGGATGTCGGCGTAGGCTTCCGGATGACCGAGCTCTTTCCCGAGGGCGAGCTCAACGGGGAGCACCGCGTGGTGGACTTCGAGGAGCTCTGGGCCGGTGACGTCACGCGCGTCGTCGTCCGCAGCCCCGGGGAGACGAGCGCGGAGTTCCACGAGATCGCAGCGCGGCTCGGCTTCGACGACGTCACGTACGCCGTCGGTTGGTCCGCGTGGATGGACATCGCACCGCAGGGCGTGACCAAGGCGTCGGCCCTGGAAGTGGTACGCAAGGAGCTCGGCGTGGCGGCGGAGAACACCGTCGCCGTGGGTGACGGCAGCAACGACATCGACATGCTGCGGTGGGCCGGACGGGGCGTGGCGATGGGGCACGCGACCGAGCCGGTGCAGGCGGCGGCCGATGCGGTGACCGGTTCGATCGACGACGACGGCGTGGTGGACGTGCTCCGCTCGCTGCTCTGAGTCGGGCAGGATCTCGCAAGCGTCGACACGGGTGAAAGTTATCCGTGCAAAGGTATGGATCACAGGGCGAATGCCTGTACATTTGGGCGCGATCCGTCGAAGGGTGACGGCGCTCACGGTGCCATGGGGGTACGTGATGATCCTGGACGACCAATCGGTGTCCATGCGAGTGCGCAACGACGCGCCTCACCTGGTCGCCCTCGACATCGACGGGACCCTGTTGGTCACCGGGCAGCCCGTGCCCGGGCCGACGGTTCTGGCCGTGCAGCTCGTGCGTGGCCGGAAGCATCACGTGGTCCTGGCGTCGGGACGGTCGTTGACGGGGATCCTGCCCGTGGCCAAGGAGCTCGGCATCACCGACGGCTGGGTGGTCGCCTCCAACGGGGCGGTCACGGCGCGGCTCTGCGCCACGTGCACCAACGGCTACATGCTCGAGGACGTCCTGACGTTCGACGTCGGTCCCGTGGTCCGGATGGCACTGAGCCGGTTCCCCGACGTGCAGATCGGCGTCGAGGAGATCGGCATCGGCTACCGCGTGAACCGGCTGTTCGAGCCGCACGAGGTCAACGGCGCCCAGCGTGTGGTCGGCATCGACGAGCTGGGCATGATGCCCGCCTCGCGCGCGATCCTGCGGGGGCCGAACGTGCTGGACCTGCTGGAACCGCTGCGCCGGCACGGCGTGACCGCCACGGAGGCCGGGCCCGACTGGATCGACGTGACCCCGCGGCACCTGAGCAAGGCGACGTCGCTGGAGAACATCCGCTCCACGCTCGGCGTCCCGCGGCACAACACGCTCGCCGTCGGCGACGGCCTGAACGACATCGAGATGCTGAGCTGGGCCGCCCGCGCCGTCGCGATGGGCCACGCTCCTGCCGCCGTGAAGGCGATCGCGAACGAGACCGTGGGCGACATCTCGCAGCACGGCGTGATCCAGGCGCTGAAGACCCTGATCTAGCACCGTGTCAGACGCCCAGGTCACTCCGGTGACCTGAGCGTCTGACACGTGGGCTTGTCAGCGCGCGCTCGTCAGCGCGCCGTCAGGATGAGCGGGCCGTCCGGCGTGATCGCGATCGTGTGCTCGGAGTGGGCGCCGCGCGAGCCGTCCGCCGAGCGGAGCGTCCAGCCGTCGGGGTCGGTGAAGATCTCGTCCGTGGTCTCCAGGAACCACGGCTCGACCGCGATCACCAGGCCCGGCTTGAGCGGGAAGCCACGGCCCGCCCGGCCGTTGTTCGGCACGTGCGGGTCGCCGTGCATGGTGCGGCCCACGCCGTGGCCGCCGAAGTCGGTGTTCACCGAGTAGCCGGCGGCGTGCGCCACCTCGGCGATCGCCGAGGAGATGTCGCCGATCTTCTTGCCCGGCTGCGCGGCGGCGATACCGGCCTCCAGCGCCACCTCGGTGGTGCGGATCAGCTTGGCGTCCCGCTCGGCGCGGGCCGGGTCGGGCTCGCCCACCACGATCGACAGCGCCGAGTCGGAGACCCAGCCGTTCACGGACGCCGCGAAGTCGATCGACAGCAGGTCGCCGTCCTGCAGCGCGTAGTCGTAGGGCAGGCCGTGCAGCACGGCGTCGTTCACCGAGGTGCAGATGACCTTGCCGAACGGCATCGCGCCGAACGAGGGGTGGTAGTCGATGTAGCACGACTCGGCGCCCTGGTCGCGGATCATCTTGTGCGCGATCTCGTCGAGCTCGAGGAGGTTCACCCCGACGCCCGCGGCCTCGCGGACGGCGAGCAGCACGTCGGCGACGAAGCGTCCCGCCGGGCGCATCTCCTCGATCTCGCGCGGCGTCCTCAGCTCGATCATGTCCGTCCTTCCGTAGGGGCACCAGTGATCTGGCGGCACAAGCCTACGTCCCGCCACCCGCACGCCGTGCGGGAGCGAGCGGCCACCTTGCGCGTGGCGTACCGGGCGTTTCACCCGTCTTGGACGACGGGTGGGATTGCAACGATTTCGTAATGCAAGGTGATGCTGTATGGGCTTGCATTGGATCGAGAACCACGGTTGCGTTGAGGGCGGGCAACCCGGCAGTCTGCCGGTCCGTACCCGCAAGTCAGAGGGTTCTGAGCCCACGAAGCAGTGGAGGAGCACGAGATGACTATCCGGATGGCTTCCAAGCGCCGAGCGGTCGCCCTGGCGGCGACCGGCGCGAGCCTGGCCCTGGTCCTGGCGGCCTGTGCCGACACAGACGACGGCGGGGGCGAGGACGGCGGCGGCGAGGCCACCCAGGCCACGATCGACTGCGCCGCCTACGAGGAGTTCGGTGACCTCGAGGGCACCGAGGTCAGTGTCTACACGACGATCGTGGAGCCGGAGGCGGAGACCCAGACGGCGTCGTACAAGCCGTTCGAGGACTGCACCGGCGTGACGATCAACTACGAGGGCTCGCGCGAGATGGAGGCGCAGCTTCCCGTCCGCGTCCAGGCCGGCAACCCGCCGGACATCGCGATCCTGCCGCAGCCGGGTCTGCTCCAGACGCTGGTCAACGACTACGACGCGGTCCTCCCGGCCCCGGAGCAGGTCGAGGCCAACGTCGACGAGGGCTGGGCCCCGGAGTGGAAGGAGTACGGCACGGTCGACGGCACGTTCTACGCCGCGCCGCTGGGCTCCAACGTCAAGTCGTACGTCTGGTACTCGCCCTCGATGTTCGAGGAGGCGGGCTACGAGGTCCCGACGACCTGGGACGAGCTGATGGAGCTCACCGCCACCATCGCCGAGGGCAACGAGGGCGCCACCCGCCCGTGGTGCGCGGGCGTGGAGTCCGGTGACGCCACCGGCTGGCCGGGCACCGACTGGATCGAGGACGTCGTGCTCCGCACGGCGGGTCCGGACGTCTACGACCAGTGGTACACCCACGAGATCCCGTTCAACGACCCGCAGATCGTCGACGCGTTCGACACCGCGGGCGAGATCCTCAAGAACCCGGACTACGTGAACGGCGGCCTGGGCGGCGTCGACTCGATCGCCACGGCAACCTGGACCGACGCGGGCTACCCGATCCTGGACGGCAACTGCTGGATGCACCGCGCCGCGAACTTCTACCAGACGCAGTGGCCCGAGGGCACCGAGGTGGCCCCGGACGGCGACGTCTACGCGTTCTACCTGCCGGCGCAGACGGCCGACGAGAAGCCGACGCTGGTCGCCGGCGAGTTCATCGGCGCGTTCGCCGACCGTCCCGAGGTGCAGGCCTTCCAGACCTACCTGTCGAGCGCGGACTGGGCCAACGCCAAGGCCGCCGCCACGCCGGCCGGCGGCTGGGTGAGCGCCAACAGCGGTCTCGACCAGGAGCTGCTCGCGACGGACTTCGACCGGCTCTCCGCCGAGATCCTCGCCGACCCGGCCACCGTGGCCCGGTTCGACGCCTCGGACCTCATGCCGGCCGCGGTCGGGACCGACTCGTTCTGGAACGGCATCACCGAGTGGTTCGCCAGCGACCTGAGCAGCCAGCAGGTCACCGACCGGATCGAGGACTCCTGGCCGTCGAACTGACGCCCGGCCCTCGACCATGACGCGCGGAGGCGTGGGACTTCGAGTCCCACGCCTCCGCCGTCCTAGGCTGAGGGCTGGACCAGTCAAGGAAGACCGGACCAGGACAGCGACAGGAGATAGCCATGGACTGGCTGCTGTATGCCGGGGATGACACCGGGCACAAGTTTCTGCTGATGATCATCGCGATCGTGCTGTTCGTCGCGCTGATGGGCATCATCCTCTTCGTGGTCGACCGGCCACGTAATCCCTCCCGCTGGTTCGTCGGCTTCGGGTTCGTGGGCGCGGCGCTGCTGCTCCTCACGATCGGCCTCGTGTACCCGGCGATCCGCACCATCATCAACTCGTTCATGAACCGCAACAGCACGGAGTACGTGGGCCTGGACAACTACATCCGAGCCTTCACCGAGCCGCAGTTCCTCATCGTGCTCGGCAACACGGCGCTCTGGGTGCTGGTCGCGCCACTGGTCGCCACGTTCCTCGGCCTCGTCTACGCCTACCTGGTCGACAAGAGCCGGTTCGAGGCGCTGGCCAAGGGGCTCGTGTTCCTCCCCATGGCCATCTCCATGGTGGGCGCGTCGATCATCTGGAAGTTCGTCTACGAGTTCAAGCCCGCAGGCGTGAACCAGACCGGCCTGCTCAACCAGTTCATCGTCTGGCTGGGCGGCGAGCCGCAGCAGTTCCTGCTCAGCCGGCCGCTGAACACCTTCCTGATCATGGTGGTGTTCATCTGGATCCAGGCGGGCTTCGCGATGACGCTGCTGTCGGCGTCCATCAAGGCGATCCCCGACGACATCGTCGAGGCCGCGCGGCTGGACGGCGTCTCCGGTGTCGGCATGTTCTGGCGCATCACCATCCCGAGCATCCGGCCCGCCCTGGTCGTCGTGCTCACCACCATCGCGATGACGACGCTCAAGACGTTCGACATCGTCAGAACGATGACGGCAGGCCAGTTCAACACCTCGATCGTGGCCCTGGAGTTCTACGACCAGCGGTTCCGGCAGAACGAGGCGGGCCTGAGCGCGGCGCTGGCCGTGCTGCTGTTCGTCATCGTGATCCCGGTGATCATCTACAACGTGCGCCAGCAGCGCCTCTCGGAGGATGTCCGATGAGCACCGTGAAGACAGCCGACGCGGCACCCGAGGTGCCCCGGTCGAAGGCCGACATCAGCGGCCGTGCCCGCAAGGCACGCAAGGCGCTGTCCAACCCGTGGGCGAGCACGCTCGCCGTCGTCATCGCCATCCTCTGGACCATCCCGACGGTCGGTCTGCTCATCACGTCGTTCCGGCCGGAGCTGGACATCCGGCAGAGCGGCTGGTGGACGGTGTTCGGCTCGGCGTTCGCCGGCGAGGGTGTGTTCTCGCTGCAGAACTACGAGACCGCGCTGTTCGACGGGTCGACCAACCTGATCGTGTTCTTCGTGAACTCGTTCGTGGTCACGCTGCCCGCGGTGTTCATCCCGATCACCCTGGCGCTCCTGGCCGCGTACGGGTTCGCCTGGGTCGACTTCAAGGGCGCGGACTTCCTGTTCATCGCGGTGTTCGCCCTGCAGATCGTGCCGATCCAGATCACGCTCGTGCCGCTGCTGTCGGCCTACGTGGACCTGGGCATCAACGGCTCGTTCTGGACCATCTGGTTGTCGCACTCGATCTTCGCGCTGCCGCTGGCGATCTTCCTGCTGCACAACTTCATGAAGGAGATCCCGAGGTCCCTGGTCGAGGCCGCGCGGATGGACGGCGCCGGCCACGTGCAGGTGTTCTTCCGGGTGGTGCTGCCGCTGCTCACCCCGGCGCTCGCGGCGTTCGCCATCTTCCAGTTCCTGTGGGTGTGGAACGACCTGCTGGTCGCGCTGGTCATGGGTGACCTGAACACGTTCCCGCTCACGGTCCGGGTGGCCGAGCTCGCGGGTTCGCGCGGTGGTGACTGGCACGTGCTGTCGGCCGGTGCGTTCATCTCGATGATCGTGCCGCTGATCGTGTTCCTGTCGCTGCAGCGCTACTTCGTGCGCGGCCTGCTGGCGGGTTCGGTCAAGGGCTGACGCCGCCGTCCCCTTCGAGGCCCGGGTCTCTCCGCTCTGACATCGCTCACGGCGGAGCAACCCGGGCCTCGAACGTCACCCCGCGATCGCCTCGCGGGCCAGCAGGCTCTCCTTGACCGGCAGCCCGTAGCGGAACCCGCCGAGCGTGCCGTCCGTGCGCAGGATGCGGTGGCACGGCACGAACAGTGCCGCCGCGTTCATGGCGCACGCCCCGGCCGCCGCGCGGACGGCCGCCGGCCGTCCGGTCCGGGCCGCGTACTCGCTGTACGTCAGCCGCTCACCGGCCTTCACCTCGCGCAGCACGTCCCACGCGTGCGTCCGGTACGGTCCGCTCGCCTGCAGCACCGGGACGCGCCCGGGCGCCCCGTGGTCGCCGTCGTAGTAGGCGCGGACGGCGTCCGCGGCCTCCGCGAGCAGTCCCGTCGGGTGCGTGTCCCGGACGTCGCCGGACGGGCGCAGGGTGGGGTGGACCAGGGCGAGGAGCGCGTCGACGTTGTCCGTCCAGCCGGCGGCCAGCACCTGCTCCCGCGTCTCGCCCGCGGGGTGCCCGCCGTCGACGGCGGGGACCGCCGCGACGACGACGCTGAAGGGGCCGTCCGGTGTGGTGAGGGTCGTGGTCTTCATGTTCTTCCTTCCGGGAGATCGAGCTGTCAGGCGGAGCGCCAGAGGTGCATCGCGGCGTAGGAGCGCCAGGGCGCCCAGGCCGCGCCGCGCAGGGCGAGCTCCTTGAACTGGTGGGGGCGGGACTCCTCGGCGGAGACCAGCCCGAGGTTGCGGGCCCCGGCGAGCAGCGCGACGTCGCCGTCCATGAGCACGTCCGGGTCACCGAGCACGCGGAGCGCCACGTACCCGGCCGTCCACGGGCCGATGCCCGGCCGGGCGACCAGGCGCCGCCGCAGGTCGTCGGGGTCGTCGCCGACGCTCAGCGTGAGGGTCCCGTCCGCGAGGTCCCGGGCCGCGCCGAGCACGGTCGCCAGCGTCCTGGCGGGCAGCCGGAGGTACGCGGCGGCGTCCTGCGAACCGGGAGGGCCGGCGATCTGGCGCGGTGTCGGGAACAGCAGGGTGAGCCCCTCGAACGCCGAGACGTACGGCGTGCCGACGCCCTTCGCGAGGCGTGACAGGTGCGTGCGCGCCGCGGCGACGCTGATCTGCTGGCCCACGATCGCGCGGACCAGCAGCTCGGCCGGGTCCAGCGTGCCGGGCACCCGGATCCCGGGCACCGCCTCGACCGACGGCGCGAGCACGGGGTCGGCCGCGAGCGAGGAGTCGACGGCGACCGGGTCGGCGTCGAGGTCCAGCAGCCGCCGCACGCGCGCGACGGCGACCGGCGCGTCCGCGAGGTCGGCGAGCTCGAGGTCCAGGTCGACGCGGCCGCTGCCGGGCCGGGGCACCCGCACCTCGAACGCCCCCGGGCCGTGCGGCAGCACGACGGTGCGGGCGTACCGGAGCACGTGCGCGCCGGCGTCGGCCGACCGGGTCGTCCCCTCCGCATCGACCGGGCCCGCCGGGCCCAGGTCCGCGAACTCCACCCCCTCGATCGCGCGGACGGCCAGGAACTCCAGCACGCCGCGCGCGTCGAACGGCTCGCGCACGGGCAGCGTGAGGGAGATCCGGACGGGCACACGGGCCGAGCCCGGGCCGCGCGAGCGCGCCGCGCCGCCCGAACCCCGCGCCGGGCGCCGGGCGCGGGCGCGCAGCTCCGACGGCGTCGCGCCGAAGACCTCGGCCACGGTGTCGTTGAACTGCCGGATCGAGCCGAACCCGGCGGCGAACGCGACGTCGGCCAGGCGCAGCGAGGTGCCGACCAGGAGGGTGCGGGCCGTCTGCGCGCGCTGCGCCCGGGCGAGGGCCAGCGGCCCCGCGCCCAGCTCGCTGACCAGCAGCCGGTGGAGCTGGCGCTCGGAGTACCCCAGGCGGTGCGCGAGGCCGGACACACCCTCGCGGTCGACCACGCCGTCGGCCACCAGGCGCATGGCGCGGCCCGTGAGGTCGCGGCGCAGGTCCCACGCGGGCGTGCCCGGTGCGGCCTCGGGGAGGCATCGCTTGCACGCGCGGAAGCCGGCCTCGTGCGCGGCGGCGGAGGTCAGGTAGAACGAGACGTTCTCGGCCTTCGGCGTGCGCGCCGGGCAGGAGGGCCGGCAGTAGATGCCGGTGGTGCGGACCGCGGTGTAGAACTGCCCGTCGAAGCGGGAGTCGCGCGCGGCGATGGCGCGGTAGCGCTCGGTGAACGCGGGATCGCGGAGCTCGACGTCGGTCATGCCCACCATCCTGCGCCCCGTCCGGACGCGACGGCTAGCGGGATTCGGACACGGCGGTGAGGGCCGCCAGGCGCCCCTCGAGGCCCTCGCGGACGCCGGGCCACTCGTCGGACAGCACCGAGAAGTAGAGGGTGTCGCCCTCGGAACCGTCGGGGGCCACCCGGTGCGCGCGCAGCCTGCCCTCCTCGCGGGCGCCCAGCTTGAGGATCGCCGCACGGGACCGCGTGTTCCGCGCGTCGCACCGCAGTGCCACGCGCCGCAGTCCCAGCTCCTCGAAGGCGTGTCGCAGCAGCATCAGCTTGCACGCGGGGTTCGTCACGCCCGCCCACCAGTCCCGTCCGTAGAACGTCGAGCCGATCTCGACCCGCTGCTGCCCGGCGTTGAGCTCGTAGAACCGGGTCGACCCGCGCACCTCGCCGTCGGACCCGAGCACCGCGAAGGCGAGGTGGTCTTGCGCCGCGACGGCGGCGTCCACGTACGTCTCCATCGCCGGGACGGAGTCGGGGAGGGCGCTGGTCATGCCGGCCCAGAGCTGGGTGTCGACCAGCCCGGCCAGGGCCGGCGCGTGGTCGCGCGTCAGCGGTACGAGGCGGACGCCGTGGGCGGCGAGGTGGAGATCGTGCTGCATGGCGCCATCCCACCATGCCCGCCGCGCCCCGGGCGGCCGTGTCCGGCGCCCGGGATCCGCGTCCTGCTCACCGCAGGTCCCGGAGGTACGCCGCCGCACCCCCGTACCCCTCGGTCCGCCGCTCGTCCAGGGTGGCGATGATGAGCAGCACCCCGCCGGCCGCCGCGAGCGTGAGCATCCACGGCACCGCGGAGATCTCGGTGCCGAGCTGGCTGACGAACACGATCAGCACCTCGACCGGCAGCACCCAGACCCCCAGCAGGAACGGCGCCGCGAGCCCGCGGCGGGACCCCACCAGCACCCCGGTCAGCGCCACGCCGACCACCAGCACGGCCCGCCACGTCTGCGGGTCCGTGAAGGTCGCGAGCACCGACGGCCCGAGCAGGGCCAGGATCCCGGGGCCCAGCAGCGCCCACGAGCCCGTCCAGCCCACCGGCCAGCCCACGAGGGTGCGCCGCGGCACCCGCGCCGAGTCGGGCCCGCCCACCTTGGTGCGCGCCTCCCACTCGCCGAGCGCGAAGCAGCCGGCCACGACGAGGCCCACCCCGAGCGGCACGGAGAACACCTCGACCCGCAGCTCCCGCGGGCTCCACGCGGCGATGGCCGCGGCCAGCGCACCCATCCACACGGCCCAGGACGGGACACCCGTGGTGTGCCCGCGCAGCAGCCGCCGCGCGACCACCACCAGCAGCACGAGCAGCGCGACCTCCAGCACCCAGAGGGTCGCGATGGCACCCCAGTGCGGTTCGGCGTTCGCCACCGCCCCCACGGTGAGGAACAGCAGGGCGGGGACGCGGCCCGCGGTGTCGATCGCGCGCCGCAGGCGGGCCGACGGCGCGCCCGGCCGGGCGCCGCCGACGGTCACGAGGGCGAGCGCACCCGCCGCGACGGCCCAGCCCAGACCCGTCACGAACCGCGCTGCCGGATCGCCCGCCGTCGATGCCGCCACCTGCAAGGACTCGACGGTCAGGCCCGCACCCGCGAGCAGCACCGCGCCCGCCAGCAGGGTCCGGGCCCGTGCGGCCCACCCGGCCGACACGATCGGCCGGCGCCGGAGCGCGAGGACGGCGAGGGTCAGGACGAGGCCGGCCACCAGCAGGACCCAGGCGCGCGGGTCGCCCGGGCCCGCGCCGAGGGCCAGCGTCAGGTCGCTCGGCACCAGCGCGAGCACGAGGCCCGCGGCGACGAGCCGCCAGCCGTGCGTCCCGGACCGCCGGGCGAGCAGCGCCCCGACGAGCACCGCGCCGAGGGCCGGCGGCAGGGTGTACGCCTCGACGAGCCGGACGCCGCCGTCGGCCAGCGCGGTCCAGGCGGCCGCCGTCGCGAGGGCGCCGGCGGCCCACCAGACGCGGGTACGGTCGGGCTCGCGTGCCACGACCCCGGCGCCGACGGCGAGGAGGAGCAGCACGGCCACCGCGACGTCGGGCCCGGCGGCCGGGCGGCCGTAGGCCAGGCCGATCGTGATCGCGCCGGTGACCACCGCGCTGAGCTCGAGCATCCCGCGCACCAGCGTGCCGACGACGCCGCCGTCCGGCACCCGGCGGGCGAGGAATCCGGCCACGCGCGGTGCCCCGCCCGCGACGACGGCGACCGCCGCCGCGATGACGGGCAGCAGCACGGGCGAACCGCTGAGCGGGAGCAGCATGGCGCCCGTGCTCACGACCGCCACCGCGGTGGTGGGCAGCACCAGGCCCGCGGCCAGCACGCGCACGGCCGGCGCGAGCCCGGTCCGCCGGGTGAGCAGCAGCACGAGCTCCAGGAGCAGCATCGCGGCGGCCGCGCCGGCGGACCACCAGGTGCGGTCGAGCACCACGGTGTACACCCCGAGCGCGAACGGCACGCCCGTCACGCCGAGCACGGCGAACCACTCGGCGCGGGCCACCCGCGTGCCGACGGTCACCGCGACCGCCGTCAGCGAGGCCGCGGCCGACATGGTGCAGACGGCGGCGACCCAGCCGAACCCGAGCCATCCCAGCCAGACACCGCCCACGACCAGCGCGTACGCGTAGGCGCCACCGACGAGGGCGGGGTGCGAGACGCGCGGCAGGGCCGCGCGCGCGGCCAGCGCCAGCGGCACGACGACGGCGGCGGCCACCAGTACCGTGGGTCGGCTCTGCCACGAGCCGACCGTCAGCAGCACGAGGGCGGTACAGGCTCCGGTCAGCGCGGCCGGACGCCAGGTCGCACCCTCCTGCGGGCTCATCGCGGAGCCGCCGAGCCGCACGGTGAGCCGCGTGGCCCGGCGCAGGCCGTCGGCCCCGGCCCGCACGGCGGTGACGACGGCGCGCAGCCCGCGCCAGGAGCGCGCCGGCTCGGCCGTTGCCGCCAGCAGCACGGCGGCGAGGACCGCCAGCAGCGCGAGCGACGTCACCGCGGCCAGCCGGGCGTGCAGCGCGGCGGTGACGCCGAGACCCACCGTCGCCCACGGCGCGAGGCCCCGGGCGGTCCGCACCAGGGGGGCCGCCGGGCGGTCTGGCCGACCCGCCGCGACGCCCAGCCGGGAGGCGGCCAGCACCAGAGCGGCCAGCACGAGCACGCCGAGCACGCTCAGCCCGCGGACGTCAGCCGGCAGGAACGGGCCACCGAGCGGAGCCTCGCCCGGCGTCCGCGCGGGGGCGACGCCGAGGGGACCCGTCAGCACCTCCAGCACGCGCAGCGCGGACAGCCACAGGGCCGGGACGGCCGAGAGCACCGCGACGAGCCACGCCGCGAGCAGCAGGTCGGCGCGCGTGCGGGCGGCGGGCACGAGCCCCCGCACACCCGCCGCGACCAGCGCGGTCAGCGCCACGGCGAGCACCGCCCACGCGACGCCCGCCGCCGCGGGCAGCACCCACAGGAACTCGATGCCCGCCCACTCGGTGAGGAACAGGGCGGCGACCGCGCCGAGCGCTCCGGCGGTGAAGGTCCACCAGCGGCGGTGCGTGCCGCGCCGCAGCACGGCGGCGACGACGGCGACGACCGCCAGCACGGCCGCCGTCCCGGCGTCCCCCGGGAGGCCGTCGAGGAACCCGGCAGGCGGCACCAGGAACGCGGTGCAGACGGCCAGCCCCACCCCCAGCGCCTGGGCCACCTCCAGCAGCCGGAGCTCGACCCGCAGCTCCGAGCCGACGCGCGGGCCCGAGACCCGGGCGACCGGCGGCCCCGCCAGCGCGGCCAGGGCGACCAGCAGCGCGCCCGCGCAGACGGCCCACGGCAGCGTGCCGTCGTCGTCCGAGAGGGCGAGCGCCGCCGGGAACGCCGCGAAGGGCGCCGCGACCAGGCCGGTCGTGACCCAGGCCCGCACCCGCAGGGCGTGCCCGGCGGCGACGGCGCCGACCGCGACGACCGCCCACCAGGCGGCGAAGGGCAGCGGGGCGACGTCGGGCAGCGTGAACGTCGTGACCAGGGCCGCGGGCACTGCGCCGGTGCGGACCACGCCCAGCACCCGCGACTCCCACCGGAGGGTGGCGTCGAGCCGTTCGCCGGCCCGGAGCAGGGCGCCGCTCGCGCCGTGCGCCACGAGACCCGTCGCGACCAGGGCGAGGATCCAGACCCAGCGAGGCAGGCCGACGTCGGACAGGCCCGCCGCGAGCAGCAGCGGGACCAGCGGTGCGGCGACGGCTCCGGCGGCGACCCAGGACCGCACCCGCAGCCGGCTGCCGAGCAGCACGAGCGCCGGGGCGAGCAGCGTGAGCAGGGCCGCGCGCGCGAGGAACGGCGCGACGCCGCCGAGCAGCCCGGCCTCCAGACCGAGCTCCGCGCACACCCAGCCCAGCGCGACGGCCAGGGTCGCGACGGCCTCCGCCGACGACCGCAGCCCGGCCCGGCGCATCAGCGCCGCCGCCACCACGGAGGCGACCGTGACCGCGAGCGTCGCGACGGTGCGCAGCACGAGCTGGTCGGCGAGCGTGAAGAACACGAAGACCACCGCGGCGACGGCGACCAGCGCGGCGCCGACCCCGGCGAGGATCGGCTGGAGGGCCACGGTGCTGGGCTGCCGGGCGGGGCTGGCGACCGGGTGGGCGACGGGGCCGGCCGGCGAGGCCGCGGCACCCGATCCGGCCGCCCCGCCCGCGCCGGCGGAGGTCCTGGGCTTCGCGCCGGACGCGCCGGACGCGCCGGACGCGCCGGCCGACGTCGGGGCGGCCGTAACCGCCGTCGTCGGGCGCGTGGCCGCCGAGGCGGCCTTGCCGACCCCAGCACCCACGAGCCCGGCCGCCGCACCGGCTGAGCCGCCCGCGACGGCCACCCGTCGGGCGTACGCGGCCGCGGCGGGCTGCTCGGCGCGCATCTCGTCGAGGATCCGCTGTCGCTCACGGATGGCCCGCTCGACGGCGAGCGAGGCCTCGTGCACGTCGATCCCGCGCCGGCCGCCGAGGTCGAGCGCGCAGGTGCCGCAGACGGTGTCGTGGAGGGCCGCGCCGCAGGCAGGGCAGGACACGGTGTCGGGCAGACGCCGCAGCGCATGACGTACCCACGTCTCTTCCATGGGCGGAAGCCTGGCGGAGGCAGGTGGTATCCGGGTCCGCGGCACGCCAGGGATCGGTCACAGTTTCATGCCGAATGTGCGTTTCGCCCGTCAGGGTGTGGCACCCGGCCGTCGGACCCGCCCAGCCTTAGACCTTGGCGTCCAGCCAGTCCAGCACCGTGGTCAGGTACTTCTCCCGGGCCGGCTTCGGGGACAGCGCCAGGTCGTGGGCGCCGCCCTCGATCACCGCGATCTCCACGGTCGTCCCCAGCCTCGGCGCCCGCGCGTGCATGTGCGCGACGTCGAGCACCACGTCCGTGCCGAGCTGCTCGGCGACCTCCCCGGCGTCGGACCCGGTCCGGCCGCTGGTGCACACGAGCACCGGGCACTGCACGGACAGCCCGCGTCCGACGGCGCGGTGCCCGCGGCGGATCGCCGCCAGCCACCCGGCCCGCACCGGGAACCCCGCGTACGGCTTCCACCGCAGGTCGTACTCCCACTCGCCGCCGGAGGTGACGTGCAGGGCCCGGCCGTAGCCCTCGCCGAGCCGGGACACGACCAGCCGGGGCGAGACCCGGCCGAGCACGTAGACGGCCTGGGTGACCAGGGTGCGGTCGGACCAGCTGCCCTTGAGGTCGAACCAGGGGCTGTTCAGCACCAGGGCCGACACCCGGTCGGGGCGCGCGTTCGCGTACATCGAGGTGATGAGGCCGCCCGTCGAGTGCCCCAGGAGCACCAGCCCGGTGTGGCCGTCCGCGGCGATCACGGCGGCGGCGGCGTCGAGGTCCTGCGCGTAGAGCTCCAGGCGGTTGATCATGTTGGCGTCGCGGCCCAGCGCCGTCCACGCGTCCATGGAGCGACCGTGACCGCGCAGGTCGACGGCGTAGAACGGGTAGCCCCGCCCGGCGACGGCCTCGGCCAGGTGCCGCTGGAAGAAGTAGTCGGTGAACCCGTGGACGTACAGCACCGGCGTGCGTCCGACCACCGGCCCGCCCTCGGGCGTGTAGCGGATCAGGGTGGCCTCGGCGCCGCCCGGGAGGTGGAGCGTCCGCGCGTCGAAGCCCGCGCCCAGCACGTCCTCGGTCCAGTCGTTCACCCGGCCAGTGTGCCCGACGTGCGCCGCGTGCGGCCAGACAACATGCGCTCCTGGCGCAACGCGGGAAGGAAGCACAGGGCGCCCAGCGTGCTGAACACCCCGCCGACGACCATGGCCGCCTGGGTGGACAGCAGGCCCGCCGCCCAGCCGAGAGCGGGGGCGGCCAGCGAATAGGCGGCGAACCCGAGCATCGACGCCATCGACAGCACCGTGGTGCGGTTGCGGGACTCGGCCTCGCGGTGCAGCAGCGCCTGGTAGGCGGGCCCGCCCGCGCCGTGCAGCCCGTAGGTCACGAGGTACGCGGCGATCAGGCCGACCGGACCGAGCGCGAGTCCCATCCACACCGTCCCGAGCCCGTTGAGCACACGCGCGATGATCGCCGTCCGGGCCACGCCGAGCCGGGGCGTGGCCAGGCCCGTCAGGGCTGCCCCGCCCGCGAAGACCGCCCAGCCGGCGGCGGCCGCCGGCCCGGAGACCGCGGCCCCGGCCTGGGTGCCGCCCAGGAGCTCGGACAGCCGGATCGGCTGGAACGTCTCGAACACCACCATCCCCACGCTCCAGAACACCTCGACGATCAGCAGCCAGCGCAGCACCCGGTTGTCCCGCGCGAGGCGCAGGCCGTCGCGGACCACCCCGGGCGCCTGCCGCGCGGAGTCCAGCACCCGCGCGGTCACCTTCCGCTCGTCCGACGACGGCGACGGCGGCAGGGCCGGTGTCGCCCCGGGGCCGGCCACCCCGGCGTCGGCCGCGGCGTCCGCCGTGCCCGCTCCGGCGAGGTGCGCCGTCGTGCGCGGCGCCTCGCGGACCAGCACGACCACGGCGACCAGGTGCACGATCGAGAGCACCCCGTAGATCGCGTAGGGCAGCACGAGCGCGGACCACGCGCCCAGCGGGTGCCACCAGACCAGCCCGCCGGAGACGAGGGCGCCGGCGGCGATCGAGACGCCGAGCACGGTGCTTTGCGCGGCGAGCGGGCGGTCGACGTCGGCCCCCGGTTCGGTGGCGTGCACCGTGTCGACGAACCAGGCCTCCAGCGGGCCGGAGTCGAGCGCCCGGAAGATGCCGGTGACCGCGGCGGCGAGGGCGAAGGCCCAGAAGGACTGCGCGGTGAGGAACAGGGCGGCGGCCGCCACCTGCAGCACGGCGGCGGCGACCAGCATCGGGCGCCGTCCGAGGGAGTCGGCGAGGCCGCTGGTGGGCAGCTCCAGCGCGAACACGACGAAGCCGGCGACGGACAGCGCCGTGAGCGCCTGCGGCACCGACAGCCCGCGCTCGATCGGCAGCAGCGTGGTGACCGTGACGACCAGCCCGACGGGGAACCAGCGGGTCAGGGTCAGCAGCAGGAAGACCTGCCGGGCGCGGCGCGGGGTCAGGGGGGTCATGGCCGGTCTGTCCGGTCATCCGTCCCGTCATCCGTGCCGGCGGAGGTGCCGGCGGAGGCGCCGTCCGCGCCCGGGATGTCGTCCGCCTCCAGCGGGAAGGCGGCCTGCCAGATCGTGACGCGGCGGGCGCCGGGGCCGCCCCCGGCCTCCCGGTACCGCTCGAGCAGCAGGTCCACGTCCGCGCGGAGCGCCGTGAGCTGCTCGGCGTTCAGGTCGAGCCAGGCGTCGCCCTGGCCCGCGGCGTCCTGCCACTCGCTGGGCCAGGCCTCGGCGACGTCGAGCCAGTGGCCGAACTCGGTGCTGAAGAGCCGCAGGTAGTCGCGCTGCAGCCAGCTCAGCGCGGTGGCGGCGTCCTCGTCGACGGAGAGCTCCGAGGGCGCCCAGCTGTGGGAGCTCGTGGAGGCGCGCCACAGGCGCTGCTTGCCGGTGCCGTCGCCGGTGTCCGCGACCAGGCCCACGGACTCCAGCTTGCGCAGGTGGTAGCTGGTGGCGCCGGTGTTGGTGCTGAGCGCCGTGGCGAGCGTGGTGGCCGTCGCGGGCCCGCCGCGCCGCAGGGCGCCGAGCAGGCGCGAGCGCAGCGGGTGGGCGAGCACCTTGACGGCCTCGGGGTTGAGGCGGAAGTCGTCCTGGGGAGCGGTCATACGTGCACAGTACGCATGCACAATCCCTGTGCACAAGAGTCATGCACAATAATTGTGCATGCGTGGGTCCGGTCAGAAGAGCATGACGACGGCGGTCACCACGCCCGCGACCACCACGAGCACCCGGAACACGCCGGGCGGCATCCTGCGGCCGATGCGCGCGCCCACGTACCCGCCCACCACGGAACCCGCGGCCAGCAGCCCGATCGCGAGCCAGTCGACGTCGGCGACGACCACGAAGATGACCGTGGCGACGAGGTTCGCGGCGAGCAGCGCCACCGTGCGCAGCGCGTTGATGTTCCGCACCGCCAGGTCGGTCCCGAGCCCCAGCACGGCGGCCATCATGACGCCGGCGCCCGCGCCGAAGTAGCCGCCGTACACGCCGGTCAGCACCGAGAACACGACCGTGGCGGGGGACATGCCGTGCCGCAGGCGGGTCGGCTCGTCGCGGGTGCGCCGCAGCCACCGGCTGATCCACGGCTGCACGCCCACCAGCAGGCAGGAGGTCAGGATCAGCCAGGGCACGATCGCCTCGAACACGCCCGGCGGCAGCGCGAGCAGCAGCACCGCGCCGCCCACGGACCCGACGGCGCAGGTCACGAGCACGATCATGGCCACGCGCGGGTGCTCGCGCAGCTCCTGGCGGTAGCCGAACGACCCGCTCAGCCCGGCGGGCACGAGCCCCACGGTGTTCGACGCGTTCGCGACGACGGGCGGCAGGCCCACGGCCAGCAGCACGGGGAAGCTCAGCAGCGAGGCGACCCCGACGGTCGTGGACAGCACACCCGCTCCGAAGCCGGCGCCGAGCACGGCGAGGTGCTCCCAGCCGGTCACCGCTCGTCGTCCCGCAGCAGGGCCACGTCGCTGACCATCTCGACGTGCGCGTGCATGGCCGCGGCGGCGGCCGCCGGGTCGCGCTCGCGGATGGCGTCCGCGATGGCGCGGTGCCCGGTCAGGGAGTTGCGGGGCCGGCCGGGCTGCGAGAGCGACTCGATCCGGCTCTCCCGGATCAGGCTGGCGATCTCGCGCATGGTCCGGGCCAGCAGGTCGGAGTGCGCGGCGGCGGTCACCGCCGCGTGGAACTGCTCGTCGGCGTCCACGCCGCGGTCCCCGTGCTCGATGGACGCCGCCATCGCGTCGAGGGACGCGTCGATGGCGACGAGGTCGTCCTCGGTGCGGCGCTGCGCGGCCAGGGCGGCGATCTTGGTCTCCAGCGCGTCCCGGATGTCGATGATCTCGGGCATGCGGTCGGCGTGCGCGCGGATGGCCTCGACGATGCGGCTCTCGCTGTGCCTGCCGGTCAGCACGGTGCCGTCGCCGTGCCGCACCACCACGACGCCCACCACCTCGAGCGCGACGAGCGCCTGGCTGAGGGTCGCGCGGCTGACGCCGAGCCGGGCTGCGAGCTCCCGCTCCGGGGGCAGCCGGTCGCCGGCTTTCAGCCCGTTCTGGTTGATCCACGTGGTGATCTGCTCCGCCACCTGCTCGTAGAGGCGGGTGCGGGCCAGCGGGGTCGGCAGTTCGGCGGAAGCCTTCGGGGTCACTCCCTGAGGATACTTGACAGAACGGACACTGGCCTATTGGCTAGGCCACTGATCCATCGTGCCTCGTCGGTCAACGGTGACCGCCGCGATGGAGACAGAGGAGTTCTCATGGGTCCTGAGTGGATCGCGATCATCGCGCTCGTCGCGTTGTTCGTCGCCGGGACAGTCCTGCCGATCAACATGGGCGCGCTCGCCTATGTCGCGGCGTGGTTTGTCGGCGTCTTCGCCCTGAACATGGACGAGAAGGAGGTGCTGGGCGGGATCAGCGCCGATCTCGTCCTGACGCTCGTCGGCGTCACGTACCTGTTCTCGATCGCCAAGAACAACGGCACCGTCGATCTCATCGTCTCCAAGGCCGTCCAGGCGGTCGGCGGCCGGGTGGCGCTCATCCCCTGGGTCATGTTCGCCGTGACCGCGCTGCTCACCGCGATCGGCGCGGCCAGCCCCGCGGCCTGCGCCATCATCGGCCCGGTCGCGCTCGGGTTCGCCCGCCGCTACAAGATCAACCCGCTCATGATGGGCATGTTCGTGGTGCACGGGGCCCAGGGCGGCGGGTTCTCCCCGATCAGCATCTACGGCACCATCACCAACTCGGTCATGGCCGACGTCGGCTACGAGGGCACCGAGATGGGCGTCTTCATCGCGTCGCTCGCGATCAACACCGCGATGGCCGTGGTCCTGTTCCTCGCGCTCGGCGGCCGCCAGCTCATGAACGAGCGGGTCGACCCCGCCGACGCGTCCGGGCACCTCGTCGACGACCTGCACGCGGGCGGCGCCTCCGTCACCGTCAGCGGCCAGGGCGCGGGCGTCTCGACCACCACGCGCGGTCTCGGCGTGCGCCGCGACCACGTGCTGACCCTCGTCGCCTTCGCCGCCGTGGCCACGACCGCGCTCGCGTTCGACCAGAACATCGGCTTCGTCTCGATCACCGCGGCCGTCGCGCTGGCCATGCTGTCCCCGCACCAGCACAAGGACGCCGTCAAGCAGATCGCCTGGCCCACCGTGCTGCTCGTCGCGGGCGTGAGCACCTACGCCGCGATCCTCACCGAGGCGGGCGCTCCCGAGTACATCGGCACCTGGGCCGCCGGCCTCGGCATCGCGGCCGTCGGCGCGCTCGTCCTGTGCTACGTGGGCGGGATCGCCTCGGCCTTCGCGTCGTCGACGGCGCTGCTGCCGGTCATCATCCCCATCGCCGTGCCGCTCATCGCCGGGGGCGGCGTGAGCCCGTGGGCCATGGCCGCCGCCCTGGCCGTCTCCTCGACCATCGTCGACGTGAGCCCCTTCTCCACGAACGGAGCCCTGATGCTCGCCAACCGCCCGGACACGATCTCCGAGCAGGCCTACTACAAGCAGATCCTCAACTACGCCATCATCGTCACCCTCGCGGGTCCGCTGCTGGTCTGGGCCATCCTCGTCCTGCCGGGCTGGTGAGCACCATGACCGGACCCCTGGACGACGTCGTCGTCGTGGACCTCTCCCGGGCCCTCGCCGGGCCGCACGCGACCATGATGCTCGGCGACCTGGGCGCGCGGGTGGTCAAGGTGGAGGTGCCCGGCCGGGGCGACGACACGCGTGGCTGGGGCCCGCCGTTCGTCGGCGAGGAGGGCGCCCGCGAGTCGACGTACTTCCTGTCCGCGAACCGCAACAAGGAGTCGATAGCGCTCGACCTCAAGGCCGACGCCGACCGGGCGACCCTGCTCGGCCTCGTCGACCGTGCCGACGTGCTCGTGGAGAACTTCCGGCCCGGCGTCCTGGACCGGCTCGGGCTGGGCGTCGAGACGCTGCTGGAGCGCAACCCGCGCCTGGTGGTGCTCTCGATCACCGGGTTCGGGCACGACGGTCCTGAGGGCGGCCGCGCCGGGTACGACCAGATCGCCCAGGGCGAGGCCGGCCTGATGTCCCTGACCGGCTCCGGACCGGACGACCCGCAGCGGGTGGGCGTACCGATCGGCGACCTGCTCGCCGGGATCTACGGCGCGTACGGCGTGCTGGCGGCGCTGCACGAGCGGCACCGGACCGGCGCCGGCCAGGTGGTGCGCACGTCGCTGCTGGCCGCCGTCACCGGGGTGCACGCCTTCCAGGGCACGCGGTGGACGGTCGCCGGGGAGGTGGGGCGCGCGCAGGGCAACCACCACCCTTCGATCGCGCCGTACGGCCTGTTCCGCTGCCGTGACGGCGCCGTCCAGATAGCCGTCGGGTCCGAGGCGCTGTGGCAGCGGTTCTGCCTCGCCTTCGGGCTCGACGCCGACGCGGAGGGCATGCGGAGCAACCCCGAGCGGGTGGCCCGCCGCGACCAGGTGATCAAGGTGGTCGAGGACGCGTTCGAGCGCTACGACGCCGACGCGCTGCTGACGCGGCTCGCCGACGCCGGGATCCCGGCGGGCCGGGTGCGTACGCTCGACGAGGTGTACGCATGGGAGCAGACCGCGAGCCAGGGGCTGCTCGTGGACGTGGAGCACACGAGCCTCGGCACCCTGACCCTGCCGGGCCCGCCGCTGCGGTTCTTCGACGCCGACGGCGCCGAGGTCACGCGGCGCGAGCACCGCGCACCGCCGGTGCTGGACGAGCACGCGGCCCGGATCCGGGCCTGGCTCGACGCGGCGGCGCGGCCGGGCGCGCCGGGGCTCGACGCCGCCGGGCCGTCGGCGTCCGCGCCGACGGCGTCCGCCCCGGGACCGGAGGCCGGCGCGTGACCCGCCGCTGGACGGCGCGCGAGCTGCTCGACCTGGTGCTCGACGCCGACAGCTTCGAGTCCTGGGACGAGCCGGTCGACACCTCCGGGCACACCGCCGGGTACCGCGCGGTGCTGGCGGCCGCCGCCGAGAAGGCCGGCACCGACGAGTCCGTGCTCACCGGGCGCGGGCACGTCCGTGGGCGGCCCGTGGTGGTCGTCGTCAACGAGTTCCGGTTCCTCGGGGGCTCCATCGGCCGGGCCGCCGCGCGGCGGATCACCACCGCCGTCCGGCGTGCGACGGCGGAGCGACTGCCCCTGCTGGCCACGACGGCGTCGGGCGGCACGCGCATGCAGGAGGGCACCCCCGCGTTCCTCCGGATGGTCGAGATCTCGCGTGCCGTCATGGCGCACCGCGACGCCGGTCTGCCCTACCTGGCCTACCTGCGGCACCCCACGACCGGCGGGGTCTACGCGTCCTGGGGCTCGCTCGCCCACCTCACCGTCGCCGAGCCGGGCGCCCTCATCGGGTTCCTGGGCCCGCGGGTGGTCGAGGCCCTGACGGGCGAGGCCCTGCCCGACGGCGTGCAGTCCGCCGAGAACCTCGCCGCCAAGGGCGTGCTCGACGGCGTCGTCACGCCCGAGAGCCTGCCCGCGCTGGTCGAACGGGCGCTCGCGGTGCTGGTCGACCCGCCGTCGTCGTCCACGCTGCCACGCCGGACGGGCGAGCCGTCCGGGACGACGTCCGCGTGGGACTCCGTGCTGCGCACCCGCGCCGAGGGCCGGGTGGGCGTGCGGGACCTGCTGCGCCACGGCGCGTCGGGGACCGTGCGGCTGTCCGGCACGGAGGAGGGCGAGCGGGACGAGTCGATGCTGGTCGCGCTCACACGCCTGGACGGCCGGCCGTGCCTGGTCGTCGGGCAGGACCGGACCCGGCAGACCGAGAGCACCCCGATGGGCCCGGCCGCGCTGCGCGTGGCCCGGCGCGCGATGGGGCTGGCCGAGGAGCTGCGGCTGCCGCTGGTCGCCGTGATCGACACCCCTGGGGCCGAGCTCTCGCAGGCCGCCGAGGAGGGCGCGCTCGCCGGCGAGATCGCGCGCTGCATGGCCGCGCTCACCCGGATGACCGTGCCCACGCTGTCGGTGATCCTGGGCCAGGGCTGCGGCGGCGGGGCGCTCGCGCTGCTGCCCGCGCAGGCGGTGATCGCGGCCGAGCACGCCTGGCTGTCGCCGCTGCCGCCCGAGGGGGCGAGCGTCATCGTGCACGGGGACACCGCGCACGCGGCCGAGATGGCCGAGGCCCAGCACGTGCGGGCGGTCGACCTGCTCGCCGAGGGCGCGGTGCAGCGGGTGGTCCCGGAGCACGACGGCGACACGGTGCGAGACGTCGCCGTCGCCGTGGCGGCGGAGTGCGCGGCCGTGCTGGCCGACCTGGCCCGGGCCTAGCGCTTCTGCAGGGCCTTGCGGACCTGCTGGACCAGGGCGAACACGAGCAGCGCCGCGAACGCGATCGAGGCCACGTTGTCGGGCAGCACCACCGACAGGCTCGCGCCACCGAACGAGAACGCGGACGCCACCAGGCCGATGATCGCCGCCGTCTTCAGGTGCACCAGGCCGTTGCGGGCGTTGACCCAGGTGCCGGACACGGCCGTGGGGATCATCGCGACCAGCGAGGTGCCCTTGGCGAGCGCGGGGGCGAAGTCGAACAGGGCGGACAGCCCCGGCACGGCGATCTGGCCGCCGCCGATCCCGAGCAGGCCCGACGCGATGCCCATGACGAGGCCGAGCCCGACCATGCCGGCGCCGTCGAGCAGGCTGGGGATGCCCTGCGCGGTGTCGACCAGCGGCGGGTCGGCGAACGCGTCGAGCAGGGACCGCACGATGCCCGCCACGAGCACGCCGACGAACAGCCAGCGCAGGAGGGTCTCCGGCACGCGCGCGAGCAGCCGGGCGCCGTACGCGGCGCCGACCACGGAACCCACCACGAGCAGCGCGGCCGAGATCAGGTCGACCGCCTGGTGGGTCAGGTACGGGATGGAGCCGACGATCGCCGCCGGCAGGATCGCCGCGAGCGAGTAGGCGCTGGCCCGGCGCTGCGTGAGGCCGCCGAGCGAGGTGAGGAGCGGGACCATCACGATGCCGCCGCCCAGACCGAACAGCCCGGAGAACGACCCGCCGACGATCCCCACGAGGACGGCGCGGGGTGGGGTCAGGGAGTCGTCAGTCTGCTCGGTCACCCCGTGATGATCTCAGGTGTGCGGCGATGGTCCGCGCACCGTCCAGGGGCCCGGTGCTCGTGGCGTCGATCTCCAGGTCGTACCGGACACCCCGGTGGACGACGTCGGCCTGCTGCGCGGCCATGCCCGCGACGCGGTCGCCCCGGGCGGCCTCGCGCCGTGCGGCGACCGCCGGGTCGCACCGCACACCCACCCAGAGCGTCGGCACGTCGCCCAGCGCGTCGAGCCAGCGGCGCTGGGACCCGGCGCCGCCGAGGAACACGTCGTCGACCACGAGGCGCGCGCCGGAACGGGCCATGGCGACGAGCCCGGCGATCCAGGCGTCCTGCAGCGCCATGAAGTCCCGCCCGACGGCGACGCCGCCGTCGTCGGCGAACCCGATGCCGTCGCCGCCGGTCGTCAGCCGGGCCGGCATCGCGTCGACAAGGGTGTCGATGCTGAGCGAGAGCCAGGGCTCGGGCAGCACGGCCTGGAGCTCGCGGGCGATCGCCGACTTGCCCGAGCTGGATCCGCCGTTGAGGACGATGACCTGGGTGCTCATGCGGTCACCGTACGAGCGTCGGTGAGGCGCGTTACAGTGATTATCAAGTTGAGCGGAATAGACTCAACTTTGAGACGGTTTGATCTGGGCGGAACTGAGCCCACTTTCACCAGCCCCGGGAGGCTTCATGGACACCAAGTTCACGACCATGTCGCAGCAGGCGATCGGCGACGCCATCCAGTCGGCGTCGGCCGCCGGCAACCCGCAGCTCGAGCCGGTCCACCTGCTCGCCTCGCTGCTCCAGCAGGAGCGCGGCGTGGCCGTGGGCCTGCTCGACGCGGTCGGGGCGAACGCGCAGGCCATCGGCCAGCAGGTGCGCGCGGCCCTCGTCGCGCTGCCCCAGGCCAGCGGGTCCAGCACGGCTCAGCCGAGTGCGAGCCGCGCCCTGGCGACGGTGCTCGACCTCGCGGGCAAGGAGGCCCAGGGGCTGGGCGACGAGTACGTCTCCACCGAGCACCTGCTCATCGCGCTCGCGGCCGGGCAGTCGTCCGCGGCGCAGATCCTGTCCGACGCCGGGGCGACCGCCGACGCGCTGCGCGCGGCCCTGCCCGCCGTCCGCGGTTCCGGCCGGGTCACGAGCCCCAACCCGGAGGGCACCTACAAGGCGCTGGAGCAGTACGGCACGGACCTCACGCAGCAGGCCCGCGACGGCAAGCTGGACCCGGTGATCGGCCGCGACTCGGAGATCCGCCGCGTGATCCAGGTGCTGAGCCGCCGCACCAAGAACAACCCCGTGCTCATCGGCGAGCCCGGCGTCGGCAAGACCGCCGTCGTCGAGGGGCTGGCCCAGCGCGTCGTGGCCGGCGACGTGCCCGAGTCCCTCAAGGGCAAGCGGCTGATCGCCCTCGACCTGGCCTCGATGGTGGCCGGCGCCAAGTACCGCGGCGAGTTCGAGGAGCGCCTCAAGGCGGTCCTGGAGGAGATCACGGCGTCGGACGGCGAGGTGGTCACCTTCATCGACGAGCTGCACACCGTGGTCGGCGCGGGCGCCGGCGGCGACGGCGCGATGGACGCCGGCAACATGCTCAAGCCCATGCTGGCCCGCGGCGAGCTCCGCATGGTCGGCGCCACCACGCTCGACGAGTACCGCGAGCACATCGAGAAGGACCCCGCGCTGGAGCGCCGGTTCCAGCAGGTCTTCGTGGGCGAGCCGTCGGTCGAGGACACCGTGGCGATCCTGCGCGGGCTCAAGGAGCGCTACGAGGCGCACCACAAGGTGACGATCGCCGACTCGGCGCTCGTGGCCGCCGCGTCGCTCTCCGACCGGTACATCTCCGGCCGGCAGCTCCCCGACAAGGCGATCGACCTGGTCGACGAGGCCGCGTCCCGCCTGCGCATGGAGCTCGACTCCTCGCCGATCGAGATCGACGAGCTGCAGCGCGCCGTCACGCGCCTGGAGATGGAGGAGGTCGTGCTCTCGGAGTCGGCCGACGCCGCGTCCAAGGACCGGCTCGAACGGCTCCGGGCCGACCTCGCCGACCGCCGCGAGGCCCTCGCCGCGCTCACCGCGCGCTGGGAGTCCGAGAAGGCCGGGCACAACCGCGTGGGTGACCTGCGCGCCCACCTGGACGAGCTGCGCACCGACGCCGAGCGCAAGCTCCGCGAGGGCGACCTGGAGGGTGCCGCGCGCATCCAGTACGGCGAGATCCCCGTGGTCGAGAAGGAGCTCGTCGCGGCCGAGGAGGAAGAGGCCGGTTCGGAGGACGAGCCGGACGGCCTCGGCCCCGAGAACGCCGAGCCGCCGATGATCGCCGACAAGGTCGGCGCCGACGAGATCGCCGAGGTGGTCGCCGCCTGGACCGGCATCCCCGCCGGGCGGCTGCTCCAGGGCGAGTCGGAGAAGCTCCTGCACATGGAGGACGTGCTCGGGGAGCGCCTGATCGGCCAGCGGACCGCGGTCGCCGCGGTGTCCGACGCCGTGCGGCGCACCCGGGCCGGCGTCTCCGACCCGGACCGGCCCACCGGCTCGTTCCTGTTCCTCGGCCCCACGGGCGTGGGCAAGACCGAGCTCGCCAAGTCGCTGGCGGACTTCCTGTTCGACGACGAGCGCGCCATGGTGCGCATCGACATGTCCGAGTACGGGGAGAAGCACTCCGTGGCCCGGCTCGTCGGCGCCCCTCCGGGCTACGTCGGGTACGAGGAGGGCGGCCAGCTCACCGAGGCCGTGCGGCGCAGGCCGTACTCGGTGGTGCTGCTGGACGAGGTGGAGAAGGCGCACCCCGAGGTCTTCGACATCCTGCTCCAGGTGCTCGACGACGGCCGTCTCACCGACGGCCAGGGCCGCACCGTGGACTTCCGCAACACCATCCTGGTGCTGACCTCGAACCTCGGCTCGCAGTTCCTCGTGGAACCGATGCTGTCGGACGAGGAGCGGCGGGAGTCCGTCATGACCGCCGTCCGCGCGGCGTTCAAGCCGGAGTTCCTCAACCGGCTCGACGACGTGGTCATCTTCGACGCGCTGTCGCTGGACGAGCTCGGGCGCATCGTCGACCTGCAGGTCGGGGCCTTCGCGAAGCGGCTCGGCGACCGGCGCATCACGCTCGAGGTGACCGTGGCGGCCCGCGAGTGGCTCGCCCTGGAGGGCTTCGACCCGGCCTACGGCGCCCGGCCGCTGCGCCGCCTCGTGCAGCGCGAGATCGGCGACCGCCTGGCGCGGCTGCTGCTCGCGGGCGAGGTGTCCGACGGCGACACGGTGGTCGTGGACCGTGCCGACGGGGAGGGGCTCGCCCTCGAACGGCGGGTGCTCACCGCGTAGCCGGAGCGGCGGGTGCTCACCGCATAGCCGGAACGGCGGGTGCGCACCGCGGAGCGGGCGCACCCGGATGTGACGGTGTTGTGAAGGTGGCCCCCCGATCGCCCAGAACCGGAAATCCCGCACGTCCCTCTGTATGTGCGGGGTGAATCCGTGCGCGGCCGGCCGCGCACGGCTCCGCACGGTCAGGGCGCGCGGGGGGCGAGCCGACGGGAGCCATCACGAGAGGCAGACGGTCGAGGAGGCCCGGTGCTGCGGTTCCACTTCACCTCGGATGACCTGGCCCGGGTCCGGATCGCACCGGGCCCGGACCCCATGTGGGAGACGCTGCTCAGCGCCCACGTGGTGAACCAGCGCGGAGGGACGACGCTGTTCGACCCCTGGCGGGAGCGCGTGCTGTCCGGAATGCCGCCCGCGGCGCGGATGCTGCTGCGTCTCGCGCCGCCGCGCGGGTACTCGCCGGACTTCCTCACGCCCGCCACCGGGGCGGACCCTCTCCCGCCCGGCGCCGACGCGTTCGAGACCGGCCTCGACGCGGTGCTGTCCACGCCGCGCGACCAGCTCCGGCGCGACATCTCCCGGCTGGCGCGCGGGCGCAGGCCGCACCTCTGGATGCGGGACCTCGCCGACGGGTCGGCACCCGCCGTGCGCGGGCTCGGCGTGGCGATGCGCTCGTACCACGAGCAGGCGGTCGGGCCGTACTGGAGCGGCATCCTCGCCGCCGTCGACGTCGACCGCGCGGCGCGCACCCGCGCCTGGGTGGAGGGCGGCACCGAGCACGCGCTTCGCACCCTGCACCCCGCGATCCGGTGGGAGCACCCCGTGCTCTCCGTGACGACCGCGGCCGAGCGGGACGTGCACCTGGCGGGCCGCGGGCTGCTCATCGTGCCGTCGTACTTCTGCCACCGGGCCCCGATCTCGCTGGCCGACCCCGAGCTCCCGCCGCTGTTGATCTACCCCATCACCCACGAGCAGGTCTGGACCGGCACCCGGCCCGCGGCGCGGGCCGACGGCGGCCGGCAGCTCACCGCGCTGCTCGGGCGCACCCGGGCCGCGGTGCTCCGCGCGCTCGGCACGGGGGCGACGACCAGCGAGCTCGCGCAGCGCCTGGCGATCTCCCCGGCGTCGGCCTCGGAGCACACCACCGTGCTGCGCAACGCCGGGCTCGTCTCCAGCGGACGCGAGCGCAACACGGTGCTCCACGCGCTGACCCCGCTGGGCCGCACGCTGCTGGACGGCGGCGGCCGGGTGCCGCCGGCGTCGACCGCTACTGCAGCAGATCCTGCGTGATCGGCTCCGCGGTGGTCGCCAGGCACAGGCCGACCCGGTCGCCGTCGGCCCACGAGTCCTCGCTGGGGCCCCAGACCACGTAGCTCACCGAGTCCGCGACCGGGCTCGTGCGGGCGTTCGGGCCGAGCTGCTTGGTGCCGCAGACCTGCGCGATGCGCGTGTCGACGGCGTCGCGGCCCGGCCAGACGGCGGCGTCGGCGAAGTCGGTGCGGCCCACCACCTGGGCCGCGTGGAAGGCGTCGCACGGGACCGCGAGCACCTCCGAGATCTCGCCGTCCGGCGGCACGCTCTCGACGCAGGAGCCGAGCACGAGCTGCAGCGGGTGCACCTCCTGGGGCTCCGCGATCATCGCCTCGATGGGCTCCCACTGCTGCCTGCCGACCATGTTCACGATCAGGGCGATCACCGCGACGACCGCCACCACGGCCAGCGTCGCCCCGGCGATCAGGGCGTACCGCCGCCGCTTCGCGGACTCGTCGGCCTCGGTGGGCGGGCGCCACCCCGCGTAGGACGCCTCGGGCGCGTAGTCGTGGACGGCCGGGAACGAGTGCGGCGAGCCCCCGGGCGTCACCGGGAACGGCGACGGCGGCTGCTGCGGTGCCGACGGGGCCTGCGGCGACCCGCCCTGCGGCTGCTGCTGCGGCGCCGCGGGCGTCGGGAACGGGCTCGGCGGCGTGGTGGCCGGCGGGGTGCGGGTCGCGGGGGAGGCGAAGAGCTCCGACGCGGCGGCGAAGTCGTCCTCCGTCGCCGGGGTGCTCGCCCCGGTCTCCTCCGCGTCCGGGTCGTCCTCCGCCGAAGAGGGCTCGGCCGGGGCGGGACCGGCCGCCTGCGTGGTCGCCCGGGCCACGGGTGCGCTCGCGGCCGGGGCGTCCGCGGGCGAGCCGGCAGACGCCTGCGCGTCCGGGCTCTGGGTGTCCGGGCTCTGCGTGCCGGCGTCGTCCCCGGACGTCTCGTCCTCGGCCGTGACGGTGCGGGGTCCGAGCGCCTTCTTGTGTGCCGCGGCGATCGCCGCGAAGGAGAGGGCCTTGAAGTCGAACGTCTCGTCGACGACCGGGGCGTCGCCCGACGGCTTCGTGGCGTCCGCGGTCTGGGCGTCGGCCTCGTCCTCGGTCGACGTGGCGGTGGCCTCTGCCGCGGTGGCCTCGGCGTGGGGGGCCGCCTCGGGCTCCGCTTCCTCGGGCTCCGGTGCCGCCTCCGATCCCACCGCGTCGTCGGGCTCCGGTGCCGCCTCGGGCGTCGACGCCGACGCCGAGGTCGTGGGTTGTGCTGCCGGGCGTGCGGCGGCCGGGACGACCCGGATCTCCTCGGTGGGTGCCTCGTACCGCCGTGCGCGGTCCGCCGCCGCGGGGGTCGGCTCGGGTGCGGGCTCCGCGGGCGGCACGTCCTCGGGCTCCGGCACCGTGGCGGGTGCGGGCGCGGCGGTGGCCTCTGGCTCAGCCGGGCTCTCGGCCGAGCTCGCCGCGGCCGGGCCGTCGTCGGCGACCGTGTCGTTCCCCGGCTCGGCGTCCGGGGCCGAGTCCGTCGACCTGTCCGCGGTGGTGTCCGCGGCGGCGTCGTCCGCGCCCGGTGCCGCCGCGGCGTCCTCGCCCACGCGCTCGTCGCCCGCGGCGTCCGCGGACTCCTCGTCCTTGCCCTCCGCGGGCGTGGCTTCCGCGGGCCCGGGTTCCGCGGCCTCCGGAGCGTCGCCGGACGGTTCCGCGGCCTCCGCGTCACCCTCGCCGTCGTCCTTGCCGCCGAGGCCGTCGGGCGCGCGGTCCGGCTCCGACTCGACCGAGGACGCCTTCGCGGCAGGATCCGAAACGGGGATCTCGGCGACTTCAGTGGCGGCCGGGGTCTGGTCGGGCGTCGACGTCATGCAGGTTAACTTACCGACATTCTGTAACGACCCCGCTACCGGAACGGCAACCGTTTCGAGCGCACTCGATTTAGGGACAATCTCACCCGATGATTTCCCCATCGGGAGTGGAACCTGCGCACATCACAGCCGTCGCAGGACGGATCAATCGGTCAGGTCGACAATCACCGGGACGTGGTCCGACGCGCCCTTCCCCTTGCGCTCGTCGCGGTCGATCGCGGCGCCGGCCGCGCGTCCCGCGAGCGCGGGCGAGGCCCAGCAGAAGTCGATCCGCAGCCCCTTGTTCCGCGGGAACGCGAGCTGCTGGTAGTCCCAGTAGGTGTAGGTGTGCTCCTCCGGGAGGAACTTGCGGGTCAGCTCGGTGTACCCGGCGTCGCCGAAGGCCTCGAACGCGGCCCGCTCCGGCGGGGACACGTGGGTCTTGCCGGCGAAGTCGGCGGCGTCGTAGACGTCGGTGTCGAGCGGGATCACGTTCCAGTCCCCCGTGAGCGCGACGGCGTCGCCGGCGTCCGCCCAGGTCTTCGCCGTGGTCCGCAGGGACTCCAGCCAGGCCAGCTTGTAGGCGTAGTGCGGGTCGTCGAGCGCGCGGCCGTGCGGCACGTACAGGCTCCACACGCGGACGCCGCCGCAGGTCGCGCCGATCGCCCGCGCCTCGACCGGCGGGGCGACGTCGAGCAGGGCGTCGGGGCCGTCGTCGGCGATCGCCTTCGCGAAGCCGGGCTGCCCCGGGAACTGGGTGGCGACGTCGTCCAGGCCGACGCGCGACGCGATGGCCACGCCGTTCCACTGCGACAGCCCGAAGTGCGCCACCTCGTACCCGGCGGCCTCGAACGCCGCGGTGGGGAACTGGTCGTCCCGGCACTTGGTCTCCTGGATCGCCAGGACGTCGGCCTGCGACCGGTCGAGAAAGGCGAGCACACGGTCGAGCCGCGTGCGGATGGAGTTGACGTTCCAGGTGACGACGCGCACGCCGACAGCCTACGTGCGGCGGTGTCCGTGTGAGGTCCGGTAGCCGGGCGTCGCTGTGATTCCGGCCGCACTTCTCGGACCCTGATTTTCGAGCCGTTTCACCCCGACTACGCTGGCCGTGTGCAGATCCTCACCGGGCGTCGTGCCCTGGGCGCCGTCGTCGTCCTCACGTCAGCGGCCCTGCTCACGGCGTGCTCCGCCGGGAGCTCGTCCGGCGAGGCCCCGGGAGAGGGGCGTACCGACGCCGTCGTCGGGCTGACCGGGGAGCCGACCAACCTCGACTTCACGACGACGTCCGGCTCGGCGATCCCCCAGCTCCTGATGAACAACGTGTACGAGGGCCTGGTGACCATCGACCAGGAGGGCGAGGTGCAGCCGCAGCTCGCCGAGTCCTGGGAGATCAACGGCGACCGCACGGTCTACACCTTCACGCTGCACGACGGCGTGACGTTCTCCGACGGCTCCGCCTTCACCGCGGACGACGTGGTGTCGTCGATCGGGCGGGTCCAGGACGACTGGACGCTGAGCCTCAAGGCCAAGATGGACGTGGTCGAGAGCGTCGAGGCGGTCAGCGACACCGAGGTCGCCGTGACGCTGGCGCACCCGAGCAACGCCTGGCTGTTCGACATGGGCACCTCCGTGGGCGCCATGTTCCCGGACGACCTGTCCGTCGACCTGGCCACCGAGGCGGTCGGCACCGGGCCCTACACGGTCGAGGAGGTCGCGACCGGCGAGCACGTCACGCTCGCCGCCCGCGACGACTACTGGGGCGAGGCGCCCGCGCTCACCGAGGTCACCGTGCGGTACTTCGCCGACGCGAACGCGCAGGCCAACGCCGTCCGGGCCGGCGACGTCGACATGGCCTACAACATGCAGGCCCCGGACCTGATCTCCGGTCTGGAGCAGGACGAGGACCTCCAGGTGATCGACGGCACCTCGACGGGCGAGGTGCTGCTCTCGCTGAACAACGCCCGGCCGCCCTTCGACGACCTGAACGTGCGCCGCGCGGTCATGTACGCGATCGACCGCCAGGCCGTCCTCGACACGGCGTGGGCCGGGCACGGGCAGCTCATCGGCTCGATGGTGCCGCCCACCGACCCCTACTACCAGGACCTCACGGACTCCTACCCGTACGACCCGGACCGGGCGCGGGAGCTGCTGGCCGAGGCCGGCGCCGAGAACCTGAGCATCACGTTCGACGTCCCGACCCGCCCCTACGCGGAGGCCGTCGCCCAGGTGGTCGTCTCGCAGCTCAAGGACGTCGGCATCGACGCGAAGATCGTCCCGGCCGAGTTCCCCGCCGTCTGGCTCGACAAGGTGTTCACCGAGCACGACTACGAGATGTCCGTGATCCTCCACACCGAGGCCCGGGACATGCTCACGATCTTCGGCGACCCCGACTACTACATCGGCTACGACAACCCGCGGCTCGCCCAGGTGGCCGAGCAGGCCGACGAGGGCAGCCCCGACCAGTACGTCGCGGGCATGCAGGAGGTCGCCCGGATGATCGTGGACGACGCCGCGAGCGACCCCCTGTTCCTCTTCCCCAACACGGTCGTGGCCGACGCCGCCCTCGCGGGCATCGCCGCGAACGCCACCACGGAGTCGATGGACCTGACCGGCCTGCGCTGGTCGGACAGCTGATCCGGCCCGCCGCCGGACAACGCCGTGGCCAGACACCTCGCCTCGCACGTCGCCCAGCTCGCCGCCACGCTGCTCGTGGCGACGGCGGCGATCTTCCTGCTGCTGCGGGTGCTGCCCGGCGACCCCGCCGTCGTCGCGCTCGGGATCGAGGCGTCCCCGGAGGCGCTCGCGGCCTGGCGCGCCGAGCACGGCACGGACGGTCCGCTGGTCGCCCAGTACCTGCACTGGGTGGGCGGGCTGCTCACCGGTGACCTCGGCACGAGCTACGTCACGTCGCAGGAGCTGACACCGCTGGTCGCGGACCGGGTGCAGGTCACGGGCATCCTGGTGCTGCTCGGCATGCTGATCGCCCTCGTGGTGGCGGTGCCGCTGGGCACGCTGGCCGCCGTCTGGCACCGGAACGCGGGCGGCGTGACGCTGTCCGCGGTGAGCCAGGTCGGAGTGGCCGTACCGAACTTCCTGGTGGGCGTGCTGCTGGTGTCCCTGTTCGCGGTCCGGCTGGGCTGGCTGCCCTCGGGCGGCTGGACGGCGCCCGTCGACGGGCTCGGGGAGTTCTGGCGGCACGTGCTGCTGCCCGCGGTCGCGCTGGGCTCCGTGCAGGCCGCGATCATCACGCGGTACGTGCGCAGCGCCGTGCTGGAGATCATGCGCGAGGACTTCCTGCGCACCGCCCGCGCCAAGGGGCTCACCTTCACGGGTGCGCTGGTGCGGCACGGGCTGCGGAACGCGGGTGTGCCGATCGTGACGGTCGTCGGGGTGCAGATCGCGTCCATGCTCATCGGTGCGGTGGTGATCGAGCGGGTCTTCGCCGTGCCCGGTCTCGGCAGCCTCCTGCTGGACTCGGTGGGCAACCGCGACCTGCTCGCCGTGCAGTCCGTCGTGGCGGTGCTCGTGGTGCTGGTGGTGCTGCTGAACTTCCTGGTCGACCTGGCCTACACCCTGCTGGACCCGCGGCTGCGGAGGGCGGCATGAGCGGCGGGCGCCGTCGGGGTCCGGCCCGACGTCGCGGCCGGGTGCACCCCCAGCTCGTCCTCGGCGCCGTGCTGGTCGGGCTCGTGCTGGTCACGGCGCTCGTGTCGCTGGTCTGGACCCCCTACGACCCGGAGCACGCCGGTGCGGAGCGGCTGCTGCCGCCGGGCGCCGAGCACTGGTTCGGCACGGACCGGTTCGGTCGCGACGTGTTCTCGCAGGTCATGGCCGGTGCGCAGATCACGCTGCTGGTGGGGCTCGTCGCGGTCGGGATCGCAGCGGTGGTCGGTGTGCCGCTCGGCGTGCTCGCGGGGATGCTCCAGGGGTCGGGCCGTGGGCGGCCCGCCGCGGTGCTCATGCGGGGCAGCGACATCCTGCTCGCGTTCCCGGGCCTGCTGCTCGCGATCGTGCTGGGCGCCGTCTACGGCGCGGGCACGGTGACGGCGATGGTCGCGCTCGGCATCGGCTCGATCCCGGCCTTCGCGCGCGTGGCCCGCAGCGGCACCCTGCAGGTGATGCGCGCCGACTACGTGCTCGCCGCCCGGGCGGCGAACCGGGGGAACCTCGCGATCGCGGCGCGGCACGTGCTGCCCAACATCGCCGGCACGGTGCTGGTGCAGTGCTCCGTGAACTTCGCGATCGCCGTGCTCGCCGAGGCAGGGCTGTCCTTCCTGGGCCTGGGCACGCCCCCGCCCACGCCGTCGTGGGGCCGCATGCTGCAGGAGTCGCAGCAGTTCCTGGGCGTGGCCGACCACCTGGCGATCGTGCCGGGGGTGGCGATCGCCGTGGCGGTGCTCGGCTTCAACCTCCTGGGCGACGGCCTCCGCGACGTCCTGGACCCGAGGCTGGCGAGCACCGGTCCCGCGGCCGAGCACGTCGCCGTGGACGCCGGAACCGGCGTCCGCCACGAGCCCGACGGCACGGCTGCGGAACCCGCCCTCGACCTGCGCGGGCTGACCGTCCGCACCCAGAGCGGGCGGGCGCTCCTGTCCGACCTCTCGCTGCGGGTCGCCGCGGGCGAGCGCGTCGGGCTGATCGGCGAGTCCGGGTCGGGCAAGACCATGACGGCGCTCGCGGCGCTGGGCCTGCTGCCCGACGGCGTCTCGGCGACCGGGCACGTCGGCCTCGCCGGGGTGGACGGGAACCTCCTGGACCGGGGCGAGCGCGCGCTGGCGCGGCTCCGCGGCCGGGAGATCTCGATGGTCTTCCAGGAGCCGATGACGGCCCTCAACCCGCTGATGCGCGTGGGCCGCCAGGTCGCGGAGGCGATGACGGTGCACGGGGTCCCGCACGGGACGGCGTCCAGGAGGGCGGCGGACCTGCTGGCCGAGGTGGGCCTGCCCGACGGCGCCGCCCGGCGGTACCCGCACGAGCTGTCCGGCGGGCAGCGCCAGCGAGTGGTGCTGGCGATGGCGCTGGCGAACGCCCCGGCGGTGCTCGTGGCGGACGAGCCGACCACGGCCCTCGACGTCACCGTGCAGCGGCAGGTGCTGGACCTCGTGGTGCGCCTGGTCCGTGACCGCGGCGCGGGGCTGCTGTTCATCACGCACGACCTCGCCGTGGTGTCCCAGGTGTGCGAGCGGGTGGTGGTGCTGCTCGACGGCGTCGTGGTCGAGGAGGGCCCGGTCGCCGAGGTGTTCGCGCACCCCCGGCACGAGTACACGAGGCGGCTGCTCGCGGCGTCCGCCCTCGAACCGCTGGCGGTGGAGGCGGCCGGGCCGGGGGCGGACGGGCGGTCGGCCGCGACGGCCGGGCAGTCGCCGTCGGCCCCGGAGCCGCTGATCCGGGTCGAGGACGTGACCCGGACCTACGCGAGTCGCGGCCAGACCGTGCACGCCCTCCGGGGCGTCTCCCTGGAGGTCCGCGAAGGGCAGCGGTTCGGCATCGTGGGCGAGTCCGGGTCGGGCAAGTCGACGCTGCTGCGGATCGTCTCCGGACTGGATCAGGCGACGTCGGGCCGCGTCGCCAGCGCGGGCGTCGACCTGAGCCCGGCGGGCACCGGCCGGGCGGGGACCGCGCCGTCGGGCGGCGCGCGCGGCGTGGGCGGGCCGACGGCGTCGCCCGACCTGGGCGACCTGCGCGCCGCCCTGCAGCTCGTGTTCCAGGACCCGTACGGCTCGCTGGACCCCCGCATGACCGTGGGCGACATCGTGGCGGAGCCGCTGCTGAACCCGGCGAACGTCCGGGACGGCGGCCCCCGGACCGCGGCCGCCCGGCGGGACGCGGTGCGCGAGATGCTGGACGCCGTCGGCCTGCCGCTCGATGCGACCGAGCGGTACCCGCACCAGTTCTCGGGCGGGCAGCGGCAGCGCATCGCGATCGCGCGGGCCCTGGTGTGCCGGCCGCGCATCCTCGTGGCGGACGAGCCGGTCAGCGCGCTCGACGTCTCCGTCCGGCGGCAGGTGCTGGACCTGCTCGCGCGGCTCGCCGACGAGTACGCGCTGACGCTGCTGCTGGTGTCGCACGACCTCGGCGTCGTGCGGCACGTCTGCGACCACGTCGCGGTGATGCACGACGGCCTGATCGTGGAGCAGGGGCCCACCGCCCAGGTCTACGACGACCCGCGGCACGAGTACACGCGGCGCCTGCGCGCGGCGACGCCGCTGCTGCGCTGACCAGCGCTGACCAGCGCTGACCAGCGCTGACCAGCGCTGACACAGGTCGCGCCCGGTTCTCGTCCACCCCAACGATCCCGGCGCACGCGGCGTCTGCCCTCGTGAAGGCGGTGTTCGACCGCCGGCATCCTCACGAAGGAGACAGGCAGATGCGCGCCAGAACGGGTGCAGCGGCAGCGGCGATCGCGGTGGCGGTCGCGCTGGGTACAGGGGTACCGGCGTGGTCGTCCGGAGCGTCCGGGTCCCGCGGGGAGCAATCCGGTGCGACCGGGACGGCGGGGGCGGGCGCGTCGTCCGCGACCGTCACCCTGATCACGGGGGACCAGGTCGACGTCGGGCGGTACCCCGACGGCAGCAGGTCCGTCACGGTCCGCCCCGCGGCGGGTCGCGAGGGGATCGCCTTCCAGAAGCTGGTCCAGGGTGACAGCGTGCAGGTGATCCCCGGTGACGTCGCGCGCCTCGTGCCCGACCGTCTGGACCCTGCGCTCTTCGACGTCACGGGCCTCGTCGCCGCGGGGTACGACGACGAGCACCGGGACACGGTCCCCGTCATCGTGCAGGACGCCGCGGTGGCCGACGCGGCCGCCGCCGCGGACGCGGTCACTACCGCGGGCGGGCCCGGCGCGGCGGCCGTGGCCGGCGCCGCGCGGCACGACGAGCTCGACTGGGCAGCACTCGGCCTCGAACCCGAGCGGAGCCTGCCGTCGGTCGGTGCGGTCTCGGCCGACCTGGACAGGGCCGCGGCCGCCGACCTGCTCGCGACGCTGGACCCGGCCCCGGCGGCCCGCTCGGCCACGCCCGACGTGAAGGTCTGGCTGGACGGGCGCGTCGAGGCGTTCGACACGGACTCGATGCCGCAGATCGGCGCGCCGGCCGCCTGGGACGCCGGGTTCACCGGCGACGGGGTGACCGTCGGGGTGCTCGACTCCGGCATCGACACGACCCACCCCGACCTCGACGACGTGCTGGTCGGCGCACGCGACTTCACCGGTGCCGGCGACACCGAGGACCGGTACGGCCACGGCACGCACGTGGCCTCGATCGCCCTGGGTTCGGGCGACGCGTCGGACGGCGACAACCGCGGCGTGGCCCACGGCGCCGACCTCCTGGTCGGCAAGGTGCTCGACGACTTCGGTGGCGGTGAGGCGTCGTCGATCATCGACGGCATGGAGTGGATCGCCCAGGCCGGTGCCGACGTGGTGAACATGAGCCTCGGCGAGTCCGAGCGCTACACCGACGGCACCGACCCGTTCTCGATGGCCGTCGACACGCTGAGCGCCCGGCACGGGACGCTCTTCGTCGTGGCGGTGGGCAACGAGGGCCGGTACGGCGCCGTGGTCCCGCCCGGGGCCGCGAACTCCGCCCTGACGGTGGGCGCCGTCGACGACGACGACCAGGTCGCGTACTTCTCCAGCCGCGGACCGCGGGCGCGGGACTACGCCGTCAAGCCGGACATCACGGCGCCCGGCGTCGAGATCGTCGCGGCACGGGCCGACGGCACCAACGAGTGGGAGAGCGACGGCCCGTACACGGCCTGGAGCGGCACCTCCATGGCCGCGCCGCACGTGGCCGGCGCGGCCGCCGTGCTCAAGCAGGCCCGTCCCGAGCTGACGGGGCCGCAGCTCAAGGCCGTTCTCATGGGCTCGGCCCGGCACACCAGCGGCGGTGCGTTCGACGAGGGCGCCGGCCGGGTCTTCGTCCCCTCCGCCCTCGACCTGCCCGTCACGCCGACGCCCGCGTCGCTGTCGTTCGGCGCCTTCGAGTACCCGCAGGAGGGCACCTCGACGCAGACCCTCACGTACGAGAACCCCGGCGACGTCGCGGTCACGCTGGACCTCACGGTCGAGGCGTCGGACCAGGACGGCGAGCCGCTGCCCGCCGGCGCCGTCACGCTCGACGCCGCATCCGTGACAGTGCCCGCCGGGGGTACGGCGACCGTCGAGGTCGGCGTCGACCGCACGGTGGGCGCCGTCGAGCGCCGCTACTCGGGCGCGGTCACGGCCACGGACGCCGAGGGCCGGGAGATCCGGACGCCGCTCGGCTACTACAAGGAGCCCGACCTCGCGGACCTTGACGTCCGGACTCTCGGGCGCGACGGCGAGCCGCACACCGGGTCGTCGAGCGTGCGCATCGTGAACGTGGACGACCCGACGCTGTTCGACGAGCACCGGGAGATCGGCCCGGAGGGCCTGGACCTGCGGGTCCCGCCGGGCCGGTACTCGGTCACGGGCTTTCTGTGGACCACGGACGAGGAGTACGTCGTCTCCGAGGTCTCCGCGGTGCTCCGGCCCGAGGTGACCGTCGCCGACGACACCACGGTCGTGCTCGACGCCCGCGAGGCGCGCGAGCTCACCGTCTCCACCCACCGGCCCGCCGCGGTCCGGTGGATCGCGCTGGACGACACCCGGACCACGGCCGCGGGCGACGACCCGTACGGGTTCGGCACCGTGGTCGGGGGCGACGCGAAGGCGTACGCGACGCCGACGGACGCGCCCGTCACGGTCGGCACGTACGACCTGCAGACCCACTTCGTCCTGGAGCAGCCGGTGGCGCAGGGCCGGGCGCCGTCGTACACCTACGACCTGCTGTACACGCAGGACGTGGTGGACACGTTCCGGTTCCGGGCGACGGCCCGCGACACGGCCGCGGTCACGACCACCTACGCGGCGCTCGGCGCCGACCACCACGCCGAGAGCGCCCGGGTCGGTACCGCGCCGGGTCACCTGTGGGGCTCGGCGGTGGGCAGCCCGGTCACGGTTCCGGGCCGGCGCACCGAGTACCTGAGCACGAACGGCATCGCCTGGGGCCACCAGGTCTACTCAGGCTCGGCGGACGACCCGCAGCAGGGATACTTCGACTCCGTGGCACGCACCTACGCGCCCCGGGAGAAGGCCCGGACCACGGTGGGCGGCGCCGTCCTGAGCACGCGCGCGGGAGCCGGCGCGTTCACGGTCGCGGACGACACGCTCGGCGTCCGCCTCGTGCCGTGGAGCGATGCGGAGGGGCACCCGTTCGCAGGCTTCGGCGGGCAGAGCACGCGCCTGCGGGTCTGGCAGGACGGCGAGGCCGTGCTCGACCAGACGCGGCCCACGGCCGAGGTGGCGCTCCCCGCCGACGGCGCAGCCCACCGCGTGGTCCTCGACGCGAGCCAGGAGGCGTCCTGGTGGGAGCGGTCCACGCGGACGAGCACCGAGTGGAGGTTCCACGCGGCGCCGGGCGCCGCCACCGGCCCAGCCGTGCTCGACGTCGGCTACGCCGTCAAGGGTCTCGACGTGCGCAACGCGGCACCCCGCGGCACGCGGGTCACGCTCACGGTCGGGCACCAGGCCGGTGCCCCGGAGGGTCGGTCCGCGAAGAACCGGGTCACGTCCGCCCGCCTGTGGTCGTCCGCGGACGACGGCGCCACCTGGCACGCCGTGTCCCTCACCGGCCAGCGGCGGGGGACGTTCACCGGGACGGTACGGGTACCGCGCGGCACCGAGCACGTGTCTCTCCGGGTCGAGGCGCGGGACGCGTCGGGCGGCACGGTGAAGCAGACGGTGACCCGCGCGTACGCCGTCCGCTGACCCAGCACTCCGAGGCACGTGTCAGACGTACAGGTCCCTCGGGTGACCTGTACGTCTGACACGTCGCGGTGGATCTGACACGTCCGCGCGTCCCCGGCCCGTGCGCCGGTGTAGCCTCCTGCGCGAGATGAGCGAGCACGTGACCAGCGGCGACGGCGGCCTGCCCGCGCCCGACGACGGCCTCCCCGGCGCCCGGGCGACGCACCACGGCAAGCCGCCGATCCGCCTGATCTACGTGCCCGGGCTCGGCGACCGGATGCCGCCCCTGGTGCACCTCCAGCGCGAGGCGCTGCGCACCTGGCGCGCCTTCGGGGTGCGCACCACGATGTTCCGCGTGCGCTGGTCGTCCGACGCGTCGTTCGAGGAGCGGCTGGACCGGCTCGACGCCCTGGTCGACCAGTTCGAACAGCGCGGCGAGCGGGTGGCGCTCATGGGCGCGTCCGCGGGCGCGGGCGCCGTGCTCGCGGAGTACGCCCGACGCCGCTCGATCGTCGCCGTCGTGATCATCGCCGGGAAGTTCCTCGAACCCGAGGACATCATCAAGCCCGTGCTCGAACGCAACGCGCCGTTCGCGCAGTCGCTGTCGACCGTGCCGAAGCTCCTGGAGGAGCTGGGCCCGGACGACCGGGCCAGGATCCTGAGCCTGCGCTCGGCGCGGGACGGCGTGGTCGACGACGAGGACACCCTGCTCGAGGGCGCCGTCAACGAGACGATGCGCGTGGTGGGCCACGTGATCGCGATCGGGTACGCGCTGATGTTCCGGGCGCGGCGGGTGGTGCGGTTCCTGCGCGAGGTCGTGACGGACTGAGCCGGACCCGTGCCGTTCCGCGGCCCGGGGTGCTACCGTGTCTCACATCGTGAGCACCTTCCTCTGTACCTGCTGTCGCCGCTGAGCGGTCGCCCACCGGGCGACCCCCTGGCGCGTTTCCTCGCGCCGCCGACAGCAGCTCCTGCTCACATCGCATCCCCGTGCACACGCACCGGGCTCCCGCACTCCTCCGTCCGGAGGCGTCGGAGCACCCGGGCGAGGTCTCGGCGATGCCGGGGCGGCCGCCGTCGGCGCACCCACCCGGCACCCTCGAAAGGACCCTCACCATGCCCGGCATCCCCGTACTGGACCTCTCGCTGCTCGACGGCGGCCCCGACGACCAGACCCGTTTCCGCGACGAGCTGCGGCGCGCCACCCACGAGGTCGGCTTCTTCTCCCTGGTCGGCCACGGCGTCCCGCAGGACCTGATCGACCGTGCGTACGCCACCGCCCGCGAGTTCTTCGCGCTCCCCGAGGAGCAGAAGCGCGCGATCGAGAACGTCCACAGCCCCCACTTCCGCGGCTGGACGCGGATGGGCGGCGAACGCACGCTCGGCCGTGTGGACCAGCGCGAGCAGATCGACATCGGCGCCGAGCGGCCGGCCGTGCCCGCGGGCCCCGGCGTCCCCGACTACTGGGCGCTGGAGGGCCCGAACCTGTGGCCCGAGGCTCTCCCGGCCCTGCGTGAGGTCGCCGAGGAGTGGCTGAGCCGGCTCGACGGCGTCGCGACCCGCCTGCTGCGGGCCTGGGCCGAGTCGCTCGGCGCGCCGTCGGACACGTTCGACGCCGTGTTCGAGCGGCCCTCGCCCCACCTGAAGATCGCCCGCTACCCGGGGGTGGAGGCGGCCGCGCCCGCACAGGGCGTCGGCGCGCACAAGGACCTCGGGGTGCTCACGCTCCTCTCCGTCGAGGACGGCAAGGCCGGCCTCCAGGTCGAGAAGGACGGCGAGTGGCTCGACGTCGTCCCGCCCGCCGGGGCGTTCGTCGTGAACATCGGTGAGCTGCTGGAGATCGCGACCGACGGCTACCTCAAGGCGACGCTGCACCGCGTCGTGTCCCCGCCGGCGGGCACCGAGCGCATCTCGATCCCCTACTTCCACGGGCCCGCGCTCGACGCGACGATCCCCGACGTCGAGCTGCCGGAGGCGCTCCGTGCCGCCGCGCCGGGCGTGACGCTGGACCCGGCGAACCCGCTGCACGCGGTGTTCGGCGACAACTGGCTCAAGAGCCGGGTGCGGGCGCACCCGAACGTGGTGGAGGCGCAGCACCCGCACCTGCTCCAGACCGCGTGACGGTCCCGTCCCCCGCACGTGTCAGATCCACAGGTTCCCCGGGTGACCTGTGGATCTGACACGTGGGGGGCAGCGGGGACGGGCTCGGAGTAGCCGGCCTTACGGATGCTTCAGAAACAGTGCGCATCCGGACCCTTGTCCCCGGTATCCCGGCGTCCGCAGACTCTGGCCATGACGATCTCCCAGGACACCTCCGCCGCCGTCGCCCACTTCGCGGGGCGCCTCGCCTTCGAGACCGACGTCAGCGACGTCCATGCGGCACTCGCCGCCAACAGCGCGTTCACGCTGGTCGACGTGCGCTCCCCGACCTCCTGGGACCAGGGCCACATCCCCGGCGCCGTGCACCTGCCCGGCGGCAAGGTACGCCTGCGGGCCGAGCAGACCGTCGACCGGGAGAAGCCCGTGGTCGTGTACTGCTGGGGTCCGGCCTGCAACGGCGCGACCCGGGCCGCCCTGGAGTTCGCGAAGCTCGGCTACGAGGTCAAGGAGATGATCGGCGGGTTCGAGTACTGGGTCCGGGAGGGTTTCGCCTACGAGACGGCGGCCGGCCCGGCGCAGCCGGAGGTGGACCCGCTGACGGCCCCGGTCTGACGGCCCCTGCCTGACGGGCTGCTGCGCGGCTGCCGACCTCACGAGGCTCCGCAGCGCCAGCTTCACGCCGGGCGGTAACGGTTCTCCGGGCGGCCCGTCGCGCCGTATCGCGGCGTGACCTGGGCGTATCCCTCCGTGACCAGGTGCTCCAGGTAGCGGCGGGCGCTCACGCGCGACATCCCGACCACCTCGGCGACCTCGGCCGCCGAGGCGTCGCGGGACGCCGTCGTGCCACCGGCCGCGCCGTCCCCGCCGCACAGCCGGGCCAGCGCCTCCCGGACCAGGTCGCGGCTGCGGCCGGACAGCCCCTTGGGCACCCGGTCGGCGGAGCGCGGCCCGGCCAGGAGCTGGTCCACCTCGTCCTGGTCGAGGGTGTCCTGGGCCCGGCGCACGTCCTCGCGCCGCTGCCACACCTCGTCCAGCCGCTCCCGCAGCGCGGCGGACGTGAAGGGTTTGACCAGGTACGCCAGCACCCCGCCGGCCATCGCCTGGCGCACGCTGTCCAGCTCCCGGACGGCCGTCGTGGCGACGACGTCGACCGGCGGTCCCGGCAGCATCCGCAGCCGCTGCAGCACGTCGAGCCCGCCGATGTCCGGCAGGTGCAGGTCGAGCAGCACCAGGTCGGGGCGCAGCGCGGACACGAGGCGCAGCGCGTCCGCGCCGGTGCGTGCCTCGCCCACGACGACGAACCGGGGGTGGCTCTCCACGAAGCCCCGGTGCACGGTCGCGACCGCGGGATCGTCCTCGACGACGAGCGTCCGCGCCTGCCCGGTCACGACGCTGCCTCCGGAACCTCGGCACCCGCGCGAGCCCCAGCACCCGCACCGGCTCCCGCCCGAACCCGCCCCACGCCTGCTGCCACCGGCACCGGCAGCTCGACCCGCACGCACGCCCCGCCCAGGTCGCCGGTCCCGAGCACCACCTCGCCGTCGCGCCGGTCCACCACCCGCCGCACGAGGGCAAGGCCGATGCCCCGGCTGTGCTCCCGGTCGCCCGGCACCTTCGTGGAGAACCCCGCCTTGAACACCTGGTGGTGCAGCGACGTGGGGATGCCGGGGCCGTCGTCGTCCACCTGGAGGCACAGCCGCGCCCCCTCGGTCCCGAGCAGCACGCGGACCCGGCCGTCCGGCCCCGCCGCGTCGACCGCGTTGTCGATCAGGTTGCCCAGCACGATGAGGGCGTCGGTGTGCAGCGCGGAGGCGTCCGGCGTCGTCGGCGCGTCGAGCACGGACTCGTCCGCGACGTCGAGCGTCACGCCCCGCTCCCGCGCGGTGATCGCCTTGACCAGCAGCAGCGCGGCGATCTCGGGGGACCGGACGCCCGGCGCCACGGCGGACGCGGTGAGCAGCCCGCCGTGGCCGGACCGCTCGATGAAGGCGACCGCCTCCTCCGTGCGACCCAGCTCCAGCAACCCCGAGATGACGTGCACCGTGTTGGCGAACTCGTGCGACTGGGAGCGCAGGGCGTCCGTGAGCCCGCGGGTCTCCAGCAGGGTCGCGATGTCCTCGGGTTCGAGCAGGTAGATCCTGCGGCGCACCAGTCGCGTCACCCAGGCCGCGCAGAGCACCCCGACGACGGCGGCCACGGCGAGCGCGGCGAGCAGCCAGCCCCGGTCGTCGGTCAGGTCGGCGCGCAGCTCGGACTCCAGGATCCCGACGCTGGCGGTGCCGATCACGGGGGCGGGCGAGGAGTCGTCGGCCGCGTCGCCGAAGACGGGCACCTTGACGCGCCACGACGTGCCCAGGGTGCCGGTCTGCGTGCCCGTCCACACCTTCCCGGACAGCGGCACCGACGGGTCCGTCGAGACCCGCTGCCCGATCTGCTCCGGGTCGGGGTGGGAGTAGCGCACGCCGTGCTCGTCGGTGACGACCACGTACGTGACCTCGGAGGCCTCGCGGATCACCTCGGCGATCGGCTGGATCGTCGCGGCCGGGTCCTCGTCGTCGAACGCGTCGTGGATCGCGGGCAGGCGCGCGACCGACTGGGCCACGCCGGACATGCGGTCGACGTAGGCCTCGCGGAGCTGTCGTTCCTGCAGGGTGGAGGCCACGAGCCCGGTCGTGCACACGAGCACGAGCACGATGACGACCTGCAGCGCCAGGAGCTGCACCCGGAGCGTCATCGCTCTTCTCACGGGGGCCAGTGTGCACCGGTTCGTCGTCGGCGCGGTAGCCGCGCGGCGTGACCGAAACGACCACAACCTTCGTTGCGACCAGAACCGGGGCGGCACGGCCGCCGCTCCCTACGCTCACGCCCGGACGGACAGAGGACCGGCGGCGTAGCCGGCCCCGACCGTCCGCACACGCATCCGCTCGAGGAGGAGACATGCGCATCATCCGGTCCGGGGCTGCCCCCGTCGGAATCGTCCTGGCCCTGGCGCTCGCCGGCTGTTCGGTCCTGGAGTCGAACGGCGGTGGCGGCGACACCGCGATCGACGAGCTCAGCATCGTGGTGCCCGCCGGGCCCGGTGGCGGCTGGGACCAGACCGGCCGCGCCATGCAGGCCGACCTGCAGGAGGAGGGCCTGGTCGGCTCGGCCACGGTCACCAACGTGGACGGCGCGGGCGGCACGGTGGGCCTGGCGAACATCGCCAACGCCACCGACCCGAACACCCTGCTCGTGATGGGCCTGGTCATGGTGGGGGCCGTCGAGACCAACCAGTCGCAGGCCCGGATCGAGCACACCACCCCGATCGCGCGCCTCACCGAGGAGCAGGAGGTCATCGTGGTGCCGAAGGAGTCGCCGTACCAGAACGTCGACGACCTCGTCGCCGACATCAAGGAGAACGGCAAGAAGGTCTCGATCACCGGCGGGTCCGCGGGCGGTACCGACCACATCCTCGCCGGGATGCTGATGCAGGCCGGCGGCATCCCGTCGGAGAACATCGGCACCAAGCTCAACTACATCGCCTACTCCGGGGGTGGCGAGTCGCTGGCGGCGCTGCTCGGCAACAACGTGAGCGCGGGCATCTCGGGGGTCAGCGAGTACGCGGAGCAGGTCGCCGCGGGCGAGCTGCGGGCGCTCGCCGTCTCCGGCGAGGAGCGCGTCGAGGCTCTGCCCGACACGCCGACCCTCACCGAGGCCGGGTACGACGTGGTCCTCACCAACTGGCGCGGCGTGGTCGCCCCGGGCACGATCGACGACGCCGAGCGGGAGGCGCTGACCACCACGGTCACCGAGCTCGCCCGGTCCGAGTCGTGGCAGGCCACGCTCGAGGAGAAGGGCTGGGACGACGCCTTCCTCGCCGGCGACGAGTTCGACACGTACCTCGAGGGCAACATCGCGGAGTCCCTGGCGGTGCTCAAGGACATCGGGCTCGTCCGGTGACGTCGGACGGCACGGCGCCCGAGGCGCCCGCCCGCACGGGTGAGCCGACGGCGGAGGCCGGCCCTCCGCCGTCGGGCACCCCGGGCCCCGGGGTGGACGAACGGCCGCGCCGCAGGTGGGGCGAGCTCGTGCTGGCCCTGGCCACGACCGCCCTCGGGGCCTACGTGCTGGTGGCCGCCGGGAGCATCACCGTCCCGGGCTCGACCAACACGCTCGGCCCCCGGGCCTTCCCGTACCTGGTGGGCGGCATGCTCGTCGCCGCGGGCGTCGTGCTGACCGTCCTGATCCTGAGCGGCCGGGCCGGCGAGGAGGAGGGCGGCGAGGACGTCGACCCCACCGTCCGGACCGACTGGCTCACGGTCGTGCTGCTCGTGGTCACCCTGGTGGTGCACGTGTTCGCGATCAACGTCGTGGGCTGGCCGTTCGCCGCCGCGCTCCTGTTCGCGGGCGCCGCGGTGATCCTGGGCGCCCGCCCGTGGTGGCGCGCCGCACTGGTCGGGCTCGTGCTGGGCCTGGTCGTCCAAGTGATCTTCGGCGGGCTGCTGGGGCTGTCGCTCCCGGCCGGGCCGCTGCTGGAAGGGGTGCCGTTCCTCCGTGGATAACTTCTCGGCCCTGATCGACGGGTTCGCCACCGTGCTGCACCCGATGTACCTGCTGTACGCGCTGTTCGGCGTGTTCATCGGTACCGCGGTGGGCGTGCTGCCGGGCATCGGCCCGGCCATGGCCATCGCCCTGCTCCTGCCCCTGACGTACACGCTGGAGCCGACGGCGGCGATCATCCTCTTCGCCGGCATCTACTACGGCGGCATGTACGGCGGGTCGACCACGTCGATCCTGCTCAACACGCCCGGCGAGTCCGCCTCGATCGTCACGGCGATCGAGGGCAACAAGATGGCGCGCGCCGGGCGCGGTGCCGCCGCGCTCGCCACGGCCGCCATCGGCTCGTTCGTCGCAGGCTCGCTCGCCACGGTGGCGCTGACCTTCCTGGCGCCCGTGATCGCCCGCTGGGCGGTGCAGCTCGGCGAGCCCGACTACTTCGCCCTCATGGTGGTCGCCTTCGTGACCGTGGGCGCGCTGCTCGGCTCCTCGGTGCCCCGCGGCATCGCCGCGCTCGCCCTCGGCCTGTTCCTCGGGCTGGTCGGCACGGACACGCTGACCGGCCAGCAGCGCTTCACGTTCGGCGTGCTCAACCTGGCCGACGGGATCGACGTCGTGATCGTCGCCGTCGGGCTGTTCGCCGTGGGGGAGGCCCTGTACGTGGGCTCGCGGATGCGGCACGGCCCGGTCCGGATCATCCCGGTCGAGAAGGGCTGGCGCACCTGGATGAAGCGAGACGACTGGCGCCGGTCCTGGAAGCCGTGGCTGCGCGGCGCCGCGATCGGCTTCCCGGTGGGCACCATCCCGGCGGGCGGGGCCGACGTCGCGACCTTCCTGTCCTACGCCGCCGAACGCCGGCTCGCCGGTCCGCGGCGCAAGCAGTTCGGCAGGGGCGCGATCGAGGGCGTCGCCGGTCCGGAGGCCGCCAACAACGCGGCGGCGTCGGGCGTGCTCGTCCCGCTGCTCACCCTGGGCCTGCCCACGACGGCGACGGCGGCGATCATCATCGTCGCCTTCCAGTCCTACGGCATCCAGCCCGGCCCGCTGCTGCTGCAGAGCGAGTCCGCCCTGGTGTGGGCGCTGATCGCCAGCCTCTACATCGGCAACCTCATGCTGGTGGTGCTGAACCTGCCGCTGGTGGGCATGTGGGTCAAGGTGCTGCGCATCCCGCGGCACTACCTGTACGCGGGCATCCTCCTGTTCGGCGCGCTGGGCTCCTACGCGCTGAACTTCTCGCCCGTGGACGTGCTGCTCCTGGTGCTCATCGGCCTGGCCGGGTTCTTCATGCGCCGGTACGGGTACCCCGTGGCCCCCCTCGTGGTCGGCATGATCCTCGGCCCGATGGCGGAGGACCGGCTGCGCCGGTCCCTCGCGATCAGCCAGGGCGACCTGACCTACCTCGTGTCCAGCCCGTTCGCCGCGACCGCGTACGTCGCGATCGTGGTGCTCCTGGTCGTGGGCCTCTGGCTCAAGCGTCGCGAGCGGGCCGAGGAGGCCTAGGGTGCCCTCATGGGTACAGCACTGATCACCGGCGGGTCCGCCGGCCTGGGCCTGGAGTTCGCACGACAGCTCGGGGCGGCCGGGCACGACCTGGTGCTGGTGGCGCGCGACGACCGGCGGCTGGCCGACGTCGCCGCCCAGCTCCACGCCGCCACGGGCGTGGCCGTCGAGGTCCTGCCGGCGGACCTCTCCGTGCCCGACGACGTCGCGCGGGTCGCGCGGCGGCTCGCCGTCGTCGGCGGCCGGCCCGAGGACGGCGACCTGCGCCCCGTCGGGCTGCTCGTCAACAACGCGGGGTTCGCGACGAGCTCGCCGTTCTCGACCGGCCGGATCACCACCGAGCGCCGGGGCATCGACGTCATGGTCAAGGCCGTCGTCGAGCTCAGCCACGCCGCCGTCGGGCAGATGCTCGAACGGCGGCGCGGCGCGATCCTGAACGTCGGCTCCGTCGCCGCCCTCACCGCGGGCGGCTCCTACGCCGCCGCCAAGGCGTACGTGCGCACGTTCAGCGAGTCGCTGGCGGCCGAGCTCAAGGGCACCGGCGTCACGGTCACCGTGGTGGCCCCCGGGTTCACGCACACCGAGTTCCACGCGCGGGCGGGCATCGCCGAGTCCGCCATCGTCCCGGAGTGGGGCTGGCTGGAGGCCGAGGACGTGGTCCGGACGGCGCTCGCGGACGTGCGCCGCGGCGTCGTGCTCTCGACACCCTCGGTGCGCTACAAGGTCGCCTCGGCGGCCCTGCGGATCATGCCCCGGTGGGCCGTCCGGGCGGTCGGCAGCTACCGCTGACGAGGCCCGGCCTGTCGGCGCGCGGCGCCCCCGTCAGAGCCAGCCGACCCGCTTGAAGATCCAGTAGAAGATCCCGCCCAGGCCGACCATCCCGCCGATCGCGAGCGGGTACCCGAAGGTCCAGTGCAGCTCGGGCATGTGGTCGAAGTTCATGCCGTAGATCGTGCCGATCAGCGTGGGCGCGAAGAGGATGGCCGCCCACGCGGAGATCTTCTTCATCTGCTCGTCCTGCTTGAGGCTGATCTCCGTCATCCGACGGGTCTCCTCGTTCTGCTCCTGCGTCACCAGCGTCGAGTGCACGTTGAGGGCGTTGGTGAGCAGCGACCGGAACGTGTCCGAGGTCTCCGCGTGCTTGATCGCGTGGTCGAGCACGTTGCGCAGGTTCCGCAGCAGCTCGACCCAGCGGTGGTCCTGCACGTCGCCGTCGGGGTGCGAGGCGTCCGCGTGCGCGGCGGTGGACTGCTCGTCGGCGTACTCCCGCTTGGCGTCGTAGAGGTCCTGGAGCATCTCCACCAGCGGGCTGGTGGCACGCTGCAGGCCGATCACCTCGCGGGTCGCCTCGTAGATCCGGAACGACACCTCGGGGTCGCGGGAGAAGAGCTGGTCCTCGATCTGGTCGATGTCGCCGCGCAGCCGCGTGACCACGGGTCGGTACGTGTCCACGACCTCGTCCAGCAGCGCCGCCAGGATCGCGACGGGTCCGAGGCGCAGCAGGTCCGGGTCCTTCTCCAGCCGGTCGCGCATCGCGCCGAGGTCGGGTGTGACGGACCGCCGGACCGTGACGACGAAGTCCGGGCCCACCCACGCGTGCACCTCGCCGAACTCGACGCGGTCGACGTGCCCGTCGCCGTCGTCGTCGACGCTCCGAGCGGGGTGCAGCACCACGAACAGCACGTCGTCGTAGTGCTCCACCTTGGGGCGCTGGTGCGCGTGGATCGCGTCCTCGACCGCCAGCGGGTGCAGGGCGAACTCCGCGGCGACGGCCTCGATCTCGGCCGGTGCCGGCCACGACAGGTCGACCCAGGCGATCCCGCCGCGCTCGCGGGTCGTCTCGCAGGTCTCCTCGATACTGGCGGGGTTGGCCGTGCGCCTGCCGTCCACGTACACCGCGTTGTCCATGATGCTCACAGCAGAACCTTCCCAGAGTCGGACGGCAACCCGGACCGTGGTCCGCATCCGGCGTCCGGGGGCCCGCCGGACGCGCGGGGCCGCGCCGGACGCGCGACGTACCCTTGCACCGTGAACGCTGACTTCTCCCCGACCCCGCGCGAGCAGCTCGCCGAGCTCATCAAGGAGCTTGCCGTGGTGCACGGCAAGGTGACCCTGTCCTCCGGCAAGGAGGCCGACTATTACGTCGACCTGCGCCGCATCACGCTGCACCACCGGGCCGCCCCGCTCGTGGGGCACGTGCTCCTGGACCACCTCGAGGAGGTCGGCCTCGGCACGGCCGAGATCGACGCCGTCGGCGGCCTCACGCTCGGTGCCGACCCGATCGCGGACGCGCTGCTGCACGCCGCGGCTTCGCGCGGCCAGGACCTCGACGCGTTCGTGGTGCGCAAGGCGGCGAAGGCGCACGGCATGCAGCGCCAGATCGAGGGGCCCGACATCGCGGGTCGCAAGGTGGTCGTCGTCGAGGACACGACCACGACGGGTGGTTCGCCGATCGCGGCGATCGAGGCCGCCCGGGCCGCCGGCGCCGAGGTGCTGGGCGTGGCCACGATCGTGGACCGGGCCACCGGCGCGGGCGAGAAGATCGAGGCGCTCGGGGTGCCGTACCACTACCTCTACGGCCTCGAGGACCTGGGTCTCGCCTGAGCCGCTGGCCGTCCCCATATCACTCCCTCGTGGAGACTTTTGCCTAGCCCTACTGTATCTTTAAGTTCATGGGGCCATTTGTCGCATTAGTCCTGCTCGTGGTCGGCGTCGTCGTCTTCACCATCGCCGCGGTGCGTGTCATGGGACGTGGGCGCGCGCAGGACGTCGAGCGCTGGGCCGAGGCGAACGGCTGGGAGTACGTCGGCACCGACCCCGTGCTCGCGCAGCGGTGGAGCGGCCGGCCGTTCGGCATCGGCCTGGACCGGACGGCGCGCGACGTGGTCCGCGGGAACGTCGACGGCTTCGACATCGTCTCGTTCACCTACACCTGGCGGTCCGGCACGGAGGGCGACACGCGCCGCATCGGGCTGCGCCGCACGGCGCACGTGGTGGCGCTCGACGCGCTCCCGGGTGAGCCCGTGGTCGACCTGTCGCCCGAGGGGCTGCGGGAGAAGTGGCAGAAGCTCTTCGGGGCGCAGGACGTCCAGATCGACAACCCCGCCTTCGACGGCCAGTGGCTCGTGCGCACCTCCGACGAGTTCTTCGCGCGCCGAGCCCTGGACGCCCGCCTCGCGAACATCGTGATGCTGCCCGACTTCCACGGCTCCCGGCTGCGCATCGAGGGGCCGTCGGTGCTGCTCTGGCGTCCGGGCCGCACGGACGTGACGTCGCTGACCGAGCGCGCCAAGCGGGTCGCCGACGTCGCGCGCATCGTGCTGCCCATGGAGAAGGGCGGCCCGCGCTTCGAGTCGGGCGGGACGATCGACGGGTTCGGGATCCCCGGCCTGACCTGATCGGGCCGGCTCAGACCAGGTCGACGATGTCCGCGATCGAGTTCACCACGTGGCTCGGCCGGAACGGGTACTTCTCGACCTCCTCGATCGACGTCGACCCCGTGAGCACCAGGAACGTCTGCAGGCCGGCCTCCATGCCACCCAGGATGTCGGTGTCCATGCGGTCGCCCACCATCGTGGTCGACTCCGAGTGCGCGCCGATCAGGTTCAGCGCGGACCGGAACAGCACCGGGTTGGGCTTGCCCACGTAGTAGGGCTGCCGGCCCGTCGCCGCCGTGATCATGGCGGCGACCGAGCCCGCGGCGGGCAGCAGCCCCTCCTGCGACGGCCCGGTGACGTCCGGGTTGGTGCAGATGAACCGGGCGCCGTCGACGATCAGCCGGATCGCCTTGGTGATCGCCTCGAACGAGTAGGTGCGGGTCTCACCGAGCACCACGTAGTCGGGGTCGGACTCGGTGAGCGTGTAGCCCGCCTGGTGCAGCGCCGTCGTCAGGCCCGCCTCGCCGATGGCGTACGCGCTGCCGTTCGGGATCTGGTCCGCGACGAACTGTGCCGTGGCCAGCGCCGACGTCCAGATGTTCTCCTCCGGCACGTCGATCCCGCTGTACGAGAGCCGGGCACGCAGGTCGCGCGGCGTGAAGATCGAGTTGTTGGTCAGGACGAGGAACGGCAGCTCCTTGTCCCGCAGCGCCTTGATGAACTCGGGGCCGCCGGGGAGGGCCGTGCCCTCGTGCACCAGCACGCCGTCCATGTCCGTGAGCCAGGCTTCCGTGGTCCGCTCGATCATGGGCGCCAGCCTAGTGTCTCGGACCCGGAGGCCTTGTCCGTGGCAGATCCCGCCGACGAGGCAACGGTTGCTGCCCGGGGAGGGTTACGGAGAGTGAGCACTGCTACGTCTCTGTAACCCTCCCCGAGCAGTGATGCTTGCCTGGCACGGTCCCTCGGCTGCGCCCGCGGGCCCCTCGGCTACGCCCGCGGGTCCCGCGGCGCGCCCGTCAGTGCGGCGTCGTCCGACGGCGCGGACCCCTCGGGGGCAACCGCCGCGGCCGCCTTCTCCGCGCGCCTCGCCCGCCAGATCTCGACGATCATCGGGATCACGGAGACGAGCACGATGAGGACGAGCAGCGCCTCGATGTTCTCCTTGACGAACGTGAAGTTGCCGAGCACGTAGCCCAGCAGGGTCACGCCGACCGCCCACAGCAGCGCGCCGATCGCGTTGAACGTGACGAAGTGCCGGTACGACATCTTGCCGACGCCGGCGGCGACCGGGGCGTAGGTGCGCACGATCGGCACGAACCGCGCGACGATGATGGTGCGACCGCCGTACTTGTCGAAGTAGGCGTTGGTCTGGTCGATGTAGGACCGCTTGAAGAGCCTCGAGTCCGGCTTGTCGAAGATCTTGGGGCCGGCCTTGCGGCCGATCAGGTAGCCGGTCTGGTCGCCGAGGAACGCGGCGGCGAACAGCATGAGGCAGAGCACCGCGACGTTGATCTGCAGCGTGCCCTGCGCCACGAGCGCGCCCGCCGTGAACAGCAGCGAGTCGCCGGGCAGGATCGGGAACAGCAGTCCGGTCTCGACGAAGATGACGAGCGCGATGCCCACCAGCGCGGCGTCCCCGAACCGCTCGATGAGGTAGTTCGGGTCCATCCAGTCGATGCCCAGGAGCTGCGGCACGGGCGCTGCGTGGACAGGGGTGGCGGCCAGTCCGGACACGACTTCCGGGAGTGCGGTCGTCAGCATGCATCGAGCGTAGCGGGGCACAATGACCGGTATGACCAGCGAGCCCGTCGAGACCCCGTCCGGGGCCGAGCCCCAGGTCGGCGTCGGACCCTGGCCCGGCGTCCTGCCCGACGACCCTCGCTACGACCCCGAGCTGCTCGCCGCCGGCGACCGGCGGAACGTGGCCGACCAGTACAGGTACTGGTCCGTGGAGGCGATCGTCGCGGACCTGGACACGCGCCGGCACCCGTTCCACGTGGCGATCGAGAACTGGGCGCACGACCTCAACATCGGCTCGGTGGTCCGCACCGCCAACGCCTTCAACGCGGCGGGCGTGCACATCGTGGGCCGACGCCGGTGGAACCGCCGGGGCGCGATGGTCACCGACCGGTACCTCCACGTGACGCACCACCCCGACGCCGCCGCGCTGGCGGAGTGGGCCGGCGGCCTGCCGATCGTCGGCATCGACAACGTGCCCGGCTCGGTGCCCATCGAGGGGCACGCGCTGCCGCGCGGGTGCGTGCTGCTGTTCGGCCAGGAGTCGACCGGCCTGACGGCGGAGGCGCAGGCGGCGTGCGACGTCGTGCTGCACATCACCCAGTACGGCTCGACCCGCTCGATCAACGCGGGCGCGGCCGCCGCTATCGCCATGCACACCTGGATGGAGCAGCACGCCTGAGGCGAGCGCCCGCAGGCCTCACCGAGCCGTTACTGTCCTGCCTGCACGGCCACGCGGCCGCTGAGCAGGAGGAGCGCGCATGGTCACGGAGTACCCGGTCGGCCGTATCCCGGTGCGGGGTGACGGCCGCGGCACGGCCCGCCGCATGCCCGACGGCGGGGTGCGTCTGCCGTACGTCTGGCCCTCCCGCATCTCCGTCTGGGCGTTACGGGTCGTGCTGCTGCCGATCCTCGTGGGGATCCCGTACGTGTTCGCCCACTACCCCGTGGACAAGGCGTTCGTGCACACGGAGGGCCGGGTGGTCGACGGATGGGTGGCCGCGGCACTCACCATCGGTCTCTGCTTCGTCATGCTCGTCAGTGACGGGAACGCGGTCCGGGCGGACGGCGTCAGGCTCTCGATCCGCTCGGGGGCGAGGCAGCACGACTACTCCTGGGGTGACGTGGCGGAGGTTCGGCACGACGACACCGGGCTGGTGGTGACGGACCGGGAGGGCGGGTCCGCGACGGTCGGGCTCATCGAGCGTCCTTGGCAGGTCAGGCTGCTGAAGCGGACGAGCCCGATGGTCGGGCTCGCGGAGGACCTCGAACGGATCCGCCAGCAGGTCCGTGCGCCCAAGAACCTGACCCGCCGGGTCGAGGTGGGCAGGGTCCGGCTGACCTCGGCCGAATGGACGTTCGCGATCCTGGTCACGCTGGGTTCGGTCACCGTGGCGACGCTGCGAACGCTCGGTCTCTGAGGCGGCCGCGGTCGACGGACACCGGTGAAAACTCCGTTGCCCGGGGCTCGTGGCTCGGACAGGATCGTCGGGTGAACCGGCGATCCCTCGCACGTGACCGGAACTTCCTCGTCTTCTGGGGCACCCAGACGTTCTCGGTGCTGGGGGACTCCTTCTCGGTGGTCGCGTTCCCGCTGCTGATGCTGGAGGCGACCGGCTCGCTGGTGCAGATGGGCCTGCTGACCAGCGTCATGGCGGCCGGGTCGCTCCTGATGGGCCTGGTCGGCGGGGCGATCGTCGACCGGTTCGACCGCCGTCGGCTCCTCGTCGCGTGCGACGTGGCGCGCCTGCTCCTGTTCGCTGCCGTGCCCGTGTGCTGGGCGATCGACCCACAGGTGTGGCTGCTCTTCGTCGTCGCGGCCGTGGCGTCGGTGTTCGGCCAGCTCTTCCAGATCACGTACATCACGGCCGTGCCGAACATCGTGGGCCGGGACCGGGTCGCCGAGGCCAACAGCAAGCTCCAGGCCACGGCCTCCCTGGCCAGCATCGGCGGGCCGGCGCTCGCCGGGCTGGTCGCGGCCGCGCTCGGGGTCACGGCGGCCATCGCCGTCGACGCGGCGACCTTCGGCGTCTCGGCGCTCGGGCTCCTCGCCGTCCGGCTCTCGCGGGTGGCGCCCACCGCGAACCCGGCGGACCGGCCCGGCCTGGGCCGCGACCTGCGGACCGGGTTCGTGACCGGCGCCCGGTTCCTGTGGGGGCACCCGGTGCTCCGGGCGCTGACGGTCTTCCTGACGATCACCACATTCGTCACCCTCGGCCTGACCGACGTGATCATCTACCAGGTGCGGCACGGCCTGGGGCAGGGCGAGAACGTGGTCGGGTACGTGATGGCCGCGGCGGGCGTCGGCACGTGCGTGGCGGCGGCCCTGTCCGCCTGGCTGCGCCGCAGACTCGGGTTCGGCACCCTCTGGCTCGGCGCCATGACCCTCTGCGGCGTGGCCGCGGCCGTCCTCGCGCTGAGCCAGGACGTGCTGGTCATCGGCACCGCTGTGCTCGGGTTCTGGTTCGGGCTGATGCTCGCGGCCGTCTCGTCGATGTCTCTGCGGCAGATGATCACGCCGGACGCGCTGCTCGGGCGCGTCACCGCCGCGTTCTGGACCATCCACCACAGCCTCGCGCCGCTGGGCGCCGCCGCGCTCACCGCCGCGGCGGCCCGGTTCGGCGCCTCGGGTCCGCTGCTCGCCGTCGCGGCCATCTACCTCGGTGTGGTCGGCGTCGCCTTCTTCACCCCGATCCGCGGCCGCAACCCCGAGGACCGGCCGGTCGGCCACCCGCCGAGCTGACCTCGTCCGGAGCTCGCCCGCAGCCCGTCCGCGGCCCTCTGAAAGTCGAAAACCACAGTGTTTCGGCCGTTCGACTGTCGAACGACCGCACACGACTGCCGGTGGATCATGGCAAGATCGATGGTGCATCCCCGGGCGGCCTTGGACACGCTTGCGACCGCCCACCTCACCATTCGTTTGGAGTTTCGCAGATGCCCATCGCAACCCCTGAGGTCTACGCCGAGATGATCGACCGGGCGAAGGCCGGCAAGTTCGCCTACCCCGCGGTCAACATCACCTCGTCGCAGACCGTTACTGCCGCACTTCAGGGCTTTGCCGAGGCGGAGTCGGACGGCATCATCCAGGTTTCCGTGGGCGGCGCCGAGTACGCGTCGGGCTCGACGGTGAAGGACCGGGTCTCGGGTTCCCTCGCGCTGGCGGCCTACGCCACCGAGGTCGCCAAGGGCTACGGCGTCAACATCGCCATCCACACGGACCACTGCACGGCCGACAAGCTCGACTCCTGGGTCAAGCCCCTGCTGGCCATCGAGGCGGAGCAGGTCAAGAACGGCGGCCTGCCGACGTTCCAGTCGCACATGTTCGACGGCTCCACCGTGCCGATCGAGGAGAACCTCGTGATCGCCGCCGAGCTGCTCGAGCTGTCGCAGGCCGCGCGCACGATCCTCGAGATCGAGATCGGCGTCGTGGGTGGCGAGGAGGACGGCCACACCGCCGAGATCAACGACAAGCTGTACACGACGCCCGAGGACGGCCTGGCCACGATCAAGGCCCTCGGCGCCGGCGAGCGCGGCCGCTACCTGACGGCCCTGACCTTCGGCAACGTGCACGGCGTGTACAAGCCGGGCGCCGTCAAGCTCCGCCCGGAGATCCTCCTCGACATCCAGAAGGCCGTGGGCGCCGAGATCGGCAAGGAGATGCCGTTCGACCTCGTCTTCCACGGTGGTTCGGGCTCGACGGCGGAGGAGATCTCCGCGGCCGTCGACAACGGCGTCATCAAGATGAACATCGACACCGACACCCAGTACGCGTTCTCGCGTCCGGTGGCCGACCACTTCTTCAAGAACTACGACGGCGTGCTCAAGGTGGACGGCGAGGTCGGCAACAAGAAGGCCTACGACCCGCGCGCCTGGGGCAAGACGGCGGAGGCCGGCATGGCCGCCCGCATCGTCGAGGCCTGCCAGCAGCTCCGCTCGGCCGGCCACAAGATGTGAGCACTCCGCTCGCGTGATCGGTAAAAGGTCAGGTGATCGGTAGCCCGGGCTACCGATCACCTGACCTTTTACCGATCATCTGCGTTCAGAGCAGCTGCGTTCAGGAAGAGGGCGGGCCGCCCACGTTCGCCGGTGCCGGGGCGGTGCCCGACGGCGGGCCCGACGGGCCGTCGTCGTCGAGCTCGAAGCCCGGGTCCTCGTCCACGATGTCGAGGAGGTCGCCGATCCGGGTGACCTCCAGCAGGAACCGCACCGTCGGAGGCGCCCGCAGCACGCGCACGCGGTGCGGGCTGCGGCTGGCGAGGCGGGCGAGGAACGCGACGCCGGACGAGTCCATGAAGGTCACGTGGTGCGCGTCGATCTCGACGGGAAGACGAGACTCCTCGGCCGCGGCCGTCGCCTCGTGCAGGTCACCGCCGATGTCGGCGTCGATCTCTCCGGAGAGGACGATCCGTGCGCGCGAGCGGCCCACGATGACGTGGATGCTCGCAGGATCGCCGATCTCGGGGGTCTGATGGCCGGGGTCCTGGGGGCTCCCGCCCTGCGGACCGCGCGGCGGGTCGTAGGTTCCGTCCTGCACGGTTCTCCTTCCGGGAGCAGTGGTCGTGACGCTGTATCGGTCCGATGATAGAGGTTGAGGTTCAGATCTCGGACTGTCCCAATCTACGGTTGAATGTCCTGCTGGAACAGCACCTCGAGCATTAGATACCGTAGGGAGGGCATTTTGACCGATTCATCCGGTCTGACACCGTCCTCTCCGCCGCCGCGGCACCCCGGCCTTTCCACTTTCGGCCTCGGTCCGACCCAGGACGGAATTTCGCACGGCATCATCGGCGGAACATCCGGCGACGCGCCGAACGCAACCCCGAACGCATCATCGAACGCATCATCGAACGCACGATCCGACGCACCCGTGAACGTGTCGTCGGACGACGACTCGGCGAACCGGAACGGGAGCGGGCACGCCAACGGCCGCGCCGTACCGCCGCCGGCCGCCAGCGTGCCGCCGAGCATCCCGTCCGGCACGCCCTCGGGCGGCACCCACCGGGTGCCGGGCACGGACCCGCGCTCGCGGCTCTCGGGGTCGGGCATCCCGCGCACCCTTCCGCCGTCGGTCGGCGACGTGGTGCTGCGCGCCGCGGTGTCCGTCGGCCTCCCCGTGTTCCTGACCGGTCCCACCGAGGACGGCATGCCCATGCTCTGGGCCAACCAGGCGTTCGAGCGCTACGCGGGCGTGCGTTTCAGCGACTTCGCCGGGTACACCGTGCGCCGGCTCGGCGAGATGCTCGTCGAGCCGCAGGACCTGGAGCGGATGACCGAGCTGGTGAACGCGGGCCAGGAGGTGCACGCGACGGTGCGGTCGCACCTGCGGGGCGGCACGCACGGCTGGGCGCAGCTCACGCTCACCCCGGCCCGGGCCGGCCACGACAACCGCATCACCCACTGGGTCGGGTTCAGTGTGGACGTCTCCGAGCACATGGAGCGGCACGCCGCCCAGCTCGCGAGCCTGGAGATCGAGCGGCAGCAGCGCGAGGACCTCGACCTCATCGCGCAGACCACCGAGATCCTGACGGACCTCGAGTACCCGTACGCCCTGCGCGACATCGCGGAGCTGCTCCAGTCGATGGTGCGCTGGGCGGGCTTCTACGTGAACGACGACGGCCTCAAGCACGCCGCCGGCGTCGACGTCGCCGCACCGCCGAGCGGCCGCGGTCGCCGGCACGCGCGGTACATCGAGGGCGACAACATCGCGGACAAGACGCAGCGCCGCCGTCCGCAGACCGACGCGCTCGGCGACTCCGTGACCACGGGCCCCATGCCGATCCTCGAGGTCGTGGACTCGGTCCAGGACGTGCTCGACGGCGTGCTCGACGGCCCCGTCACGCTGCACCTCGACATCCCGCACGCCCCGCACTCGGCGTCGGGCTGGCTCCAGCGCGACCTCACGCTGCGGCTCGCGGACGAGCTCGGCAAGGCGCCGGACTCCGTCGTGGTGCACCCCGTCGCCGGCCGGCGGGACGTGCTCGGCCTCGTCGTGATCGTGCCGGACGAGGACGAGCCGGGCGACTACGTCGAGGCCGACGAGCCCGACACGCTGCGCACCGTGATCGAGGTCGTGGCACGCCGTGCGGGCAGCGCCATCGACAACGCGCGGATGTACGCGCGCGAGCACCGCCTCGCCGAGACCCTGCAGCGCGCCATGCTCCCCGAGCAGGCCGACGTCGCGGGACTCGACGTGTGGACCTACTACGCCCCCAACGCCGAGCATGCGCAGGTCGGCGGCGACTGGTACGACGTGCTGCAGATCTCGCCGGAGCTGGTCGGGCTGGTGATCGGCGACGTCGTCGGGCACGACGTCGAGGCCGCCGCGACCATGGGCCAGCTGCGCTCGGTGGTGCGCTCCTACGCGTTCGAGCTGTCCACGCCGAGCCGGGTGCTCGAACGCGTCGACCAGCTCGTGGCCGGCATGGGCATCCCGCGCTCGGCGAGCATGGTGTACGCCTCCCTGCAGCGCGAGGAGGAGCCGGACACCTGGACGGTCGGCTACTCGCGCGCGGGCCACCTGCCGCCGCTCCTGCTGCGCGCCGGCGAGGTGATCAAGCTGGACGACGGCGGCGGTGCGCTCGTCGGCTTCGGCTCCCGGGAACGGACCACGGGCGAGGCCAAGCTGCATCCCGGTGACACGCTCCTCTTCTACACCGACGGCCTCATCGAACGCCGCGACCGGTCCCTGCGGCTGGGCCTGGAGGCCCTGCTGGAGACGGCGTCGGCGATCACGGCCCGCGACGCGGCGGGCGTGGGCGAGGAGCTGCTGTCGCGCCTGGCGGACGCGCCCGAGGACGACGTGGCGATCGTCGTCGTCCGGATCCCCGACCCGGCGGGCGACGCCGCGGAGACGGCCCTGTCACCGCGCTGGCGGCGCTGGATGCTGCCGAGCGAGCCGTCCTCGATCGGCCGGGCCCGGCACGCGGTGCTGCGCACCTGCCAGGCCTGGGGCATCGAGGAGTCCGCGCAGGCCGAGCTGGTGGTCTCCGAGCTGGTGGCGAACGGCGTGCTGCACGGCTGGGGGCACATCGCGCTGCGCCTGTACGACACGGGCGACGGGCTGCGCATCGAGGTCGAGGACAACAACCCGGCGCCGCCGGTCGCCACCGACGGGCACCCGAACCGCCTGGGCGGGTTCGGCATGCAGATCGTGGACCGGCTGGCCGAGTGGGGCTGGCGTCCGTCGGGCTCGGGCAAGCTGGTCTGGGCCAAGCTGCGCCGTCAGCCGACACCGCCCAAGTAGGAGACCTTCGGTCATCGCGGGCGGATCTCCCGAGACCTTCGGGCTCCGTGTGCCGCGTCGGCGAGACCCTTGGGAAACGTTTTACGCGGTGGACGCGTCGCGGTGGGATAACGGCGACGTGTCGTCGTCGCGCGACGTCATGACGGCGAACCCCGAGTCGGGGGCGGCCGGCTCGCACGAGTGCTCGTCGTCCACGCGGAAGAGCTCCATGGCCCCGCACACCTCGAGCACGAACAGGTCCCGCTCGTCGGCGCCGCGGATGACGGTGGCGCCCCCGCGCTTGCGGCCGGCGTCGGCCAGCGAGATGAGGAACGCGGCCCCGGTGGAGTCCATGAAGGTCACCCGGCACATGTCGATGACGAGCAGCTGCCGGCGCAGGCCGACCACGCGCGCTGCGATCTCCGGGAACTGGTCTCGTTCGGCGAGGTCGAGGTCGCCGGCGATCACGAGCGTCGTCGTCGTGGGAGACGTCGCGATCTCGATCATGTGTCGAGCGTAACGACTGTTGCTCGATCGCACCGGATGAAAGGCAAAATTCACCGTTGTGGTTGGCACCAAGGGCAATCCTGTGCGACCTCTTTGTCCGGTGTTGTCCCGGCTGCGCGCCACGTCGACCCGAGGTGTGGTCGAGGTGTGAGAATTCGAGCATGAGCTCCCACGAGAACCTGCTCCAGGGCCCGGCCCCGACGCTGCTGTCCGACGACCACCCGACCGCCCGCGAGCGGCTGGCGGACGGCGGCGACCCGGTCGAGGTCGCGGCCCAGGCCCCGGCGTCGTCCCTCGTGTGGGCGGTCCTGGCCGAGCGCGCGCTGACGGCGGGCACCGCCGCGGGCGACGTGGAGGCGTACGCCTACGCGCGCACCGGCTACCACCGCGGGCTGGACGCGCTGCGCCGTTGGGGCTGGCGCGGGCAGGGCCCGATCCCGGCCGGCCACGTGCCCAACCAGGGTTTCCTCCGCGCGCTCCTCGCCCTCTCGGAGGCGGCGCACCGCATCGGCGAGGAGGCCGAGGCCGAGCGCTGCGCCACGTTCCTCGTGGACTCCGGCACGTCGGTGGACGAGGTTCGCGCCCTGGTGCCCACCACGAAGTAGACTCGGGCGCGGCCCGCCGGCGCCAACGGAGCGCTCTCGGCGGAGCAACCAAGCAATCCGAGAAGGTGGAGATCCATGCCAGGCGTCGTGCTCGTCGGGGCCCAGTGGGGCGATGAGGGCAAGGGAAAGGCAACGGACCTCCTGGGCTCCCGCGTCGACTACGTGGTCAAGTTCAACGGTGGTAACAACGCGGGGCACACCGTCGTCATCGACGACGAGAAGTACGCCCTGCACCTGCTGCCGTCGGGCATCCTGTCGCCCGGCGTGGTGCCGGTCATCGCCAACGGCGTGGTGGTGGACATCGAGGTCCTGTTCGAGGAGCTCGACGCGCTGATCGAGCGCGGTGTGGACGTGTCCCGCCTGCTGGTCTCGGGCAGCGCCCACATCATCGCGCCGTACCACCGCACCATCGACAAGGTGACGGAGCGGTTCCTCGGCAAGCGCCGCATCGGCACCACGGGCCGGGGGATCGGGCCGGCGTACGCCGACAAGACCAACCGCGTGGGCATCCGCATGTGGGACCTGTTCGACGAGAAGATCCTGCGGGCCAAGATCGAGGGCTCGCTGGACCAGAAGAACCACCTGCTGGTGAAGGTCTACAACCGGCGCGCCATCACGGTCGACGAGACGCTCGACGAGCTGCTCCAGTACGCCGACCGCCTGCGGCCCATGGTCACGGACACCGCGGTCGAGCTGAACAGGGCGCTCGACGCGGGCAAGAACGTGCTGTTCGAGGCCGGCCAGGCGACGATGCTCGACATCGACCACGGCACCTACCCGTTCGTCACGTCCTCCAGCGCGACGGCGGGCGGCGCGGTGACCGGGTCCGGCGTCGGGCCCACCCGGATCGACTCCGTGATCGGCGTCATCAAGGCGTACACGACGCGCGTCGGCGAGGGGCCGTTCCCCACGGAGCTGTTCGACGACAAGGGCGAGTTCCTCCGCAAGACCGGCGGCGAGTACGGCGTGACCACCGGTCGCGCCCGGCGCACCGGCTGGTACGACGCCGTGATCGCGCGCTACGCGACCCGGATCAACGGGCTCACCGACATCGTGCTCACCAAGCTCGACGTGCTCACCGGCATGGAGAAGGTCCCGGTCTGCGTGGCCTACGACGTCGACGGCGTCCGCCGCGACGAGATGCCCACCGACCAGACGGCGTTCCACCACGCGAAGCCGATCTACGAGGAGCTCGACGGGTGGTGGGAGGACATCTCCCGGGCGCGGTCCTTCGACGACCTGCCGAAGAACGCCCAGGCCTACGTGAAGGCGCTCGAGGAGATGTCGGGCACCCGGATCTCCGCGATCGGCGTGGGGCCCAAGCGCGACGAGATCATCCCCGTCCACGACCTCATCCACCAGCGCTGAGAAGGACCTCTGCCACCGTGAAGATCCTCGTCATCGGGACAGGTGCCCGCGAGCACGCCATCGTCCACTCCCTCGACCGGGAGAACGTCTCCGGCACCGCCTCCCACGAGCTGCACGCCGCGCCGGGCAACCCGGGTATCGCCGGGGTCGCCACGCTGCACGAGGTCGACCCGCTCGACGGTGTCGCCGTGGCGGCCCTCGCCGAGCGGCTCGGTGCGGAGCTGGTCGTCGTCGGCCCGGAGGCGCCGCTGGTCGCGGGCGTCGCGGACGCCGTCCGCGCTGCCGGCATCCCGGTCTTCGGCCCGTCCGGCGAGGCGGCCCGGCTCGAGGGCTCCAAGTCGTTCGCCAAGGAGGTCATGGCCGCCGCCGGCGTGCCGACCGCGATGGCGCACGTGTGCACCGACGTCTCCGAGCTCGAGGCGGCGCTCGACGCCTTCGGCGCCCCGTACGTGGTGAAGGACGACGGCCTCGCGGCCGGCAAGGGCGTGGTCGTCACCGACGACCGCGCGGCGGCCCTCGCCCACGGCGCGGCCTGCCTGTCCCACGAGAACGGCCGGGTGGTGGTCGAGGAGTACCTCGACGGCCCCGAGGTCTCGCTGTTCTGCGTGTGCGACGGCACCACGGTGGTCCCGCTGGTCCCCGCGCAGGACTTCAAGCGTGTCGGGAACGACGACGAGGGCCCCAACACGGGCGGCATGGGTGCGTACACCCCGCTCGGCTGGGCGCCGTCCGGCCTCGTGGACGAGGTGCTGAGCCGCGTGGCCCAGCCCACGGTCGACGAGATGGCCCGCCGCGGGACGCCCTTCTCCGGGGTGCTCTACGTGGGGCTCGCGCTCACCAGCCGCGGCACCCGCGTGGTCGAGTTCAACGCGCGCTTCGGCGACCCGGAGACCCAGTCCGTGCTGGCCCGGCTGGCGACGCCGCTGTCCGAGGTGCTGCTCGCGGCGGCCCGCGGCGTGCTCGCCGACCTGGAGCCCCTGCGCTGGCGCCCCGAGGCGTCCGTCACCGTGGTCGTCGCGTCCGAGGGCTATCCGGCGTCGGCCCGGTCGGGCGACCCGATCACGGGTATCGAGGACGCCGAGTCGCTCCCCGGGGTGCACGTGCTGCACGCCGGCACCGGGCTCTCCGAGACCGGCGAGCTGGTCAGCGCGGGCGGCCGCGTGCTGTCCGTCGTGGCGCTGGGCACCGACCTGGCGGACGCCCGCCGTCGGGCCTACGAGGGTGTGGCGCGGATCGAGCTCAAGGGTTCGCACCACCGCACGGACATCGCGCTGAAGGCCGAGCGCGGCGAGGTCACCGTCCCCTAGCACGGCATCCGTGCCGGACGCCGTCGCGCGCCTCACCGCGCCACGCCCGACTGACTCACCCGCTCCGGATGCCGCGAGTCAGCCGGGCGGTCCGACCATGCCCCTGACTCGACGCAAGCCGTGCGCCGAGTCAGGGGCCTGGTCCGCCCCGTCTCGCTGCGCGTCGGTGTCATCTCCGCGAAACTCGGGTGGCGTTAACATCGCGGCTTCGTCGAGAGGGGAGTGGTCGTGGCTGAGCGCGTCACGTTCGAGAGCACCACGGGGCCGCGCCTCGCGGGCATCATCGACCGGCCGGACGGCGAGGTGCGGGGCTGGGGAGTGTTCTCCCACGGGTTCACGCTGGGCAAGGACTCGCCGGCCGCGGCGCGGATCTGCAAGCAGCTCGCGATCGAGGGCATCGGGATGCTGCGCTTCGACAACCTGGGCCTGGGCGACTCCGAGGGCGACTGGGGTGACGGCTCGTTCACGCACAAGGTGGCCGACACGGTGCGGGCCGCCGAGTTCATGGCCGACCACGACATGCCGGTGCACCTCCTCGTGGGGCACTCCTTCGGCGGCGCGGCGGTGATCGCCGCCGGCGCCGACGTCCCGGGCGTGCAGGCGGTCGCGACCATCGGCGCCCCGGTCCAGCCGCGGCACGCGGAGCACAACTACGACGCCGTCCTGGGCCGGGTGTTCGACGACGGCCACGCCCAGTGGATGGTGGGCGGCCGCGCGCTCACGCTCAAGCGGCACTTCGTCGAGGACGTCCGGCGGGCCGAGCTGCGCTCGAAGATCCGCGAGCTGGGCTCCCCGCTGCTCGTGATGCACTCGCCGACGGACAGCACCGTGGACATCTCGAACGCCGGGGAGATCTTCCGGGAGGCCCGGCACCCCCGCTCGTTCGTGTCCCTGGAGGGCGCCGACCACCTGCTCACCGCGCCGGGCCAGGCGAAGCGCGCCGCCCGGATCATCAGCGCCTGGGCGGACCAGTACCTGACGGCGTGAGGCCCCTGCGGCTCACGGCCGCAGCGCCGCCCGGCCCCGCGTCAGCGTGTCCGGCGTCGAGCGGTGGCCGCAGAAGGCGAGCGCGTAGAGGAACGTGACCACGACGGCGAGCAGGAGCACCTCGCCGCCGTCCTCCAGCGAGCTGAGCAGCACGTGCCGGACGCCGCGGTTCGTCGTGAACCCGTGCACGGCGTCGATCCCCACCCCGCACACCACCAGCAGCGCGAGGAGCGCCGTGAGCACGCGGGACGACGCGCGCCACTCGGGTGCCGCCCAGCGGTAGGAGACGGTGACGGCGGTCAGCAGCACGCCCCCGACGAACGCGAGCCAGACGATCTCGCCGACCGGCTGCCCGTACGGGTACGGCACCGTGACGTTCGCCGAGACCACCTTGGCCATCCGCTCGTGCAGCATGAGGTAGTCGTCGGCGAGCAGCACGGCGAACACCGCCCCCCACGCGGCGAGCACCGCCTGGCGGTGCGCGACGGCGAGATACAGGGCGAGCCCGGCCGCCCACGCGGTGAAGACGTACCCGACCACCTCGGGCACGCTGCGCTCCATCGCGAACCGGAAGCCGGGCCACTCGGGGATCCCCAGGAACGAGTGCGACAGGAAGATCACGTTGAGGCCGAGGGCCACCGTGACCAGCATGCCGAACAGGCCGGCGACAGGTCGGTGCTCCAGCCCGAGGGCGACGGCGGCTCGCGTGTGCACGTGTGGTTCTCCTCGACTTGGTCTCGCGGACGCGCACACGCTCTCCTGGCCGGATGAGGCGGTGAGGAGATCGCGATGAGAGTTCTCTCATCAGGCGTTCTCCGGTCCGGACGACGCGCGCGGGGGCAGCGCGGCGCAGGTCACTGTCCACGGACGGCGAGGCACCCCGCCGCGCAAGTAGACTCTTCCCGGAATTCCCTCACCTTCAAGGAGCCTTCGTGGGACGCGTCGTCGTCGAGGTCATGCCCAAGCCCGAGATCCTGGACCCCCAGGGCAAGGCTGTCGTCGGAGCGCTGCCGCGCCTCGGCTTCACCCAGTTCTCCGGTGTGCGTCAGGGCAAGCGGTTCGAGCTCGAGGTGGACGGTGAGGTGACGCCGGAGATCCTCGCCGCCGCTCGGGAGGCTGCGGCCACCCTGCTGTCCAACCCGGTGATCGAGGACGTTGTCTCGGTCTCCGATGCCGCCGCGGTCCCGGGTGAGGCGACCGGCACCCCGGTGAGCGCCTGATGTCGGCCACCGAGCCGGTGTCGGCCGCCGCGGCCGCCCCCGGGATCGCCGGCGCCCGGATCGGCGTCATCACGTTCCCCGGGACGCTCGACGACCGCGACGCGGTGCGCGCCGTGCGTCTGGCCGGCGCCGAGGCGGTCTCGCTCTGGCACGCCGACGAGTCGCTCCAGGACGTCGACGCCGTGGTGCTGCCCGGCGGGTTCTCCTACGGTGACTACCTGCGCGCGGGCGCGATCAGCCGGTTCGCGCCGGCGATGTCCGCCGTGGTCGACGCCGCCAAGGGCGGCATGCCGGTGCTCGGCATCTGCAACGGCTTCCAGGTCCTCACCGAGGCGCACCTGCTGCCGGGCTCGATGGTCAAGAACGACCACCTGCACTTCGTGTGCCGGGAGCAGTCGCTGATCGTCGAGAACGCGCGCACCGCCTGGACCAACGAGTTCCGCCGCGGACAGCAGATCACGATCCCGCTGAAGAACCAGGACGGCCAGTTCGTCGCCGACGAGCACACCCTCGACGAGCTCGAGGGCGAGGGCCGCGTCGTCTTCCGGTACGACGGCTGGAACCCGAACGGGTCGCGCCGCGACATCGCGGGCATCAGCAACGAGCGCGGCAACGTGGTGGGGCTCATGCCGCACCCGGAGCACGCGGTCGAGGCCGGCTTCGGCCCGGCGTCCGCCGAGGGGCCGCGCGCGGGTGTGGACGGCCTGACGTTCTTCACGTCGGTGCTGTCCTCCCTGGTCCACGCGTGACCACCGGTCAGGTCCGGGCGGGCGGGCATGGCCGCTGAGGTTCTCGCGGGTCTCACGATCGAGACGGTCGGCTGGGACCACGCGGACGCCGTCCGCCTGCGCGCGGAGCAGCAGCACGAGATCGACCTGCGGTACGCGCAGCCGGGCAGGCCGTCGACGACGGGCCCCGACGGTGCCCCCGTGCCCGACCCGCGCGACCAGGTGGACCCGTCGAACGTGTTCGCGACCCTGCTCCTGCGGGTCGACGGCGAGCCGGCCGGGCATGCCGCGCTGCGCGACCTGTCGGGTCGCGACGACTACCAGGGCGGCCTGCACCCGGACGGGACGTCCGAGGTCAAGCGCGTGTACGTGGCGCCGGGCTTCCGCGGGCGCGGGCTCTCCCGCACGCTGATGAACGCCGCGGAGGACGTCGCCCGCGACGCCGGCGTGCGGCACCTGATCCTGGAGAGCGGGTTGATGCAGCCCGAGTCGCTCGGGCTGTACCTGCGGCTGGGGTACGACCCGGTCGAGTCGTTCGGCGTGTTCTCGGACGAGCCGGGTTCGCGGTGCTTCGGCAAGTGGCTGGTCTCGGCCGACGGTTCTCCGCAGAGCGCCCCGGCCGCGGGCCCCGGATCCGCGGCGGGCGCGGCGCCGGCCCTCGAGCTGCACGAGGTGCCCTGGGACGATCCCGGAGCCGCCGCCCTGCGGCGCGCCATGTGGGCGTTCCACCAGGAGCGTTACCCCTCCATGGTGCCCGACGTCGAGGCGCGCGGCGGCTACGACGTCGTCGACGCCGAGCGTGGACGCGCGGCCCTGGCCACGTTCGTCGCGACCCTCGACGGGCGGCCGGTCGGCTGCGCCTCGGTCGCCGCGGCGCCCATCGGGCCGGAGCATCTCACGAGCGACCCGTTGCGCGGTGTCGCGGGGCTCACCGCCGCCTCGGCCGAGGCGGCGGACTCCCGTGGGTTCGAGATGCGGAACGTGTTCGTCGACCCGGCCGCCCGGCGCGCGGGCGTCGCCACGGCCCTGGTGCGCCAGATCGAGGTCGAGGCCCGACGCCGGGGCGGGCTCGCGCTCTACCTCGGCACGGGCATCCGGCAGCCCGAGGCGCTGCGGCTCTACGTGAAGCTCGGCTACCGGCCGGTGCTGCCGTACCCGCCGCACGACCCGGACAACCCCGTGCTCCTCTTCCTGGGCAAGCCGCTCTGACCCTCGCGCTGGCCGGGCGCCCGGGAGAGGTCGGACAACGGAGGAGGTAACGCTGAGATAGCACTGTTAGCTCAGCGTTACCTCGTTGGCGGTATCACGTGCTCCTGGAGGTCGCGGGAGAGACGTGACCCGTGGGCGCGCGTAACGCACAGGTAGCACTGCTAGCTGAGCGTTACCTTCTCGGCGGCGTAGCGGTCTCCCCTGAGGCTGCCCGGGGTCCAGGGTCGGCGCCGGCGGTCAGTTCTCGGGCCGGCCGCGCAGGTACTCCAGCTGCGCCCGCACCGACGACCGGGCCGCCGGCAGCACCGACGCGTCGACGTCGGCGTACACCGCGCCGGTGACGGCGTCCAGGATCGGCTCCGGGAGTGGGGCACCGGCGTCCGGCAGCGTCAGGCCGAGGGCGGTGAGCGCGGAGCGCACCTGGCCCAGCCGCTCCGTTCGGTGCTCGCGGTACGCGTGCACCACGGCGCGCAGGTCCGGGAGCACGGGTCCGTGCCCGGGCAGCCCCGGCACGGGGTCGGGCAGATCGAGCGCGCTCAGCCGGTCCAGCGACACCAGGTAGTCCCGCAGCGAACCGTCCGGCTCGGCGAGCACGGTGGTGCCGCGGCCCAGCACCGTGTCCCCGGTGAGCACCACGGAGGACGTGCCGTCCGACACCACGAGGCAGACCGAGTCCGCCGTGTGGCCCGGCGTGGCCAGCACCTCGACGCGCAGGCCCGCCGCCTCCAGGACCTCGCCGTCGGCCAGCGGACCCGCGCCTACCCCGCCGGCACCCGCGTCCCCGTCGCGCTCCGCGCAGAACTCCGGAAGCACCCCGCGCGACGGGGCGCCGGTGAGCTCCCGGAACCTCGCCAGTCCGCCGGTGTGGTCGGCGTGCCGGTGGGTCACGAGCACCAGGTCGACGGGGCCGGCGTCGGCCAGCGCGGCGAGGTGCGGCGTCAGGTCCGGGCCGGGATCCACCACCACGCAGCCCGGCGACCCGGGGGCGCGCAGCACGTACGACCGGGTGCCGTCGAGCGTCATCGGGCCCGGGTTGTCGGCCCGGAGCATCCTCGCAAAGGGGGTAATGAGGTCCACCGAATCACCCTATCCAGCGGTCAGCAGCGCTTGTGCCCTGCGGGGCTGCGGTGTGTGATCGGTAAATCACCTCCCAATGAAGAGAGGAATATCTCAGATGTCCGCCATCTCAGGCGCGGCGCAGCACTACCGCGTCCGCAGAACACCGGCACTCATCTCCGTGGGGGGGGGGGGCGCCCCCCCCCGGTTGGTACCCCCCCAGGGCCCCCCCCCCCCCCCCCCCCCCCCCGCCCGCGGGGGGGGGGGAGGGCAACC